>DASWPO010000164.1:0-1984 GCA_036404015.1 Bordetella sp. | reverse complement strand
TCATGGGCCAACAGGGCTACCGCGTGATCGCCCATGACCGCCGCAGCCACGGCCGCTCGGACCAGACCTGGACCGGCAACGACATGGACACCTATGCCGACGACCTGGCCGCCGTGCTGGACACGCTGGACGTGCGCGACGCAATCCTGGTCGGGCATTCCACCGGTGGCGGCGAGATCGCCCACTACGTCGGCCGCCACGGCACCAGGCGCGTGGCCAAGATGGTCCTGGTCGGCGCGGTGCCGCCGCTGATGCTCAAGACCCCCGGCAATCCCAACGGCACCCCGCTGGAGGTGTTCGACGGGATCCGGGCCGGCACCGCCGGCGATCGCTCGCAGTTCTTCCGGGACCTGAGCGGCCCGTTCTTCGGCGCCAACCGCGAGGGCAACACCGTCACCCCGGGCATGCGCGACCACTTCTGGCTGCAAGGCATGGCCGGCGGGATCAAGGGCCAGTACGACTGCATTCATGCGTTTTCGCAAGTCGACTACACGCAGGACCTGGAGAAGATCAACGTACCGACCCTGGTCATCCACGGCGACGACGACCAGATCGTACCGATCGACGCGGCCGGCAAGCTGTCCTCGAAGATCATCAGAAACGCCGAACTGAAGATCTATCCCGGCGCCCCGCACGGCCTGACCGTCACCCATGCCGATACGTTCAACGCCGACCTGCTGGCCTTCGCCAAGCGCTGATCGGTCAATCCATCGGGACTCCAGGAGGGCCAGCGGACAACCGCCGGCCCTTTCCGCATGTCCACCTGCATCGCCAGTCCGTTCAGCTTGGACCGCTGCTCGCCGGGAGCCGCGCCCTGCCCCAGTCCGGCGGGCACTGTCATTGGCGTGTAAAATGGCGCGTTTTAGCCAGTCCAATGTCGAAAGCCCCTCAACGGACGCCGCTGCCTGGCCCGGCGTTCATCCGCCTGCTTGCCCGGTTGACCGACGTTGACGTGCCGCCATCGCGCCATGCCTTGTCCGACCGGCTGAGCCATTGGGTCGACTGGAACCGCGCCATCGTCCTGTCCCGGGCGCTCGATGGCAGCCCCGCTCCCGGCACCGACGCGCCGGCCTTCGGCAGCACCGAAGAAGCCGAATGCGCCCGCCTGCGCACCTCGCTGGCCCAGGCCATCCTGGAGGCGCCCGAGCTGAACCCGACGGCCCAATCGCCCGACCCGGGCACTGCCGACGATCCAGCGCCCGGCCCGGCGCTGGATTTTTCCGTTTTTCGCAAACGCTACGTGGCCCGACAGCAGGCGATGCAGACCGCGACCGGCTACCTGCGCGGTCGCCTGCGCGACATGCTGGCCGCGCAATCGGGCGAACGCGCGCGCCTGGCCGAGATCGACGCGGTGATGGAACTGACATTGAGCCCGCGCGAACAGACCCTGCTGGCCGCTGTGCCCACGTTGCTGGGCGAACATTTCGAACGCCTGCGCCAGGGTGAAGCACCGCCCGCGCAGGACGACACCCCGCCTCCACAGGACCCGACGCCGGCCGCCCAGCGCGCCTGGCTGGAGGGATTCCGCAGGGACATGCAGCAGCTGCTGCTGGCCGAACTGGACGTGCGTTTCCAACCGATCGACGGCCTGCTTGCAGCGCTGCGCACCCACTAACTGGGACCTCATGAAGAATCTGCTCAACCCCGTCGTCTTCCTCCTGGGCCTGCTGGCCGTGTGCTGGGTCGGCATCGGCTACCTCGGCTCCAACCCGCTGGGCGCGGCGATCGCGCTGGTGATCGGCGCCTGCTACATCGCCGGTGCCCTGGAGCTGTACCGCTACCGACAGGCCACCGCCACGCTGAAGCAGGCCGTGGCCGAGGTGGCGCCGGCGCAATCCGACCTGGGGACCTGGCTGGGCCAGCTGCATCCGAGCCTGCGCAACGCCGTGCGCCTGCGCATCGAGGGCGAGCGCATCGCTCTGCCCGCGCCCGCGCTGACGCCGTACCTGGTCGGCCTGCTGGTGCTGCTGGGCATGCTGGGCAC
>DASWPO010000163.1:0-10779 GCA_036404015.1 Bordetella sp. | reverse complement strand
CGGTCAGGTAGTCGTGTTCGCGCGTATTCAGGAAATGCGTCAGCACCGCGCCCAGCAGCGCCGGCCCCAGGCCCAGCGCCGACTGCTGCACGGTCGACAGCGTCGCGCTGCCGGCGCCGGCCTGCTCGGGCCGCACTTCCGACAGGCCGATCCGGAAGAAGCTACCCACGATGAAAGCCTGCCCGAACCCGATCAGTATGGTCGCGGGTATCAGGTTCAGCGCGTCCGGCGCGGGCCAGACGCGCCACAGCGTGTACATCGTGCCCAGCAGGCCGGCCATCTGCATCAGGCAGCCGAACAGCAGCACCGTCGTCTGCTCGAAGCGCGCCGCGGCCCGGCTGGTGCACAGCGATCCGATGAAATACGCCGAACCCATGGCGATGAAGGCATCGCCCGACTGCAAGGGCGACATGCCGGCGCCGGCCTGGAAGGTCAGGGCCATGCAGAACAGGAAGCCGCTCCAGCCCGAGAAGAACAGCAGCGCGATCCAGATGCCGAAACGCATGCTGGACAGGCGCAGCAGCGTGGGCGGCAACAGCGGGAAGGCCTGGCGCCGCTCCTGGCGCAGTTCCACGCGCCACACGGCATAGAGCAGCACCGGCACCGCGCCCAGCGCCACGCCGCACTGCCAGGGCCAATGCAGCACGGGTCCCAGCGACATGGGCAGCAAGAGGCACAGGATGACCAGCGCCAGCAGCAGCGTACCCGGTCCATCGACGCGAGCCGGGTGCTGCGAGCGCGTCTCGGGCACCAACCGGCGCGTGCAGGCCAGCACCGCCAGGCCGATGGGCAGATTGATGAGGAACACGCTGCGCCAGCCCAGGCCGCCGATGTCCAGGGTGATCAGCAGCCCGCCCAGCACCTGCCCCACCACGAAGGCCAGGCCGCCGATCGCGCCGTACAGGCCCAGCGCCCGCGAGTGCTCGCGGCCGCGCAGGCCGACGTGGATGGTGGCCAGGATCTGCGGCATCGCCAGGGCCGCCGCGGCCCCTTGCAGGATGCGGGCGCCCAGCAGCATCCATACCGACGTCGCGACCCCGCACAACAGCGAAGCCAGCGTGAACAGCGCCACGCCCCAGCCGAACAGGCGCCGGCGCCCGAAGTTGTCGCCCAGCCGTCCGCCCATGGCCAGGCATACCGCGAAGGTCACGCCGTAGACGGCCACGATCAGTTCGAGCTGCACCTCGGTGGCGTGCAGCGAAGCGGCCATCGCGTCCAGCGCCACATTGACGATGGAAAAATCGATCATCGGCAGCAATTGGCCGGCCAACAGCAAATACAGTCCGGCTCGACCGAGCCGGACAAGAGAAGCGGAATCCGTCATGGACAGAGAGGGGAAAAGGAGAAAGGAAAACGACGCGGTGTGCCGCAAGGGGCAAGGACTGGGCGACGCATGACGCGTGAACGGCGCCGGCACCCTAGGGATGAGGATCGATTACCACCGCACTTGGGCACAGAGTATGGCATGGACCCGGCTGCCGCTGGGGAATACCCGTAGGTGCGGCGGGGTGATCCGGGGTACGCAAGGCGGCGGGTTCTGCGTGACATGAATGTCGCACCGGCCGCCAAGCGGCGCTTTGCCTCGCGCATACTCCTCGTTCCGTCAGCCGAGCGAGGCATGCATGACTCTAGCCGTATTAGCCAGCCGTGCCTTGCTGGGTTTGGAGGCGCCCGCCGTGCGGGTGGAAACCCACGTCGGCAGCGGGCTGCCGGCCTTCCATATCGTCGGCCTGCCCGAAGCCGAGGTGCGCGAGAGCCGCGAGCGCGTGCGCGCCGCGCTGGTCAATAGCGGCTACGAGTTTCCCGCGGGCCGCATCACCGTCAATCTTTCTCCCGCCGACCTGCCCAAGGCCTCGGCGCGCTTCGACCTGCCCATCGCACTGGGCGTGCTGCTGGCCTCGGGGCAGATCGCGCCGCCGGCCGGGCAGCCGCCCGAGGCGCTGGCCGACATCATGCTGGCCGCCGAGCTGTCGCTGACCGGCGCGCTGGTGCCGGTGGCCTCGGCCTTGCCGTTGGCGCTGGGCCTGGCGCGCGAACGGCCCGGCGGGGCGATGGTGCTGCCGCCCGGCAGCGCCGGCATTGCCGCCTGGGTACCCGGCCTGCGCGTCTATGTGGCGCGCACCCTGGCCGAGGCTGCGCAGCATCTGGCGGGCACGGTGCAATTGCCGCTGGCCGAGCCGGCAGCGCGTCCGCAGGCCGAAGCCGCATCGCCTTGCTTGTCCGACGTGAAAGGGCAGGCGGGTGCCCGCCGCGCCTTGGAGATCTGCGCTGCGGGCGGCCACAGCTTGCTGATGAGCGGCCCGCCGGGGTCGGGCAAGAGCATGCTGGCACAGCGGCTGCCGGGCCTGCTGCCGCCCTTGTCGCCGGTGCAGGCCCTGGAGGTCGCGGCCTTGGCCTGCCTGGCCGGCGCGGGGCCGCAGGCCGGCATTTCCGAGCGGCCGCCCCTGCGCGCACCGCACCATACGGCGTCGGCGGCCGCCCTGGTGGGCGGCGGGGGCCGGCCGCGACCGGGCGAGATCAGCCTGGCCCATCACGGCGTGCTGTTCCTGGATGAGCTGCCCGAGTTCCGGCGCGCGGCCCTGGAAGCCTTGCGCGAGCCGTTGGAAACCGGGCGGGTGGCGATCTCTCGCGCCCTGCGCCAGGTGGAGTTTCCAGCCCGTTTCCAATTGGTCGCCGCCATGAATCCCTGCCCCTGCGGCTGGCGCGGCCATCCCCGGAAAGCCTGCCGCTGCACGCCGGAACAGGTGGAGCGTTATGCCGGCAGGGTGTCCGGCCCCTTGCTGGACCGCATCGATCTGCATGTTTCGGTGCCGCCGGCGGACCTGGGCTGGATGGACGGCCCGCCGGGCGAGCCGTCGTCCGCGGTGCGCGAGCGGGTGGCGCGCTGCCGGGCGCGCCAGCATGCCCGGCAGGGCCGGCCCAACGCCGCCCTGCAAGGCGCCGAGCTCGAACGCCATTGCCCGCTATCGCCGCCGGCGCGCGAACTGTTGCAGCAGGTGATGCACCGGTTGAGCGGTTCGACGCGCGGGCTGCATCGCGCGCTGCGGGTGGCACGCACGCTGGCCGACCTGGACGCCTCGGACATCATCGAAACCCGGCATGTGGCGGAAGCGGCGCAATACCGCCGCTGAAGGGCAGGCCGCCGGGCGGCGCCTACCAGGGGTTGGATCCTTGCGTGCAGAAGAACCCGCCCGTTGGGCCGTCGTCCGGCAGCAGGGCCAGGCGGATCACGACTTCGGCGCCCTGTTCCACTGTTTGATGGCCGCGGTGGCCGTTCAGGTCGGTCGCCGTGAAGCCCGGGTCCGCCGCATTGACCTTGATGCCCGCTGGCGGCAGCTCGGCGGCCAATTGCACCGTCAGCATGTTTACCGCGGCCTTGGACGCGTTGTAGCCAAACAGTTTGACGCTCGCGAATTCCCAGGCGGGGTCGCCATTGAAGGCAAGCGAACCCAGGCCGCTCGATACATTGACGATCCGCGCCGCGGACGACTTGCGCAGCAAGGGCAGCATGGCCTGGGTGATGGCGAGCGAGCCGAAAACATTCGTGTCGAAGATGCGCCGCACTGCATCCAGGCTGGCCCGGCTCGGCGGGGCGTCGGCGCGGTCGGTGATGCCGGCATTGTTGACCAGCACGTCCAGCCGGCCGTACGCGGCCTCGATGGCCGCCGCCGCAGCGGCCATGGTCGCCGGATCGCCCAGGTCCAGGTGGATGAAGCGGGCATCGATGCCTGCGCTGCGCAGTTGGGCGGCCGCGGCCTCGCCAAGCGCTGGCGCGCGGGCGCCCATCAGCACGCGCAAGCCGGCATGGCCGATTTGCCGGGCGGTTTCGAATCCGATGCCTTTGTTGGCGCCGGTGATCAAGGCAATGCGGGGCAGGGTGGCCATGGCGGGTTTTCCAGGTGCTTGGGCGTGGTTCAGGTATAGACTCCAGTTTATGAAGGATTATTCATATTTTGAATTCGCATATGAAGACTGCCGCTTCGCTCGGCCTCGAGCCAAGAAAGACGCCGCGCCAGGCCCGTTCCGAGGCCACGGTGGCCGCCATCTACGAGGCAACCATTCAGGTTTTGCTGGCTGAAGGCGTGCGGCGCCTGACGACCACGCGGGTCGCCGAGCGCGCGGGCGCCTCGGTGGGGACGCTCTACCAGTACTTTCCGAACAAGCAGGCATTGCTGCATTCGGTCCTGGCGCTGCACCTGGATGGGGTGGCGGATGCGGTCGAGGCCGCGTGCCGCGGCCCGTTGGCGGACGGCCTGGAGGCAAGGGTGGCGACGATCGTCCAGGCCTATATGGACGCGAAGCTGTCCCGCCCCGACGTGTCCCGGGTGCTCTACCAGATCTACGCGGAACTCAACGCGACGGAACTGGTGGGCCGGGTGGGCGGCCGGATACGGGCCGCGGTAACGGACGCACTGGCCGGCGCCGGCGAGATCCGCGCCGAAGACCTGCCCATGGCGGTCTTCATGTTCCAGAGCGCGCTGGCCGGCATCGCCCGGTCGTTTCTCGAGCAGGGCGCGCCGCGCCGTTTCAGGAGCGGCTTGCGCGAACAGGCGGCCCTGCTCTGCATGGCCTATCTGCGCGCCCGAACGCCGGCCCCTTGACGGGCGCGAACGTGCGGGCCGCTACGCTCTCAACCCGAATGCCGCGGCCGGCGCCCGTTGGACATCAGCCGATGCTTTCTTCCAGAAAGCGCAGCCAGTTTTCTCCCAGCACGCCGCGTATTCGCGTTTCGTGCCAGCCGCGTCGCTGCATGGCGCCGGTCAGCTTCGGGTAGCTTGCGAGGGTTTCCATGCCTTTGACCGTAGGCGCCCTGCCGCGCCCCGGGTTCGCGCGGCGCGCATAGCCCTTGTCTTGCCTGAGCCAATCGAAAAAGTCGTCGCCGTAGCCTTGCGTGAAGTCGGTGCCGATGCCGATATTGCTTTCCCCGCACACGTTCAGCATGTATTCGAAGAGGTCGATGCAATCGTCCAGGTTGGTCTCCGCACCGGTTTTCATGAAGGGCGGATAGGTGGCGACGCCCACGAAGCCGCCCCGCTCCACGACTTCGCGCAGTTGCTCGTCTGTCTTGTTGCGCGCGTGGTTGAACAGTCCATAAGGGGCGACGTGCGTGTAGGCGCAGCCCCGCTTGGAGTGCGCGATCGCGTCGGATGCCGTTTTCTGCCCCACGTGCGAGAGGTCGACGAGCAGGCGCAGGCGGTTCATTTCCTCGACGACCTCGCGGCCGAACCCCGACAGCCCGCTGTCGTTCTCTTCCCAGCAACCCGCGCCCACCAGGTTCTGGGTGTTGTACGTCAGCTGGATGACGCGCAGGCCCATGTCCTTGAAGAGCGGCAGGAAGTCGATACGGTCTTCGAGGGCGGCGGTGTTCTGCCAGCCGAGCAGAATGCCGACCTTGCCCAGGTCTTTGGCTTTGCGGATGTCGCCGGCGCTGCGCACCGGCATGATCAAGTCGCCGTACTCGTCGAAGTACCGGTTCCAGCGGGCCATGTAGAGCATGGTGTCGCGCGTGCCTTCCCAGACCGAGCAGGTGCAATTGGCGGCGGTCAGGCCGCCTCGCCGCATGTCTTCGAAGACCTCCCGGCTCCAGCGGGACACCACGAGTCCGTCGATGACGATGCTGGATGTGTGCAGGTTTGCTTCAGGCATGTCGGTTCCTAGTCGGTCAGCCCAGAAAGGGCAGGGCGTCTTGCAGAAATGCATCGGTGCGCGATTCGAAGAACATGTGGCCGCCTTCTTCGATGGTGATCAGGCGCGCCGGGAATCGCCCGCGCGGCATCCTGCGCGAACCACAGGGGCATGACCAGATCGTCGCGCGCGCCGAAGACCAGCGTGGGGCAGGCAATCCGGCCATACAGGGGGCGGGCGTCGAAGCGCAGGATGGCGTCCAGGCGGGCCGCGGTGCCTTCGGCGTCCTGCTGCAGGCCGATGGCCCGGCGCGCCATCTCCGCGAATTGTTCGGCATGCTCGCGGCGGTAGGCCGGGCAGTACAGCAGCAGCGCATTGAAGTGCGCGTAGTGTTCTGGCGGCATCGTCCGGGCGGCGGCTTTGCGCAGGTTCTGCAGGATGAAGAATTCCGGGTCGCCGTGCGTCCACGGCGCGGCGAGAATCAGGCGCTCGACCCGGTCCGGGTGTTGCGCGGCGAGCACCGTGGCCTTGCCCGTGCCGGTGGACAATCCGATGACGCGCGCCTTCTCGAATTTCACGGCGTCCATCAATGCCAGGACGTCCTGCGCCAGCGTCTCGATGTCGTGCCCCTGGGGGACGGGGTCGCTGCGGCCGGTTCCGCGCGGGTCGTAGGTGAGCACGGTGTGGCGGCGCGCCAGGCCGTCTATCAGCGCCTGGCGGGCTTGTGGGCCGGTGCCCTGGCCTGCCGTGACCACCACCGCGGGCCCTTCGCCCGCGAGCTCGTAGTAAATCCGCGCGCCGTCGACGCTGAGTGTAGGCATTCCCGCTCCTCGGTTGCCGTGCCTGCCCGGTTCGCAAGTGCCGATCCCGGGTAAATACCAGCAACGCCCGGGAGGGCGTGCTGGCTGTGGCTACCTTAGTGCAAGAGGCCGCGCCCTGTACGCATGGGGAATCCCCAGTATTAAGCGGCGTGCACCTCACGATCAATTGCGCTGATGCTGCCCGTATCCCGCATGGACTTCACGGGAGCGATGCCGCAGGATAGTGCCACCAACAGGGCCTACGCAGAGAGAGCCCAGGTTAGATAAAGCGATTTCGCAAGGGGAAATCATGAGGAAACTGCTGTTCTGGATGTGGGGTTGCCTGGCGTGTTATCAAAGTGTTGCGAGCGCGGCTTATCCCGAGCATGCCATCACTATCGTCGTGCCTTTTGCGGCGGGCAGCGCCACCGACAATATCGTCAGGGCGCTCGCCTCCAAGCTTTCGCCCAAGCTGAACGTGCCGATCATCGTGGAGGACAGGGCGGGCGCCAATGGCATCATCGGCACGAGCCATGGCGCGAAAGCGGAGCACGACGGCTATACGCTGACCGCGATCACCGGCACGACCATCGCCCAGAATCCCTGGATGTTCAAGGACATGAGCTACGACCCGCTCAAGGATTTCCAGGCGGTGGGACGGCTGGGCGGTTTCACCCTGGCCATCGTCGTCAAGGCCGACAGCCCCTATCACAGCTATAGCGAGCTGTTGAGCGATATCCGGCAAGGCAAGAACAATGTCTCGTATGCCACGTCCTACGGCATGCAGACGGTGTGCGGGGAAATGGTCGGCCGCGATGCGGGCGGCAAGGTGCTGAGCGTGCCCTACAAATCGAGCCCGCAGTCGATGGTGGATCTGATGGGCGGAATGGTGACCTTCGTTTGCGCCGATCTGGCGACCAGCCTGAGCGGTTTGAACGGCAAGACGATCAAGGCCTTGACCGTGCTGATGCCCGAGGGATCCCGCTATCTGCCGGACGTCGTTCCCGTGCAGAAGTCCTGGCCCAAGTTCCCCGCCATGCAGTCCTGGGTGGGCATCGCCGCGCCCACCGGCATTCCCCAGGACAGGCTCAAGATCCTGAGCGACGCGGTTTACTCTGTCGCGCTGGACCCCGATTTTGCAAAATCCCTTGCCGCCGTCGGCTTCGCATCCACCCCGATGGATGCGCAAAAATTCACGGCGTACATGCATGATGAATACTCCCGCTGGAAAATGCTGATCCAGCAGGCGGGCATCGTGCCGCAGTGAGCGGCGGCGCCGAACCGGCAAGGTGAACCATGGCCTCTCTGACACTCGCCATTGCGCAATACGCGGTAAGCCGCATGACGGTCCCCGCGGCGATCGCCGCTATCGCCAAGTCCGGCTTCATCGACTGCGCGGCCTGCATCGTCGCCGGCCGCAACGATGGCGCGGTCCTGGCGCTGCGGCGGTTCATCCGGGATCAGGGTCGCGGCGGCGCGGCGCGAGCGCATGCCTGGACAGACGGCACGCAGTTGGCCGCGGCCGATGCCGCCATGCTCGATGCGACGGCGGCGCACGCGCTGGACTACGACGACGTGGCGCTGGCGGGGCATCCCAGCGCCGTGCTGGTGCCGGCCATACTCGCCGCGGCGCAATCCGTGCCGCAATGCAACGGCATGGACGTATTGCGAGCCTATGTCATCGGCTATGAAGTCTGGGCCGAGCTCTACCGAAGAGACCAGGACGCCTTGCACCAGAAGGGCTGGCATCCTTCTTCCACGTTGGGGCTGGTCGCCGCGACGGCCGCCGTCATCAGCGTGAGCGGCCTGCGGCAGGATATCGCGCAGCACGCGCTGGGCATCGCCTGCAGCCGGGCCGCGGGCGTCACGGCCAACTTCGGTTCGGCGACCAAGCCCTTGCATATCGGCTATGCCGCCTCCGAGGCCATGACCGCGGTCGCCCTGGCCCGCTGCGGCATGACCTCGGCCGCGGATGCGATCGAGCATGGCTCGGGCCTGCTGAACGCGCTTTCGCCGGCGGGCCGGGTTGATCTTTCCGGCGAGGTCGGCCTGAGCGACGGCTCGGCCTATGTGGCCCGATACGGCCTGTCCATCAAGCGCTATCCGGTCTGCTATGCGCTGCATCGCGTGTTGGACGGCATACTCGCGCTGCGCGCGCAGCCCGGTTTCGACACGCGGCAGATCGAGGCAATCGAGCTGTGCGTCGGCGATACCCAGGCCAATATGCTGCGCGTCGAAGCGCCGCAGACCACGCTCGAGGCCAAGTTCGCCCTCAAGTTCTGCGTCGCGGTGGCGGCCGTGCGGGGCAGGCTGGGCATGGCCGAGCTCGATCCCGGGCTGATGCGCCACCCCGACGTGGCGCACCTGCTGCCACGCATCCGCGTCACGATCGACACGGCGAAGTGCGACGTCTACCCGTGGTTCTCTCCGGCGGATACCGTCACCGTGCGGCTGGCCGACGCGCGCGTGCTGAGCAGCGGGCCGATCCGGTTCGCGAAGGGCAATGCGCACAATCCCGTCGACGCGGCGGCGCTGAAGGAAAAATACGAAGATTGCCTGGCGGGCCAGGACACGCTCGCGGCGGCGCCGCTCCATGCGTGTCTTGCGACGCTCGAAGCCGTGCCGGACATTGCCTCGGCACTGGCCGCGTGCATCAAGCCGGCGCCTGCGCCGAGGGCGTGACGCAATCCGCGAGCCGGGGGTGGATCTGCCGCAGCCGGGGGATGAGATCCGTGCGGATCAGTTCGCGGCAAATCTCCAGGGCGTCTTCGACGAAGCCCTCGTGCTGGTCCGACCGGGCGGCCAGGTACAGCGACCGCACGCCTTGCAGATCGCCGATGAAGGCATAGTCGATGCGTTCCGCGTAATGCTCGGCCTGCAGGGCGCACAGCGGCGTGGTGAGGGCCCAGCCCAGGCCCTCGGAAACCATCGACGTCAGCGTGTCGGCCGTGTCGAACTCCAGCAAGGGAGGCGACTTGATCTGGTGCCGCTGGACGACTTCTTCCAATTGCATGCCCAGGTGCGAATCGAGGTTGTACCGGATCAGCGGCAGCCCCGCGGCCAGCTCGCGCAGGTCTTGCACGCAGGCCTGCGACGCGTGCTTGGCCTTGGGCGTGATGGCCAGGAACGATTCCCTGAACAGTTCGTAGCGCTTGATCGCGGGCGTGTCGCTGCCGGCTTCGGAAGAGATGATGAGGTCGAGCTCGCGCTTCAAGAGCTGCTGTTCCAGCGAGGGCGTGAGCCCGGTGCGCACGGCCAGCCGCGTGGTGCGGGCGGCCAGGGCGCGCGCCAGGCGTCCGCCGCACGTCGCGGCGAAGGAGTCCACGATGCCCAGGTGAATATTGGGGTTGACGCCTTTGGCCAGGTCCGCGACCGCATTGCCCAGGTCGATCATGCCGTCGAGCAGCAGGGCGCCGCGATGAGCCATTTCGCTGCCCGCGGGGGTCAGCGAAATGGGGCGATCCTGGCGGTTCACCAGAATGGCGCCGACCTGGTTTTCGAGATTGCGTATGGTCTGCGAGACGGCCGACTGGCTCAGGCCCAGCCGCGCCGCGGCGGTGGACATGTTTCGTTCTTGCGCGGCGACGACGAAAACCCGCAGCGCATGCGTTTCGATAAGTGAAGGTCGTTTCATGAGCGAGATGCGCTGCCAGCGCACGGAAGAATCAATACGCACCCAACTGATTCATACTATCAGAACCGCTTATCTTGCATGCCGGTTTATTGCGATCCTTCCATGCCGCACCTAGTATGAAGCCATATCAATAAAAGCAGGCTTGGAAAGATGGATAGTCAACGCAGGGCGGACGTGATCGTGGTGGGCCTGGGAGCATTCGGCAGCGCGACGGTCTATCAACTGGCGCGCCGCGGCGTCAGCGTTATCGGCATCGATCAATTCCAGCCGCCCCACGACCGCGGGTCCAGCCACGGCGAGACCCGGATCACCCGGCTGGCGGTGGGCGAGGGCGAGGCCTATGTGCCGCTCATCCGGCGGTCGAATGAAATCTGGCAAGCGCTCGAAGCGGAAACCGGCGAGACGCTGGTGCACCGGGTCGGCGGCCTGATCGTCGGGCCGCGGGACGGCACGATCAGCCATCACGGCAAATCCGATTTCGTGCGCCGCACGATCGAGACGGCCGAGCGCTTCGGCATCGAACACGAGGTGTTCGATGCGCAAGAGTTCGCCTACCGCTATCCGCAGTTCATGCCGCGCGGCGACGAGCTGGTCTATGCTGAACCGGCCTCGGGCGTGCTCGTGCCCGAAGCCTGCGTGCAGGCGCAACTGGATTTGGCCCGGGCGCATGGCGCCGCGATCCGCTTCAATGAGAAAGTGCTGTCGATTTCGGAGACCGCC
>DASWPO010000162.1:0-15071 GCA_036404015.1 Bordetella sp. | reverse complement strand
ACCGCAAGGTGTTCATCACCCCCATGGAGAACGGCCTGCGCATGGCCGGCACGGTGGAGTTCGGCAGCCTGACGCATCCCCCCAGCATGCAGCGCGCCCTGCTGCTGGGCGAACACGCCCGGGCCGGCCTGCCGACGGTGGACACCCGCGGCGCCGCCACCTGGATGGGACACCGCCCCTGCCTGCCCGACTCCATGCCGGTGCTGGGCCCCGTGCCCGGCCGCAACGGCCTGTGGTGCGCCTTTGGCCACGGCCACCTGGGCCTGACCGGATCGGCCAACACGGGCAAGCTGATCGCCGGCGCCATGGCCGGCCAGCCCGATGCCCAACGCATCCTCGGGCCGTTCTCGATAGAACGGTTCTAAGCATCGGAGCCGAGGGCGCAAAGCGCGCAGGCGCCTATGAATTGGGGCAGCCCCCGCAGGGGGCCGAGGGCGCCTGCATGCGCCCGAGCCCAATTCATCGAAGCCGGAGCGCTTTGCGCCCTCGGCTCCGATGCGGCGCAAGAACCGCTCAATCCTCGATGAGGCAATCCACGTAGTAGCGCGTCTCGCCGTCCGGACCAACGTCCTCAGCCAAACCGTGGATGTCGGTCTCGAACCCAGGAAAGCGCGCATTGAACTCGCGGGCGAACTGCAGGTACTGCACGATGGTGCGGTTGAAGCGCTCGCCCGGGATCAGGAGCGGAATGCCCGGCGGATAAGGCGTGAGCAGCACGCCCGTGACGCGGCCTTCCAGCTCGTCGATCGTCACGCGCTCGACCTCGCGGTGCGCCATGCGGGCAAAGGCGTCGGACGGCTTTAACGCCGGCACCATGTCGCTCAGGTACATCTCGGTGGTCAGACGGGCTACGTCGTGCGCGCGGTAGGCCTCGTGGATCTGCTGGCAGAGGTCGCGCAGGCCCAGGCGCTCGTAGCCGCGATGGTCGCGGCAGAACTCGGGCAGGATGCGCCACAGCGGATGATTGCGGTCGTAGTCGTCCTTGAACTGCTGCAGGGCGGTGAGCAGCGTGTTCCAGCGGCCCTTGGTGATGCCGATGGTGAACAGGATGAAGAACGAATACAGGCCGGTCTTCTCGACCACCACGCCGTGCTCGGTCAGGTACTTGGACACCAGCGCGGCCGGAATGCCCGTCTCGCCGAAGCTGCCCGACATGTCCAGGCCCGGCGTCACCACCGTGGCCTTGATCGGGTCGAGCATGTTGAAGCCCTCGGCCAGGTCGCCGAAGCCGTGCCAGTGCGCATTGGATTCCAGGATCCAGTCATCGCGGCTGCCGATGCCCGACGCCGGCAGGCGGTCCGGGCCCCACACCTTGAACCACCAGTCGTTCTTGCCGAACTCGGACTCCACCTTGCGCATGGCGCGGCGGAAATCCAGGGCCTCCTTGATGCTTTCCTCGACCAGCGCGGTGCCGCCCGGCGGCTCCATCATGGCCGCGGCCACATCGCACGAGGCAATGATGGCGTACTGCGGCGACGTCGAGGTGTGCATCAGATACGCCTCGTTGAAGATATTGCGGTCGAGCTTGCGGGTCTCGGACTCCTGCACGATGATCTGCGAGGCCTGCGAAATGCCGGCCAGCAGCTTGTGCGTGGAGTGCGTGGCGAACACCATGGCCTCCTTGCTGCGCGGACGGTTCTGGCCGATGGCATGCATGTCCTGGTAGTACTCGTGGAACGACGCGTGCGGCAGCCAGGCTTCATCGAAGTGCAGCGTGTCGATGTAGGTGCCCAGCTTTTCCTTGATCATTTCCACGTTGTAGATCACGCCGTCGTAGGTGCTCTGCGTCAGCGTGAGAATGCGCGGCCGCTTGTCGAGCGCCTCGCGGGCGAAAGGGTTGGCCTCGATCTTCTTGCGGATGTTCTCGGGGTCGAACTCTTCCAGCGGAATCGGGCCGATGATGCCCAGGTGGTTGCGCGTGGGGCGCAGGAACACCGGGATGGCGCCCGTCATCGTGATGGCGTGCAGGATGGACTTGTGGCAGTTGCGGTCGACCACCACCACGTCGCCCGCGGCCACGTTGGCATGCCACACCACCTTGTTGGACGTGGAGGTGCCGTTGGTCACGAAGAAGCAGTGGTCGGCGTGGAAGATGCGCGCCGCGTTCAGCTCGGACTCGGCGATGGGGCCGGTGTGGTCCAGCAGCTGGCCCAGTTCGTCCACGGCGTTGCAGACGTCGGCGCGCAGCATGTTCTCGCCGAAGAACTGGTGGAACATCTGGCCCACCGGGCTCTTCAGGAAGGCCACCCCGCCCGAGTGGCCGGGACAGTGCCACGAGTACGAGCCGTCCTGCGCGTAATCGACCAGCTCCTTGAAAAACGGCGGCGCCAGGCCGTCGACATAGCTCTTGGCCTCGCGGATGATGTGCCGCCCCACGAATTCGGGGGTGTCCTCGAACATGTGGATGAAGCCGTGCAGCTCGCGCAGGATGTCGTTGGGGATGTGCTCGGAGGTGCGCGTCTCGCCATACAGGTAGATGGGAATGTCGGCGTTGCGAAAGCGCAGTTCGCCGATGAACGAGCGCAGGTTCTTGATGGCGCTGGCCACGTCTTCGGGCGAGCTGTCGTCGAATTCCTCGTCGTCGATCGACAGGATGAAGGCGCTCGCGCGGCTCTGTTGCTGGGCAAAGGAACTCAGGTCGCCGTAGCTGGTGACGCCGATGACTTCCATGCCCTCGGCCTGGATGGCCGAGGCCAGGGCCCGGATGCCCAGGCCCGAGGCGTTCTCGGACCGGTAATCTTCGTCGATGATGAAGATGGGAAAACGAAATTTCATGCAGGCGCTCCAAAGGAGGGTGGGGCCTGTACACACCGACGGCGGGGCCTCGGGCCAATAACGGACGCGAGTGTACTGCGAGTCCGGGACAGGCTGTTGACACGGTTTGGCAGCGGGAAACCTTGCCCCGCGCCATTGCCGCCGCCATACTGACCGGCATACCAACCGGCCGCCCCGCCCGCCAGCGCCATGCCCGTCCAAATACGCCGTCTCGCCCCCGATGATGCCCCCGCCCTGCGGGACCTGCGCCTCGATGCGCTATCCGAGGCGCCGCACGCGTTCGGGTCGAGCCTGGCAGAAGAGCAGGCGATGGACCTGGACGGCTTCCGGC
Organism: Bordetella sp.; assembly: GCA_036404015.1. GTDB lineage: Bacteria > Pseudomonadota > Gammaproteobacteria > Burkholderiales > Burkholderiaceae_B > Bordetella. Next base: position 11,965 of record DASWPO010000162.1, on the reverse strand, counting down.
AATGGACCTCTGGCAAAGAAAGCGCGCTATTCGGCGCCTTCGTCGGCGGCCACCTGGCCGGCATGGTCGGCATGACGCGGCAACCCCGGTCCAAGATGCGCCACAAGGCCTATATCTGGGGCATGTACATCGAACCCGGGCAGCGCGGGCTGGGCCTGGGCGGCAGGCTGCTGGAAGCCGCCCTGGCCAGCGCCGCCGCGCTGCCTGGCTTGCGCCAAGTGCAATTGTCAGTCAATGCCGGCAACGCGCCGGCGATCGCGTTATATGAACGCGCGGGCTTTCGGGAATACGGCCGGGAACCCGAGGCGCTTTGCGTGGCGGGCGCGCTGTACGACGAGATCCTGATGGCGCGGCCTATCCCGCGGAGCTAGCGCCCGCCATATCAGGTGCGCGGCAGGGTCACGCCGCGCTGGCCCTGGTACTTGCCGCCGCGGTCGGCGTAGGAGGTCTCGCAGACCTCGTCGCTTTCCAGGAACAGGAACTGGGCGCAGCCCTCGCCGGCGTAGATCTTGGCCGGCAGCGGGGTGGTGTTGGAGAACTCGAGCGTGACGTGGCCTTCCCACTCGGGCTCGAGCGGCGTCACGTTGACGATGATGCCGCAGCGCGCGTAGGTGCTCTTGCCCAGGCAGATGGTGAGCACGCTGCGCGGGATGCGGAAGTACTCCACCGTGCGGGCCAGCGCGAACGAGTTGGGCGGGATGATGCAGACGTCGCCCTTGAAGTCCACGAAGGACTTCTCGTCGAAATTCTTGGGGTCGACGATGGTGGAGTTGATATTGGTGAAGATCTTGAATTCGGCGGCGCAGCGCACGTCGTAGCCGTAGCTGCTGGTGCCGTAGCTGACGATGCGCTCGCCGTTGACGTTGCGCACCTGGCCCGCCTCGAAGGGCTCGATCATGCCGGCCTGGGCGGCCTGGCGTATCCAGCGGTCGCTCTTGATGCTCATGGATGGGTGCCCCGAATTCCGAGTTGCGATCTGTACAAGGCGCGTATTTTACTCATTCGCCCAGAAACCACCGGTACACCAGGTCCAGGCCGTTGACCTCGCCCGCCTTCAGGTCCAGCGACAGTCCGCGCGCCAGGCGGTAGCTGGCCCGGCCCACCGTGCCGGTGCCCGACATGGCCTGCTCCACGCTGAGCGTGATGCCGTTGGCGAAATGCTTGCTGGCCACGATGAACTGAGTGGCCAGGTCGCTGGCGCTGGTGCTGTCGACGGCGTTGGTGGCCACCGTCTGGTCGGGCAGCAGGCTGCCCGAGCTGCCCAGCGTGCCGGTGCGGATGCCGACATCGTCCAGGCCCAGCTGCTTATAGAAAGGCGTATCGCCGCCCAGCAGGGACGCGCCCACCGACAGCAGCAGCGCCGTGTCGGACCCGCTGGCGTCGGGCGCGCGGCCCATGACCAGCCACGACAGCTTCTCCACGTCGCTCATGTCGGGCGTGGAGATCAGGTCGATGCGCGGCCGCTGAGCCGTGCCGGCCACCCGCACCCCCGCCTGCACCTGCTGTATATCGGTGCGCACGGCCTCGATGTCGAGCAGCGGATTGTCGAGCCGCCCCTGGAAGGTGACGATGCCGCGCCGCAGCTGCAGCTTCTGGCCATAGGCCTGGAAGGTGCCCGCGCGGGTGCGCAGTTCGCCGGTGCCGCGCAACTGGCCATCCTGCATCACGATGCGCAGGCTGCCCTGCAGGCCCGCATCCAGGCCCATGCCGGTCAGGAAAAAGCGCGGCCCGGCGTTCACGCCGATGTCCATGTCGAACTGCAGGGGCGTGGCCGGCGCCGCGCTCTCCTGGCCGGGACGCGCCACGTGCACGTCGTCGTCCAGCGTGGGAACGCCCTGCAGGATGTCCACGCTGGCCCAGCCGGCGTCGGCCGTCAGGTCGCCCGTCAGGCGCAGGCGCGGCAACTCGGCGTCCAGCCGCAGCGCGCCGCTCAGCATGGCGTAGCGGTCGGCGCGCTGCAGGGCCGGAAAGCGATGCAGCCGCACGTCGACCTGCCCGCGCGACTCGGCCAGGTCCCAGTGGCCGCTGGCCTCGACATCGCCACCCTGGGCGTCCGGATCGTGCTCGACCCAGTCGCGCGTGCGCGCGTCCTGGGGCATCACCTGCCGCGAGGCGGGAAAGCGCAGCGCGTCCAGCACGAAGCGGTCGCCGTCCAAGTGCGCGTCGAGCGTGCCGTCGACCAGCTGCACGCCGTCCTCGAGCCGCAGCATGCGCAGCCCGGTGCCATGCAGGCTGCCCTGGGCCGACCACTTGCCCTGCGGCGTGCCCTGGGCCTGCGCCTGGACGCGCAGCGCGCCGCCGAAAGCATAGGCATCGCCGGTGAACAATCCCAGCCAGGCAAGGTCGCCGATGTCGGCGTCCAGGCTCGTGCGCACGGGCTGGCGCGCGTCCAGGGCCAGGGCGGCCAGCATGGCGCTGGCGCGGGCCTGCAGCGTGCCCATTTTCTCGGTGCGCAAGTCCAGGCTCGCATCCAGGCGGCTGGTCGCCGGGCCGGTCGGCGTCGCCGCGACCGACAGCGTCAGGCCGCGCAAGCCCAGCGAGATCGGCGGGCTGCCAGGGATGAGCAGATCGCCCGCGCGACGCTCGATGCGGGCCTGGCCGGCCAGCGCGCCGTCGAAGCGCAGGTTCCACGAGGCATCGAGCACGACGCGCTGGCTGGGCGCCGCGCCGCGGCCGGCGGCATCGCCGCCGGCCCGCACCGGCGCGCCCAGGGCGCGGTGCAACTGGTTCATCATGTCCGTGGTGAGCGCCAAGCCATCACCCCGACCGGCCGTCTCCCAGCGCCCGCCGCCCAGGCGCGAACCGGCATGCGACAGCACCAGGCGCTGCCCGCCGGGAAAAGCCAGGGACAAAGTCGTGGCACCGACCTGGATGCCCCATTGCGGCGCCTGCGCGCCCGGCAGCCAGGCGAGCGGTGCCGGCCGGCCGAGCGCTACCGAGAACCCCGCACTATCGGCCGACAACCGGCTCACCGTACCGCGCCAGCCCGTGGGCGCGCCGTCCGGCCCCGGCCCCCAGCCGCCCTGCGCGGCCACGTCCAGCCGCAGCGGCGCCATGCCCAGCCGCCCGGCCTGGGCATGGCCGGACGCATAACTTGCCTGCGCGGTCAGGCGGTGGCTGGCCGCCGTGCCCTCGACCCGCGCCTGGAGCCGCGCACCACCGGGCAGCCCCGGCCAGAACGCCGCCAGGGCGGGGATATTCGCCTCCAGCGCCAGTTGCCCTTGGTGCGTATCCGCCTGTCCTCGCAGGCTGATGCGGCTGGCGCCCAGGCGCAAGTCGGCCTGCGCGGCGTCCAGCGCCCAGCCCGGCAGCGGCGCCTGCGGATCCGCCGGCGCGTCCAGGGCCCGGATGCCGGCCTCCAGGGTGCCGGACAACGCCTGGCCGTTCCAGCGGCTGTCCCCGCCGATGCGCGCCGATGCATGCAGGCGCCGCAGGGTTTGCAGGCCGGCGACATCGGCCTCGAAATCGGCCTGCAGATCAAGCAGCGCCTGCGGCAGGCCCGGCCCCAGCAGGCTGCCGAGGTCGAAGCGGCTGGCCCGCAGCGTGCCGGCCAGCCTGTCGGTGCGCGCATCCAGGGCCTGCCTGCCGACGCGCAGCGACAAGTCCTGCCCGCCCTCGCGCGACAGATCCAGCGCCAGGGCGCGCAGCGACTGCGCGGACCAGGGCTGCGGCCCCAGTTCGACGCTGCCCTGGACCTGCGCCTGTTCCTGCGCGTGCCCCGCCCGCAGGCCGTCGACCCGCAGGCGCGCGCCGTCCGCGTCCGCCGCCAGGCTGGCCGACAGGCCGTCCAGCGATACCGGCAGGGGCTGCCCGTCCCGCACGAGCTCGAAACTGCCCAGTTCCAGACGGTCCAGCGCCACCGCCACCGGCAAGGTAATGGGCGCCATGGGGGCATCGTCCGGTCCGGCGCCGGCTGCCGCGCCCGCCAGGACGATGCGCAGCCGGTCGGCCGCGAGCAGCCGCACATGCGCCCGGCGCGCCAGCAAGGCGCGCCAGTCGACCTCCAGCGCCAGGCCCTCGACGTCCACTTCGGTGCCGCCGAAGGCAGCCTGCAGGCGCCCCACGCGCAGGCCGCGCAGCACGCTGCCCTGCACGGCCTCGGCGTGGCCGCCGAGCAGTTCGAGCGCGCCCGGCAGCAGCAGCTGCGCGCCGGCTTGCGAGCCGAGCAGCCACAGCGCGCAGGCCAGGCACAGCGCCGCCAGCATGGCCAGGCCCGGCAGCAGCCAGACCAGCAGCCAATGCAGCACGGCGCGCAGCAGGGCCAGGACCGTCTTCAAAACGCGATCCCCAGGGAAAAGTGCAGGCGCAGCTGGTGGTCGCGCTGGCCATAGGCCACGTCCAGGAACAGCGGCCCGGCGGGCGTGCGCACGCGCGCGCCCACGCCATAGCCCACGGCAGGGTGCAGGCTCGAGAACGAGGCGGCCGCGTCGCCCGCATCGACGAATACGCCCATGCCCCAGCGGTAGTTGAAGTAATGGTCGTACTCGATGCTGGCCACCGCCAGCGCGGGCGCGCCCACCACGGCGTTGTCGCGCTTCTCGCCCAGGCTCAGGTAGGAATAGCCGCGCACCGTGCGCGCGCCGCCCGTGCGGAACCCGAAATCGTCGGGCACGGTAGTGCGCGCATCGGCCCAGACGCGCCCCACCTCCCCGCGCAGCGTGAGCGAGTCCAGCTTGGCCACCGGCCACCATTTTTGGGCCCGCAGATGCGCCCGGGTATAGGGCCGGCCGGTGTCCAGCGCCATGCCGACGCCGCCGCCCAGCGCGATCAGGTTGCCTTCGCGCGGATCGTATTTCTTGTCCACGTCGCGCCGCAGCCATTCGACGGTGACCGTGGCGGTAGGCAGGTCATAGGTCTCGCCGCCGTCGATCTTGACGTGGTCGTGCGCCAGCAGGGCGCCCCAGCGCGTCTCGTATTCGGCCCGGCCGCCGCAACAGGCATGGCGCTCCTGCAGGCGCGTGGCGCCCAGCGCGAAGCGCGTCACCTGCAAGCCTTGCACATCGGAGCGGTCGGCCAGCACGCCGATGGAGTCCTTGTCGCCATCCGCGTCGGGCGGCAGCAGGAAGTCCATATAGGCGCGCTGGCGCAGCCGGTCCACGCCGAAGCCGGCGCTCAGGGTGACCGGCTGGCCGAACACCACGTTCTGCCGGTAGGTGGACTCCAGCCGCGCGCCCGAGGCGTCGTCCACGCCCACCGACACCGCCGCGCGGCGCGGCGCGGCCTCGGTCACGCGCACCGTCACGGGCAGCGTGAAATCGCCGTCGTCATCGGGCGCGGGAGGCAGCTTCGATGTATCCAGCGAGACGAAGGCGCCGCGGAAAAAGGCGGTGGATTGCAAGGCCTGCTGCCAATGATCGAGCTTGTCCTGCTCGTAGGCCTCTCCCGGTGCGTAGCGCACGGTGCCCTCGACGAGCTTGCGCGGCACGCGCCGCAGGCCATCCACCTGCAACGCGCCCAGGCGCACCCGCGGCCCGCTGTCGATGGCGACCACCAGCCGCACGCGCGCCGATTGCGGGTCGACGTCGGCCGACGAGGACGTGATGCGCGCGGTGGGGAAGTCCTGCCCGGAGACGGCCCGCAGCAGATCGGACTTGGCCTTGCTCCAATCGGCGTTGACGAAGGGCCGCCCCGCCGGCAAGGCCCAATCGCGGCGCCAGGCGGCGATGCGGTCGGCGTATTCGGGACGGGTGACGCGGCCGGCAAAACGCAGGTCCACCGACTCGACCTCGGCCCGGACGCCGGGCGCCACGGCAATCCGCCAGACCGGACCGCCTTGCGCGTCCTGGCCGGGCGACAGCGTCACCCGCGGCGTGAAATAACCTTGCGTGGCCAGCGCCGACCGCGCGGCCTCGTCGGCGCGCCGTTGCAGCCGGGCCGACTCGTCCGCGTCCTGGTCATCGGCCAGCCGGGCAATGGCGCCCACGGCCCGCGTCACCGCCTCGACGATGCCCTGCACCGCCCCGGGCTGCGCGTCGCCGGCATCCACTTCGACCAGCGGCGCCTTGGCGCAGGCCATACAGGCCCAGGCCGACAGGCACCACCCTGCCACGATGCGGGCAGGCGCCCGCATCAGCCCGGTTGCACGACGACGGAGGGTAGCTTGCCCGCCATGTCGCGCGGCAGCGCGGCCACGAGCGCGGCCACTTTGCGCGCGATGCCGCGGTACAGGCCCGCGGCTTCGCTGTCAGGATGCGCGGCCACGGTGGGCGCGCCCGAATCGGCCTGCTCGCGGATCGACATGGCCAGCGGCAGGCTGCCCAGCCAGGCCACGCCGTACTGCTCGGCCATGCGCTTGCCGCCGCCCTCGCCGAAGATGTGCTCCACGTGGCCGCATTGCGTGCAGATGTGCATGGCCATGTTCTCGACCACGCCCAGCACCGGCACGTCGACCTTCTCGAACATGCGCAGGCCCTTGCGGGCGTCGAGCAGGGCGATGTCCTGCGGGGTGGTGACGATGATGGCGCCCACCACCGGCACCTTCTGCGCCAGGGTCAGGGCGATGTCGCCCGTGCCCGGCGGCATGTCGATGAGCAGGTAGTCCAGGTCGCCCCAGTTGGTTTGCCGCAGCAACTGCTCCAGCGCCTGGGTCGCCATGGGACCGCGCCAGATCATGGGCGAGTCGGGCTCGATCAGCAGCCCGATGGAATTGGCCTCGATGCCGTGGCTCTGCAGGGGCTGCATGGACTTGTTGTCGTGGCTCACCGGCTTGCCCTTGAGGCCCAGCATCAGCGGCACGCTGGGGCCGTAGATGTCGGCGTCCAGCACGCCCACCCGGGCGCCGTCGGCCGCCAGGGCCAGGGCCAGGTTGACGGCCGTGGTGCTCTTGCCCACCCCGCCCTTGCCCGACGCCACGGCAATGATGTTGCGCACCGTGGACAGGGGCTTGAGGGTGCTCTGCACCGCGTGGGGCCCGACCTTCCAGCCCACCGTCACCTGGGCGCCGGGCGCGCCGGCGGCGGCCAGCGCCTGGACGGCGAGCCCGGCCACGTCGGCCTGCGCATGGCCGGCGGGGTAGCCCAGCTCGATATGCACGGCCAGCCCGGCCGCGCCCGCCTGAATGTCACGATCTTTTACAGAAGCCGCCAGGGGCAGCCGGGTGTAGGGGTCGTGCGCGGTGCGCAGCGCAGCGCGAATTTGCTCTATCGTTATACTCATGACATCCAGGTTCCCATGGGCGGACATTTCGTCGCGCCCGCCGCTCATTCCGGAAGAATAGCGGATATACCGGCCCGACCCCCGGGTCCCCCTACTGCCGGGTTTTCCACCCCAGCCGCCATGCACGATTTCCTTCCCCGCCTGCTGCGCAATGTGTTCATCGCCCTGATCGCCCTGATCGGCATGTTCATGGCGCTCATCTTCATGGTCTCCACGGCTGTCGCGGTGGGCCTGCTCTACATCGCCGCCAAGCTGCGCGGCAAGCCTTTCGGCATGCGCGCCTACTGGCAGCGGCGCCAGGCCCAGCATCCGGGCGTCCCGCCCTTTGCCGCGCCCGGCCAGCCCTACGCCAAGGCCGCCACCGACGTCATCGACGTCGAGGCCCGCGAAATTCGCTGAGTTGGCGGTGGGTGGTCCCGCCCCAAAGAGGCGGGACCACCCACCCTACGGCCACGCCTCCAGGCCCCGCCGCGCCGATGCGCCTCAAGAACCCAAACACCGCCGAACCTCTAAAATACGAGGCTCCCTCCCCCCGGGACTTTTTCCTTTTCACAGACAGCCCAGCCCAGCCATGTCGTCACGCACGCTCTTCGTCACCACCGCCCTCCCCTACGCCAACGGCTCCTTCCATATCGGCCACATCATGGAATACATCCAGGCCGACATCTGGGTGCGGGCGATGCGCATGGCCGGGCATACGGTGCACTTCGTGAGCGCCGACGACGCGCACGGCGCGCCCATCATGCTCAAGGCCGAAAAGGAAGGCATCACCCCCCAGCAACTGGTGGCCCGCTACGCCGCCGAACGCCCCCAGTACCTCGACGGCTTCCACGTCCGCTTCGACCACTGGCACTCCACCGACACGCCCGAGAACGTCGAGCTGTCGCAGGACATCTACCGCGCCCTGCAAGCCCAGGACCTCATCGACACGCGCGTGATCGAGCAGTTCTACGACCCGGTCAAGGGCATGTTCCTGGCCGACCGCTATATCAAGGGCGAATGCCCCAAGTGCCATAGCAAGGACCAGTACGGCGACTCCTGCGAGGTGTGCGGCTCGGCCTACGCCCCCACCGACCTCATCAACCCCTACTCCTCGCTCACCGGCGCCACGCCGGTGCTGAAATCGTCCGAGCACTTCTTCTTCAAGCTCTCCGACCCGCGCTGCGTGGCATTCCTGCGCGAATGGACAGCCGCCAGCAACGCCCAGGGCACGCCGCACCTGCAGTCCGAGATGTTCGGCAAGACGCGCGAATGGCTGGGATCGGATGGCGGCGAGTCGAGCCTGGGCGACTGGGACATCTCGCGCGAAGCGCCCTATTTCGGCATCGAGATCCCCGGCGCGCCGGGCAAGTACTTCTACGTGTGGCTCGACGCCCCGGTCGGCTACCTGGCCTCGCTCAAGGCTTATTGCGCGCTCAAGGGCCTGGACTTCGACGCCCTGCTCGACCCCAAGGGCCATACCGAGCAGGTGCACTTCATCGGCAAGGACATCATCTACTTCCACGCGCTCTTCTGGCCCGCCATGCTGAAGTTCGCCGGCCGCAAGACGCCCGACGCGATCAACGTGCACGGCTTCATCACCGTGAGCGGCGAGAAAATGTCCAAGAGCCGCGGCACCTGCATCTCGCCGCTGCGCTACCTGGAAATCGGCATGAACGCCGAATGGCTGCGCTACTACCTGGCCGCCAAGCTCAACGCCAAGGTCGAAGACCTGGACTTCAACCCCGAGGACTTCATCGCCCGCGTCAACAGCGACCTGGTGGGCAAGTACATCAACATCGCCAGCCGCGCGGCCAACTTCGTCACCAAGTACTTCGACGGCGCCCTGGGGTATCTGGAAACGGCGCAAGGCGGCACCGCCGCCCTCTCGGCCGAATACGCCGCCGCCGCCGAAGCCGCCCGCGCCGCTTTCGAGGCCCGCGAGTACAACCGCGCCATCCGCGAGATCATGGCCCTGGCCGACCGCATCAACCAGGCCTTCGACGCCGCCCAGCCCTGGGTTCTGGCCAAGGACTTCGCCAACGCCGACGCCGGCCGCCAGGCCGCCCTGCAGGACATCTGCTCGCGCGCCCTGGCCGGCTTCAAGGCCCTGTCGGTGATGCTGGCCCCGGTGCTGCCCGCCCTGGCCCGGCGCGTGGCGCACGAACTCTTCGGCGGCGGCGCCGACTTCGTCTGGGCCGACGCCGGCAAGCTGCCCGAGCGCGTCGCCCCCTTCAAGCACCTGATGCAGCGCGTGGAGCCCAAGATGCTCGACGACCTGTTCGAACCCCCGGCCGAAGCCGCGTCCGAAGCGCCCGCGGCCGAGTCTGCCGCGCCTCCCGGCGGCGAATCCCTGGCCGAGACCATCTCCATCGACGATTTCGCCAAGGTCGACCTGCGCATCGCCAGGATCGTCAATTGCGAACACGTCGAAGGCTCGACCAAGCTGCTGCGCCTGACCCTGGACGTGGGCGAAGGCCGCCATCGCAATGTGTTCTCGGGCATCAAGTCGGCCTATGAGCCCGCCGACCTGATCGGCAAGCTCACCGTGATGGTGGCCAACCTGGCCCCGCGCAAGATGAAGTTCGGCGTGTCCGAAGGCATGGTGCTGGCCGCCAGCCACGCGGACGAGCATGCCAATCCCGGCATCTATGTGCTGGAACCGTTTCCGGGCGCGACGCCCGGGATGCGGGTGCGGTAGCAATTCGCGTTCTCGAGCCGCATCGGTGAGGCATCGAGCCGATCGGCTACGGAATCCAGGCTGACTCCCCACGATCCGGCATGAAAATAAAGCAGTCCGCCCTCTACCAGATCGAATGCGCCAGACGCACGCTTGCCTTGCTTGCAACGAACCTGCTTCTCAAAAAGCAGGGCGGCGCCTTCTCCGGCCAACCCAGGATAGGCATCATCAAGCGCGGCGGAATCGGGGATTGGATCCTCTTCCACGAAACGCTGGAGAGCATCGCAAACTGCGCTCCCGCCGCGGAAATCACGCTTTTTGCCGAAAGGCAGAACGCCGAGATCGCCGGCATCATCAACCTGGCCGACCATCTGCACATCATCGACCCCAAGGCCATCAGAAAGCATCTTTCCAGGAAACTCGCACTCCTGAACCTGGTCAGGCAATCGACTTTCGACATCTGGATCGACGCCGACCTGTCCCGCACCAAACTGGGCGACGCCATGGCCCTGGCCAGCCAAAGCCCCGTCAGAATAGGCTATGCGGCGAACTTCACCGCGCCATGCCATGCCTGGCTTCAAAAGCGGCTGTTCACCCACCTCCTGCCGGACAACTTCGGCAAGACGCACATGTCCTTGCGCATGGCGGAAATATCGAAGCAACTGCGGAAGATTCGATCCATCGACCGCCATGCCCCGGCCCATGACGCCCGGGGCAAGGTTTCAGGCCTGCGGAATTTCTCATGGCAGGCAAGCGCGTCGAACGTCATGGTCGTCGCCCCCAGCGCCAGCACCCCGACACGCATATGGCCGATTGAACGCTACGCCGAAGTCATCAACCATCTGTACCGCTCGCGCGGGATAAAACCCGTCATCATCGGCGGCCCGGCCGACAAGGCGGTTTGCCGGCAACTGCTCGGCCTGATCCAGAATACCGAGGCGGTAGACATGGCCGGGCAACTCTCCCTGGTGGAAAGCCTGGCCCTCATCGGCACATCGAGGCTGCTCCTGACAAACGAAAGCGGCCCCATGCACATGGGGCGCATCAGCAATGCGCCGACCGTCGTCCTCGCCTCGGGCGCCGACTTTACGAACTACCTTCAATACCCCGACCCTCACAGCAACTACCGGGTCGTCACCGCCGACGACAAGTCCTGCTTTGACTGCAGCTGGCACTGCATTTACAAAAGCCCGCCCGGCCAGGTCATCAAGCCCTGCCTGAACGCCGTCGGCGGCGGCCAAGCCCTGGCCGCCATCGAGTCTCTTCTGGAAACCACGGCAACAAGCGCCTGACCCGCGGCCGCCATGGCAGCGGGATCAAAATCGCACCGCATCGCGCTACCGGTCCCGCGCGGGCAGCAAGGCAGGATCCAGCGACATCCGTTCGTCGAACACGAAGCAGTTCCCCCTGAACCCCACGCCGCCGGTCTCCTCGAAGTACTTCAGGATCCCGCCTTCGAGCTGGTAGACATGGGGCACCCCCGCCTCGGCCATATAGATGGCTGCCTTCTCGCACCGGATGCCGCCGGTGCAAAAGCTCACCACCGTCTTGTCCTGCAGCTCGCCCAGGTGCGCCCGCACCGCGGCGGGAAACTGCGTGAAGCGCGAAATGCGCCAATCCACCGCCCCCTCGAACGTGCCCACATCCACCTCGAAGGCATTGCGCGTATCGAGCATCAGCACCTCGCGGCCGTCGTCGTCGCGCCCCTGCTCCAGCCAGCGCGCCAGCGTCGGCCCGTCCACGCTGCTCGCGCGGCCCGACTCGGGGCGGATCGCCGGGTGATCCATGCGGATGATCTCGCGCTTGATCTTCACCAGCATCTTGCCGAACGGCACCGTGGCGGACTCGCTGTACTTGGCCTGCAGATCCGCGAAGCGCCCGTCGCCACGCAGCCACCGCAGAAAACCCTCGATCGCCTCGGCCGTGCCGGCCAGGAACAGATTGATGCCCTCGGGCGCCAGCAGCACCGTGCCCTTCAGGCCCAGCGCAAGCGCCCGCTCGCGCACCTGCTCGCGCAGCACGGCAAGCGCATCGAGCGTGACGAATTGGTAAGCCGCGATATTGACCACGCGGCCGGAAGAAATGGAGGAACTCATGCCCGGATTTTAATCGGGCCGGCGCCGCTCCCGGATCAGCGTGGATTTGCCGAAC
>DASWPO010000161.1:0-11565 GCA_036404015.1 Bordetella sp. | reverse complement strand
ATCGACGCAGTTCATGATGGTGTGGCAGCGGAAGAGGCGGTACGGATCTTCCAGGTTGTCCAGGCGCGAGCCGGTGGCTTCGTCGCGGCTGTCGGCGATGAAGCGGTAGGCTTGCAGCAGGCCGGCCGGGCCGACGAACTTGTCCGGGTTCCACCAGAACGACGGGCAGGACGTCGAGCAGCAGGCGCACAGGATGCACTCGTACAGGCCGTCGAGCTCTTCGCGGGCCTCGGGCGTCTGCAAGCGCTCGCGCTCGGGCGGCGGCGTGTCGTTGATGAGGTACGGACGGATCGAGTGGTACTGATTGAAGAAGTGCGTCATGTCCACAATCAGGTCGCGGATCACGGGCAGGCCGGGCAGCGGCCGCAGAACGATGGGCTGGGTCAGGTCGTTGAGGTTGGTGGTGCACGACAGGCCGTTCTTGCCATTGATGTTCATGGCGTCGGAACCGCACACGCCTTCGCGGCAGGAGCGGCGGATCGCCAGGCTGTCGTCGACTTCGTTCTTGATGCGCACGATGGCGTCGAGCAGCATCTTGTCGGTGGGCTGGAGTTCGACCTCCAGCTTCTGCATATAGGGACGCTCGTCCTTGTCGGGATCGTAGCGGTAGATTTCGAACTTGATGATACGCTTGGTCATTGCGTGATCCTGCTTAGAAAGTACGCGCCTTGGGCGGGAAGGACTCGACGGTCAGGGGCTTCAAATGCACGGGCTTGTATTCCAGGCGGCCGTCGGCCGAGAACCACAGGGTGTGCTTGAGCCAATTCACGTCGTCGCGGGTCGGGTGGTCGTCGAGCGCATGCGCGCCGCGGCTTTCGTTGCGGCTGGCCGCCGACTTGATCGTGGCGCGGGCCACTTCAGTCATGTTGGCGATTTCCAGCGCCTCGATGCGCGCGGTGTTGAACACCTTGGACTTGTCCTTGAAGTAGATGTGCTTGGCCTGATCGGCCAGCTCGTCGATCTTGCCCACGCCCTTGTTGAGCAGGTCCAGCGTGCGGAACACGCCGCAGTGGGCCTGCATGGCCGCGCGGATGCCGTTGCCGACGTCCTGGGGCTTTTCGCCCGAGGTGCGGGTTTCGAGCTGGTTGACGCGGTCCAGCGAATAGTCGACCGCCGCCTCGGGCACCGATTGGTGCTGGTGCTGGCGCTCGGGATGCGAGCTGACGATGTGGTTGCCGGTGGCGCGGCCGAACACGATCAGGTCGAGCAGCGAGTTGGTGCCCAGGCGGTTGGCGCCGTGCACCGACACCGCGGCGCACTCGCCGACGGCGTACAGGCCGTTGACGACCTTGTTCTCGCTGCCCGTCCAGGTGAGCACCTGGCCGTTCACGGTGGTGGGGATGCCGCCCATCATGTAGTGGATGGTGGGCACGACCGGGATCGGGTCCTTGATGGGATCGACGTTGCCGAACTTGATGGCGATTTCGCGGATCGAGGGCAGGCGCTTGTTGATGGTCTCGGCGCCCAGGTGGTCGAGCTTGAGCACGACGTAGCTGCCATCGGGACCGCAGCCGCGGCCTTCCTTGATTTCCTGGTCCATCGAGCGCGACACGAAGTCGCGCGGCGCCAGGTCCTTCAGCGTGGGCGCATAGCGCTCCATGAAGCGTTCGCCGTCCTTGTTGAGCAGGATGCCGCCTTCGCCGCGCACGCCTTCGGTGATCAGCACGCCCGCGCCGGCCACGCCGGTGGGGTGGAATTGCCAGAACTCCATGTCCTGCAGCGGGATGCCGGCGCGCGCCGCCATGCCCAGGCCGTCGCCGGTGTTGATGAAGGCGTTGGTGGACGCGGCCCAGATGCGGCCGGCGCCGCCCGTGGCGAGCACGGTGGTCTTGGCTTCGAGGATGTAGATGTCGCCCGTTTCCATTTCCAGGGCGGTCACGCCGAGCACGTCGCCGGCTTCGTTGCGCAGCAGGTCGAGCGCCATCCACTCCACGAAGAAGTGGGTGCGGGCCGCGACGTTGCGCTGGTAGAGCGTGTGCAGCAGGGCGTGGCCGGTGCGGTCGGCGGCGGCGCAGGCGCGCTGCACCGGCTTCTCGCCGAAGTTGGCGGTGTGGCCGCCGAACGGACGCTGGTAGATCGTGCCGTCGGGGTTGCGGTCGAAGGGCATGCCGAAGTGCTCGAGCTCGTAGACGGCGTTGGGCGCTTCGCGGCACATGAACTCGATGGCATCCTGGTCGCCCAGCCAGTCCGACCCCTTCACGGTGTCGTACATGTGCCAGTACCAGTTGTCTTCGCTCATATTGCCCAGCGAGGCGCTCACGCCGCCCTGCGCCGCCACCGTATGCGAACGGGTGGGAAACACTTTGGACAGCACGGCAACCGACAGGCCCGCCTGGGCCAATTGCAGGGAACAACGCATGCCGGCACCGCCGGCGCCCACGACCACCACATCAAACTGGCGGCGCGGCAGGGAATTCATGACAGCGACCACGGCTTAGATTCTCCAGAGGATTTGCGCGAAATAGACGACCGACCCGATCAGCCACAGCAGGGTCAGGACCTGCAGCAGCAGGCGCACGCCCACCGGCTTGACGTAGTCCATCCAGATGTCGCGCACGCCGATCCAGGCATGCCAGGCCAGCGCGAAGAAGGCGAGAGTGGCCAGGAGCTGGCCCACGGGCAGGGTGTACACATGGAACGTGAACAGCGCCTTCCAGCTCTCGTACGAGAAGGGCATGACCAGCAGGCCGATGACCAGGATCAGCGTATACACCGCCATGAGGATGGCCGTGACGCGCTGGGCGATGAAGTCGAGAATCCCGTAATGCGCGCCGACAACGAGACGCTTCGGGCCGTAGTTGTTGCTGGCTGCCATTACAGAGCTCCGAATAGTTTGAGAGCGAAAATCAGCGTGAGCACCAGGCTGACGATGAACACCACGCCGGCGCTCTTGCGCGCCGAATCCTTGTCGATGCCGTAGTGCAGGTCGAGGATCAGGAAGCGGATGCCCGCGCAGAAGTGATGCAGGAAGCCCCAGATCAGGATCAGCAGGACGATCTTGACGGGGATGTAGCCCACGCACTTGGCCACGCTGGCGTAGCCCTCGGGCGAACTCACGCTGGCGCCGAAGAGCGGCACGATGACCAGGGGCAGGCACAGGAACAACAGTGCGCCGCTGACGCGATGCAGAATGGACAGCCGGCCCGGGAGAGGCAGGCGGTAATGGCGAATGTCGGACAAGCCGATATTGCGAAATTCAGGACGCGCTGGCTTTACGTTCTGAGCAGCTGAGTCAGTCATGACGACCTCGGTGTTTCTGGGTTTATGGCTAGGTTTTTGGTAAAGCAAAATCTTCGCGGCGGATGCGCCCGTTCCCCATCGGGGAAATCGCGGTATTTTCACCCAGGTGGTGAGTTGTTTCAAACGCCGATAAAAAAATCCATCAATTCAAGCTATTGCGATAGTGATAGTGGTTGGTCAGGTATGTGCCGCGCCGGACTTCCATGGGCCGGTCGCCATAGGTATAGGAGACGCGCTCGACCTGCAGCAGCGGCGTGCCCGCTGCAATGCCGAGCAGCCCGGCGATTTCGCCGCTGGCCGCCACGGCCCGCAGCTTCTCGTCGGCACGCACCATGCTGACGCCGAACTGAGTCTCGAACAACCCATAGAGCGGCGCCCGGTTGGCGACCAGCAGATCCAGGGTGAGGCCGCGGAACACGGCGCCGGGCAGCCAGATCTCGTCGACCACCGTCGGCATGGCGTTGAACGACAGCACGCGGCGGATCATGAGCGCGGTCTCGCCGGCCCGCAGCTCGAGGACGCGGGCGATCTCGGCCGAGGCGCGCACGCGGCGGCATTCGAGTATGCGGCTTTCGGCGCGCCCGCCCTCGCCTTCCTCGTCGGGCGCCAGGCGCAGGAAACGGTAGCGCACGCGCGCCTCGTGGTGCGTGGCCACGAAAGTGCCCTTGCCCTGGCGGCGCAGCAGCATGTGCTCGGCGGCGAGTTCATCGATGGCCTTGCGCACCGTGCCCTGGCTGACCTGGAAACGGGCCGCCAGATCGATTTCGCTGGGGATGATCTCGCCAGGCTTCCATTCGCCGCGCTCCAGGCTTTGTACCAGGAGCGCCTTGATCTGCCGGTAGAGCGGGCTGAACGAAGCCCCTTCACCGCGTCCCGAGGCGAGCGAAACGCCCCCCTCGGCTGCCGGTCGGGCAGCGCGCACCAGGGGTTCGGGCCGGGCTTCTGTCATGGGTCTGCGTTTTGATTTCATGCCCATCGGCCGGTTGGAAGCTGGCGGTGAATGAGCGAGGCATTGTCGCACATGGATACGGCCGCTGTCCAACGTCTTATGTCTTATATAAGATATAAGATCAATTGACGCAAACCCTAATCCGATCTAGGATGCTCGAACGGGCCCGGCGAACGCTTGTGCAATATTTTTGCCAAGTTCGAGGCCGGCCGCACCGATTAAACTGAAAGGCCCAGCGTCTTTCCAGCCCTCCTTTCTTACATCACGGAGAATTTTCATGTCCAAGCCCGCCATGCGAGTCGCCGTCACCGGCGCCGCCGGCCAGATCGGTTACGCCCTGCTGTTTCGCATCGCCTCCGGCGAAATGCTCGGCAAAGACCAGCCGGTGATCCTGCAACTGCTCGAAATCCCCGACGAAAAAGCGCAGAAAGCCCTCAAGGGCGTCATGATGGAACTGGATGACTGCGCCTTCCCGCTGCTGCAGGAAATGACCGCCCACAGCGATCCCATGACCGCGTTCAAGGACATCGACGTCGCCCTGCTGGTTGGCGCCCGTCCCCGCGGCCCCGGCATGGAGCGCAAGGACCTGCTGCACGCCAACGCCCAGATCTTCACGGCCCAGGGCAAGGCCCTGAACGCCGTGGCCAAGCGCGACGTCAAGGTGCTGGTCGTCGGCAACCCCGCCAACACCAACGCCTACATCGCCATGAAGTCGGCGCCCGACCTGCCCGCCAAGAACTTCACCGCCATGCTGCGCCTGGACCACAACCGCGCCCTGTCGCAACTGTCGGCCAAGTCGGGCAAGCCGGTGGCCGACATCGAGAGCCTGATCGTGTGGGGCAACCACTCGCCCACGATGTACCCCGACACCCGCTTCACCACCGTGGCCGGCCAGAAGATCGACGCGATCATCAACGACCAGGACTGGAACCACGGCACCTTCATCCCCACCGTGGGCAAGCGCGGCGCCGCCATCATCGACGCCCGCGGCCTGTCGTCGGCCGCCTCGGCCGCCAACGCCGCCATCGACCACGTGCGCGACTGGGTGCTGGGTTCGAACGGCAAGTGGGTCACCATGGGCATCCCCTCGGACGGTTCCTACGGCATCCCCGAAGGCATCATCTACGGCTTCCCCGTGACCACCGCCGGCGGCGAGTACACGCTGGTCAAGGACATCGAGATCGACGCCTTCTCGCGCGAGAAGATGGACTTCACGCTCAAGGAGCTGCTCGAAGAGCGCGACGGCGTGAAAGACCTGCTGAAGTAAGCAGATGAAAAAAGACGGCGGCCTTGGTCGCCGTTTTTTTTCGCGCTTTTTGCGTTCTTTAGCCGCCGAGGCTGCCCTGCGCAATTCCGCTGCTCGCCCCTGAAAAGGGGCTGCGCTTCGGATTCCTTCGGGACCCTCGGCTCAAGACAGCCACAAAGCGACGGCCTTTAAAAATATCCGTAGCACGGAGACAAGACATGACTCGCCCCGCCTCACCCGGCGCCCTGTTTCGCCAGGCGCTCGCCGAAGAACAACCCCTGCAGATCATCGGCACGATCAACGCCAACCACGCCCTGCTGGCCAAGCGCGCCGGCTACCGGGCCATCTACCTGTCGGGCGGCGGCGTCGCCGCCGGCTCCCTGGGCCTGCCCGACCTGGGCATCAACACGATGGACGACGTGCTCATCGACGTGCGCCGCATCACCGACGTGTGCGACCTGCCCCTGCTGGTCGACATCGACACGGGCTTCGGCCCCTCGGCCTTCAACATCGCCCGCACCATCAAGAGCCTGATCAAGTCCGGCGCCGCGGCCTGCCACATCGAGGACCAGGTCGGCGCCAAGCGCTGCGGCCATCGTCCCGGCAAGGAGATCGTCTCCACCGAGGAAATGGCCGACCGCGTCAAGGCCGCCGCCGACGCGCGCACCGATAGCGACTTCTATCTGGTGGCCCGCACCGACGCCATCGCCTCGCACGGCGTCGATGCCGCCATCGAGCGCGCCATCAAGTGCGTGGAAGCCGGCGCCGACGCCATTTTCGCCGAGGCCGCCTACGACCTGCCCACCTACGACAAGTTCGTGCGCGCGGTGAAGGTGCCGGTGCTGGCCAACATCACCGAGTTCGGCAAGACCCCGCTCTTTACCGTGGATGAGTTAAAGAGCGTGAACGTGGGCATGGTGCTCTACCCGCTGTCGGCCTTCCGCGCCATGAACAAGGCCGCCGAAGCCGTCTACACCGCCATCCGTCGCGACGGGCACCAGAAGAACGTGCTCGACACGATGCAGACCCGCGACGAACTCTACGACCGCATCGGCTACCACGAATTCGAATCGAAGCTCGACGCCCTGTTCCAACAGGGCAAGTCCAAGTAGTAAGCTGTGAATCGAGCGGCACGCCGGCATCCACGCAGCGGAACGGCCGTGCCATTTCCTTCCCAAACAAGGAGTAGTGAGACATGAGCACGGCACCCAAGAAAAAAGCCGCCGCGGCAACCCCCGCCCCCGAGGCCGCGCCCTCCGGCTTCAAGCCCAAGAAGTCGGTCGCCCTGTCCGGCGTCGTGGCCGGCAATACCGCCCTGTGCACGGTGGGCCGCACCGGCAACGACCTGCACTACCGCGGCTATGACATCCTCGATTTCGCCAGCGACGCCGAGTTCGAGGAAATCGCCCACCTGCTGGTGCACGGCAAGCTGCCCAACAAGGCCGAGCTCAAGGCCTACAAGGAAAAGCTGCGCAGCCTGCGCGGCCTGCCCGCTCCGTTGCAGGACGCGCTGGAAGCCCTGCCCGCCGCCAGCCACCCCATGGACGTGATGCGCACCGCCGTGTCGGTGCTGGGCTGCGTGCTGCCCGAGAAAGACGACCACAACATTCCCGGCGCGCGCGACATCGCCGACCGCCTGATGGCCAACCTGGGCTCGGCCCTGCTGTACTGGTACCACTACAGCCACAACGGCCGCGTGATCGACGTGCAGACCGACGACGACAGCATCGGCGGCCACTTCCTGCACCTGCTGCACGGCAAGAAGCCCTCCGAGGATTGGGTGCGAGCCATGCACACCTCGCTCATCCTCTACGCCGAACACGAATTCAACGCGTCCACCTTCACCTGCCGCGTCGTGGCTGGCACGGGCTCGGACATGTACTCGGCCATCACCGGCGGCATCGGCGCGCTGCGCGGGCCCAAGCACGGCGGCGCCAACGAAGTGGCCTTCGAGGTGCAGAGCCGCTACGACACCCTCGACGAAGCCGAGGCCGACATCCGCCAGCGCGTCGAGAACAAGGAAGTCATCATCGGCTTCGGCCACCCGGTCTACACCGTGTCCGACCCGCGCAACAAGGTCATCAAGGAAGTCTCGCGCAAGCTCTCCAAGCAGGCCGGCAGCACCAAGCTGTTCGACATCGCGGAGCGCCTGGAGACGGTGATGTGGGACATCAAGAAGATGTTCCCCAACCTGGACTGGTTCTCGGCGGTGAGCTATCACATGATGGGCGTGCCCACGGCGATGTTCACGCCCTTGTTCGTGATCGCGCGCACGGCCGGCTGGTCGGCGCACATCATCGAACAGCGCGTGGACAACAAGATCATCCGGCCGACGGCCAACTACATCGGACCGGAAGATCAGAAGTTCGTGTCGATCGAGAAGCGCAAGTAAGAACTGTAAAAAACCGTGCTGCATACGCCCGCCTTGCGCGGGCGTATGGGTTTTGGGACGGTCGCCAACGCGCGGTCGCTCATGCCGGATGCAGTTCCTCACGGATGACGCGACGCAGCGTGGCCTCCAATTGCTCACCCAGCATGGCCTGATGCAAGGCCTGGTTGATGAGCGTCTGATAGCCCCGATCACCGGCCTTGGCCTTGAAAAAGGCGATGACCGAAGTATCCAGCATGATGGAAACACGCTGCTTGCCCAGCTTTTCCTGCACTGCGGCAGCAAAGCCCTCTTGCTTGACGTCCTTCAGACCGACCCGCAACCGAGGCGGCGTGGACCTGGAGGTAGAGGCTGAGGATTTCGATTTCATCTGTAGTCGCCTTGCGCATGGAGATAACGTGAATTTCCGCGTCAGTTTCCGTGTGGCTGATGGAGACGATGCCTGTCTCCAGAAACCCGACCCGTGCTTTTTAGGTTCGACTGCCGCTTGGGCTCGTGCCAAGTGAAACGCATGAAATGCCTGCGCCCTCAATTATATGTATAAAAATACATATTCCAATGGGCGTTTCACACCAGGACAAAACGCTTTGCCCACATGCCCAAAGAAAGCTGGCAGTATCGGCAGGCACACCAATCCCGTCTATGCGCAAAACCCGCAGTCGTGGATTTACCTGTGCGTGACCTTGCTGCCGGCTAAGGAACCATGCTTGGCGACAGTTCGCATGGCCGGCAACCTGGGAGTCGGACCTACTCAGACAATCGTCTCCAACGGCACCCTTACCCACCCTTCCATCATCACCCGCGCGCTGCGGCTCATCAGCGCTTTGTTGACGACCCATTGGCCGTCGACCAGCCTGGCTTCGGCGCCCACGCGCAGCACGCCCGAAGGGTGGCCGAAGCGCACGGCGTTGCGTTCGCCGCCGCCCGCGGCCAGGTTGACCAGGGTGCCGGGCACGGCCGCTGCCGTGGCGATGGCGACCGACGCCGTGCCCATCATCGCGTGGTGCAGCATGCCCATGGACATGGCGCGCGCCAGCACGTCGATATCCTTGGCGTCGATCTTCTTGCCGCTGGAGGCTGTATAGCTTGCCGGCGGCGCGACGAACGCCACCTTGGGCGTGTGCTGCCGGCCGGCGATCTCGTCGAGCGACTTGATCAAGCCCATGCGCAGCGCGCCGTAGGCGCGGATGGTCTCGAGGCGCTTGAGCGCTTGCGGGTCGCCGTTGATGTCGCCCTGCAGCTCGGTGCCGGTGTAGCCCAGGTCCTGGGCGTTCAGGAAGATGGTCGGGATGCCGGCATTGATCATCGTGGCATTGAAAGTGCCCACGTCCGGCACTTCCAGCTTGTCCACCAGGTTGCCGGTGGGGAACATGGCGCCGCCGTCCTCGCCGTCGTCGGCCGGGGCCATGAATTCGAGCGGCACCTCGGCGGCCGGAAAGGTCACGCCATCGAGTTCGAAGTCGCCGGTTTCCTGCACCATGCCGTCGGTCATGGGCACGTGGGCAATGATGGTCTTGCCGATATTGGCCTGCCAGATGCGGATCACGGCCACGCCGTTCTTGGGCACGCGCGCGGAATCGATCAGGCCGTTGCTGATGGCGAAGGGGCCGACGGCGGCCGTGAGGTTGCCGCAGTTGCCGGTCCAATCCACGAAGGCCCGGTCGATGGCCACCTGGCCGAACAGGTAGTCGACGTCGTGGTCCTTGCGGGTGCTCTTGCCGACGATGACCGTCTTGCTGGTGCTGGACGTGGCCGCGCCCATGCCGTCGATCTGCTTGCCGTAGGGGTCGGGGCTGCCGATCACGCGCATCAGCAGCGCGTCGCGGACGGCACCCGGCACGCGGGCCGCCTCGGGCAGGTCGGTGAGCTTGAAGAAAACGCCTTTGCTGGTGCCGCCACGCATATAGGTGGCGGGAATGCGGACTTGGGGAGCGTGAGTCATGGCTATGCCTCGATCAATGTTGGATGCTGTGAGCCGCGGCGGTCCGGAGGGATCCGAAGCGCAGGCGCTTTCCAGCGCCGAGCATCGGCATTCCGCAGGGCAGCCGCGGCGGCTTAAAAACACGAATTACGCGCGTGCCGCCTCAAGAAAGTCTTGAGCAAAACGTTGCAGCACGCCCCCCGCTTCATAAATGGACACCTCTTCGGCCGTATCGAGTCGGCACGTGACGGGAACCTGCAAGGTCTCGCCGTTCTTGCGATGGATGACCAGCGTCAGGTCCGCGCGCGGCTTGCGCTCGCCCACGACGTCGTAGGTTTCGGTACCGTCCAGCCCCAGCGTCTTGCGATTGACGCCGGGCTTGAATTCCAGCGGCAGCACGCCCATGCCGATGAGGTTGGTGCGGTGGATGCGCTCGAAGCCCTCGGCCGCGATGGCCTCGACGCCCGCCAGGCGCACCCCCTTGGCGGCCCAGTCGCGCGACGAGCCCTGGCCGTAGTCGGCGCCCGCCACGATGATGAGCGGCTGCTTGCGCTGCATATAGGTTTCGATGGCTTCCCACATGCGCATGGTCTTGCCTTCGGGTTCGACGCGGGCGAGCGAACCCTTCTTCACGCTGCCGTCGGCGGCCAGGGCCATCTCGTTGACGAGCGTGGGGTTGGCAAACGTGGCGCGCTGGGCCGTGAGGTGGTCGCCGCGGTGCGTGGCGTAGGAGTTGAAGTCTTCTTCGGGCAAGCCCATTTTCGCCAGGTATTCGCCGGCCGCGCTGTCGGGCAGGATGGCGTTCGACGGCGACAGATGGTCGGTCGTGATGTTGTCGCCCAGCAGCGCCAGCGGCCGCATGCCCCGCAGGGAGCGCTCGCCGGCCAGCGCGCCTTCCCAATAGGGCGGGCGGCGGATGTAGGTGCTCTGCGGCCGCCAGGCGTAGAGCGGGCTCACCGCCTCGCCGCGCTGGTCATGGACGGCGAACATCACGTCGTAGACCTTGCGGTATTGCTCGGGCTTGACCGAGGCGGCGACCACGGCGTCGATTTCCTCATCGCTCGGCCAGATATCCTTGAGACGGATTTCCTTGCCGGCCGCGTCCACGCCCAGCACGTCGCGCTCGATGTCGAAGCGGATGGTGCCGGCGATGGCGTAGGCCACCACCAGCGGCGGCGAAGCCAGGAAGGCCTGCTTGGCATAGGGGTGGATACGTCCGTCGAAGTTGCGGTTGCCCGAGAGCACGGCGGTGGCGTAGAGGTCGCGGGCGATGATTTCCTGCTGGATCTTCGGGTCGAGCGCGCCGGACATGCCGTTGCAGGTCGTACAGGCGAACGCCACCACGCCGAAACCGAGCTTTTCCAGTTCGGACGTCAGGCCGGCCTCGTCCAGGTACAGCGCCACCGTCTTGGAGCCGGGCGCGAGCGAACTCTTCACCCAGGGCTTGCGCGTGAGGCCGGCGCGGTTGGCGTTGCGCGCCAGCAGGCCCGCCGCGATCACGTTGCGCGGGTTGCTGGTGTTGGTGCAGCTGGTGATGGCGGCGATGATGACCGCGCCGTCGGGCATCTGGCCCGGCGTGTTTTCGACGATACCCGAGATGCCGCGCGCAGCCAGGTCGGACACGGGCAGGCGGCGGTGCGGGTTGGACGGCCCGGCCAGCGTGCGCACCACGCTGGACAGGTCGAAGCTCAGCACGCGCTCGTATTGCACGTTCTTCAAGCTGTCGGCCCACAGGCCGGCCGTCCTGGCATAGGTTTCGACCAGCTTGACCTGCTCGTCCTCGCGGCCCGTGAGCTTGAGGTAGGCGATGGTCTGCGGAT
>DASWPO010000160.1:0-10157 GCA_036404015.1 Bordetella sp. | reverse complement strand
CATCGCCGATGGACACGCCCTTGACGGCGTTCAGGCCCATCATGGCGTGGGCGATGTCGGCATCGAGCCGGTCGTAGATGGGCTCGCCCCAGCCGGCGGGCACGGACTCGGCCACGACCTCGATGCGCGCGCCGACCGAATCGCCGTCGCGGCGCAGTTGGTCCATATAGGCCTCGAGCTCGGGGACGATGCCGGCATTGGGCGCGAAAAAGGCGTTCTCCCCCACCGCGTCCCAGGTTTCGAAGGGAATTCCGATGGGGCCGAGCTGGCTCATGTAGCCGCGCACCTTGACGCCGCATTCGCGCGCCAGCCATTGCTTGGCGATGGCGCCGGCCGCCACGGTGGGCGCCGTGAGACGGGCCGACGCGCGGCCACCGCCGCGCGGATCGCGCACGCCATATTTCTTCCAGTAGGCGTAGTCGGCATGCCCCGGACGGAAGGTGTCGAGGAGATTGCCGTAGTCCTTGCTGCGCTGGTCGGTATTGCGGATCAGCAGGCCGATGGGCGTGCCGGTGGTGACGCCCTCGTACAGGCCCGACAGGATCTCGACCTGGTCCGCTTCCTGGCGCTGGGTCACGTGGCGCGACGTGCCGGGACGGCGGCGGTCGAGTTCGGCCTGGATGTCGGCCGCGTCCAGCGGCAGGCCCGGGGGGCAGCCGTCGACCACGCAGCCGATGGCCGGGCCGTGGGATTCGCCGAAGTTGGTGACGCGGAAAAGAGTGCCTAGAGTGTTGCCGGACATGGAATCATCATCGCACCGCGCGAGGCGCGGAAAATCGGCCTGGCAGGCCGCCTGTGGCGATTTTATCCGAGACGTTACAAATCGGGCCCGGCACCTGCCCCGGGCAGCAGCGCCGAGGGCGAAATGCCGAAGCGTTCGCCGAAACGCCGGGTGAAATGCGACAGATCGGCAAAGCCGGCCGTGAACGCGGCGTCCGACACATTGCGCGCCTTGCCCTGCGCCAGGGCCTGATAGGCCCGCACCAGGCGCCGTTCGAAGATGCATTTCTCGATGCTGATGCGCGGCTCGCTGTACTGCCTGAAAAGCCGGTGCGCGGTGCGCAGCGACATGCGCGCCTGCGCCGCGGCGTACGCGGGAGTAAGACCGGCCATGCCCAGATGGCGGTCAATGATGCGCAGCAGGTTTTCATAAGCCAGGCGGCCGGGCAGCTCGGGCTGGCCGGCCGAGTCCGTCATGCGCAAGGCGAGCAGATCGGCGATGTGCGACAGCAGTACGCTCGCGCTGCCGTCGTCGAAGGAACTGTGCTCCGTGGTCAGCGCCTGCACGGTGCGGGCCAGGATCGCGGTGACGGCGTCATCGGCGCCCAGGCGCAAAGGCGCCTTGAGCCCGCCGAAACGCGGCAGGCGGTCTTTCAGGACAAGGCGCGGCAGCAGGACGACGCAGCGCTCGATGGTGTCCGCGAATTGCATCTGGAAAGGCTGCGTGCCGTCGATCACCCCGATGTCGCCATAAGCCAGACGCACCTCGCCATGGCGCTGCGACAGGCTCGTCATGCCCCGGCGCTGCAGGCCGACGATGATGTATTGGTCGTTGCCCAGGCCTGCCTGGCGCGCATCGCGCGTGATCCGGTGGGCCGACGAGCGGAAATTCACCAGGCGCGCGTCGGCCTGCGCGCAGCTCTCGAGTATTCCGTCGAAAGGCCGCGCATCGGCCGGCTCGCCAGGCGCCATGGTGACGTGCAGCATCGTCTCGCAGACGACATCCTGCCAGTACGAGGTGCGTTTCTGGGCAGGACCGTCAGCCTGCCAACGTCGCCATGAGGGCATATCGCTTGAAGAGGGTATGCGGGTTTTCGCTAGATCGGATGGCACGCTGGGCAAATACGGGTGACGCGATCGGCCAAGCCAGGCGCGGCATGCGGGGGCACACTCAAATCCAGGCCGAAGCGCAACGCGGCTTCCCCGCTATCCGATTCCAAAATACGAACCAAGTATGGAGAGCCCGACATGACTGTGTCAAGCGGCTACATCCCGATCTCGCGCCTGGATCAGGGAATGAAAGTAGCCGATGCCTGCGTGCACTACGGCTTTTGCACCGCGGTCTGTCCGACCTATGTGCTGGACGGCGAAGAAAACGAATCGCCGCGCGGCCGCATCGGCCTGATCAAGACCATGCTGGCAAGCGGCAAGCGGCCGGATCCGGCCACCGTCACGCATATCGATCGCTGCCTTTCCTGCCTGTCGTGCGCCAGCACCTGCGCGGCCGGCGTCGAATACCGCACGCTGATCGACACCGCGCGCGAATACGTGGAGCAATCGGGCGTGCGCCCCTGGCCGGAACGCCTGTGGCGCGCGGGCTTGTCGCGCATGCTGACCTCCCCCCGGCTGCTGCGGGTCATGCTGCGCCTGGGACGCCCCGCCGGCAAAGCGACCGCCCGGCTTCCGGGACGCTTCGGCGCGCTGGGACGCATGGCCAAGGCACCGGGCCTGGACGCCGTGGCGCACAGGCCCGCCGCCCTGGCGCAGATCGATCAACCCACCGCCACGCGGACCGTCGCGCTGCTGGAAGGCTGCGTGCAATCCGCCCTGGGACCGGAGATCAACCAGGCGGCGCGCCGCATCTTCGCCCGCCTGGGCATAGGCGTCGCCGACGCGCCCGGCGCCTTGGCCGGCGCCTGCTGCGGCGCGCTCGACCTGCACATGGGACAGCGCGAGCGGGCACGGCGGCAAGCCGCGCGCTGGGTCATGCACTGGTCGGAACTGATGGCGCAAGGCGTCATCGACCGCATCGTGGTCACGACCTCGGGCTGCGGCTCCGTCATCAAGCACTACCCCGAGCTCTTCGACGATGACGACGATCTCGCGCGGCGCGCGCGGCAAGTCGCGCAGGCCTGCGTCGATGCGTCCGAATTTCTCGCGGATGCCGACCTGCCCCGCCAGGATGCCCATCTCGGCGCGCGCGTGGCCTATCACGATTCCTGCTCGCTCAAGCATGGCCAGAACGTCACCCGGCAACCGCGCGCGGTGCTGCGCCGCCTCGGCTTCAAGGTGCTCGATGTGCCGGAGAGCCACCTGTGCTGCGGATCGGCCGGCACCTACAACCTGCTGCAGCCCGCCATCGCCGATCGCCTGGGCGCCCGCAAGGCGGCCAATATCGCGGGACTGGGCGCCGACGTCATGGCTGCCGCCAACCTGGGCTGCATCGTGCAGATTTCACGGTTCCTCGGCACGCCGGTGGCGCATTGGATACAGCTGGTCGACTGGGCCGGCGGCGGACCCGCGCCGCTCGGCCTGGCAGGCCATGTTCCGCTGCGGCCGGAACCCGAAGAACCCGAGGCCGGCCCCCCTGCCGCGGAAACGTCCGGCGCAGGCGCGGATACCGCTCCCGACAGCAACAGTTTCTGGTGACCCTCATGACCCTGCAAGCCTCCACGAGCGCCATTCACGCATTCGTCGCGCAAATACGCGACGAACTGGGAGAAAGCGCGATCTCGCTCGCCGAAGAAACGCTGACGCGCTATGGCGAACACACGCTGCCCGCCGCGGACGTCGCGCCCATCGCGGTGGCGTATCCCGCCTCGACGCAGGATGTGCGCAAGCTCGTGCTGGCGGCCAACCGGCACAAGGTGCCGCTGTTCCCCATCAGCGCCGGGCAGAACATCGGCCTGGGCTCCAGGGCCGCCGTGCTGCCCGGCCAGGTCATCGTGGACCTGGGCCGCAACATGCAACGCATACTCGAGGTCAACGAGACGCTCGGCTATTGCGTGATCGAACCCGGGGTGAGCTTCCAGGCCCTGCATGACGAGCTGAAAAAGCGCGGCGACAAGTTGATGATGTCGCCCACCGCCGGCCCGCCGCAAGGCAGCGTGATCGGCAATGCGATGGACAAGGGCGGCGGCTACGGCCCGGCGGCGGACCATTTCGGCGCGATATGCGGCATGGAGATCGTGCTGGGCAACGGCGAGATCATCCGCACCGGCGACGGCAGCCTCGACTCGCCGGAGCAACTGAATTGGCATGTCTCCAAATACAGTTTCGGGCCGACCCTGGACGGACTGTTCGCCCAGTCGAATTACGGCATCGTGACGCGCGTGGGCATGTGGCTGATGCCCAGGCCGCCGCACATCGCGTCCTTTTTCTTCTCCTTCCCGGACGACGATGACCTGGGAGAAATCATCGACCTGATCCGGCCGCTGAAACTGTCGAACTTCGTTCCGGTGATGATGCGCGCGACCAATGATCTCTACCTGAGCGCGGCGGAGGAAAAGCACCCCGAATATGCCGCCACGCAGGGCAGGAAGGCGCTCAGCGACGCCGCCCGCAAAACCCTGCAGCGCCAGCATGGAATCGGCGCCTGGACCGTCTCCGGCGCCCTGTATGGCGCCAGCGCGCAGGCCGTGCAGCCGCAAATCGATAGGTTGCGCAAGCATTTCACCCAGTCCGGCAAGGGGCGCTACATCGACCCGGCGCAGGCCGAGGACATGGCGCCGCTCGATATCTCGCGGGACAACTACGCGGGCGCGCCGGGCGAAGGCGAACTGGGAATGCTGCGCTGGCGCCCGGGCGGCGGGGCCGTCTGGTTCACGCCGGGCCTGCCCATGGTGGGAAGCGTCGCCAATGAATTCCGCCGCCTGTCGGAAGACATCTGCCGCGACCATGGGCTGGAATACATGGTGTCGAACGTCTGCGGCGCGCGGTTCGCGCGCGGCGTGCACGTGATCCTCTTCAACCGGACCGATCCCGACGAAAGCGCGCGCGCCGACGCGTGCTACCGCGCCCTGTCGGACATGTTCTCGCGCCGCGGCGTGTTCGTGGGGCGGGCGCCCACGGCCTATCAACCATTCCACCAGCAGCGCCGCATGCCGGCGTTCAACGCGGCGTGCTCAGCCATCAAGCAAGCCCTGGATCCAAACGACATCATCGCGCCGGGCAAATACGGCATCGAATAGGAGCTCAAGCAATGCGCATTCTCGTTACGCTAATGGCTATCGCCACCCTGGCGCCCGCCCTGGCCTTGGCCGATCCCGTCAAGATCGGCATCGCCGCCGATATCTCGGGCTCTTTCGCGGCGCTGGGCGCCGAAGCCCGCGACGGCTACAACCTGGCGCTCAAGCAGCTGGGCAACAAGGTGGGCGGGCAGCCGGTCGAGATCGTGCAAGCCGACACGGGCGGCAATCCCGACCAGGCTCGTCAACTGGTCTCGCGCTTCATCCAGCGCGACAAGATCGATTTCTTCACCGGGCCCATCGGTTCGAACGTGGCGCTGGCCGTGGGACCGGCGCTCTTCGCGGCCAAGATCCCCTACCTGTCGAACAACCCCGGCCCCAGCCAGTATTCCGGCGCGCAGTGCAACGCGTACTGGTTCTCTTTGTCTTATCAGAACGACGCGCCGTCCGAAGCCGCCGGCAAGGTCGCCGCGGACCGCGGCTTCAAGAAGGTGTTCAGCGTTGCGCCGGATTATCCCGCCGGCAAGGATGTCGTCGCCGGCTTCAAGCTCGGCTACGCGCTGCCCTTGGCCGCCGAGGTCTACACCAAGCTGGGCCAGGTCGACTACTCGGCCGAACTGGCCGAGATCCGCGCCGCCAGGCCCGACGTCGTCTTCCTATTCCTGCCCGGCGGCATGGGCATCAACTTCATCAAGCAGTACGCGGGCGCGGGCCTGTCCCCTGCCATTCCCCTGCTCGGCTCGGGCTTCTCGGGCGAAGAGGACGTGATCCGCGCCGTGGGCGAGCCCATGCTGGGCATGTACAACACCATGTCATGGGCGCACGACCTGGACGTGCCCGCGAACCAGAAGTTCGTGGCGGCCTTTCGCCAGGAATACCAGGGCCGCTACCCTTCGGTGTATGCCGCGAATGCCTACGACGTGATCATGGCCATCGATGCCGCGGTCAGCCAGACGGGCGGCAAGGTTTCCGACCGCGATGCCGTGGTCAAGGCGCTGGAGAAAGCGGACTTTCCTTCCGTGCGCGGACATTTTGCCTACGGCCGCAACCATTTCCCCATCCAGCCTTATTACGTGCGCCAGATCGTCAAGGACAGCCAGGGGGTGATCACCAACAAGCTGGCGGGCAAGGCGCTCGACAGCTACCAGGACAAGCACCTGGGCGAATGCAAGCTTTGAGCGGACGGCCCGCGCCGCAGGCCGCGGACGGGCTCAGGACGAGCAACTGACCTCGATGCCGGTTGCCCATTCCGGCGGCAATTCGGCGTAGCGCTCGTAGCCCGGCCGCTCGGTGCAGGGGTCGGCCAGCAAGCGCAGCAGGGTGTCGATCTCGGAAGCATCGTCTTCCTTGGCGGCGCGGATCGCCAGTTCGGCCAGGTGGTTGCGCAGCACGTACAGGGGGTTGACCCGGTCCATGCCGGCCGCGCGCGCGCCGGCCTCCCCGCCCGCTTGCGCGTGGCGGGCCTGCAGGCGGGCCAGCCAGGCCGCCGCCGCTTCGCGGTCGATGAACAGGTCGAGAAAGCCGCGCGGCTCGCCGCGCACCACGCCGGCCAGGCGGCGAAAGCTCAGGGTGAAATCGGCGCGGTTCTCGTGCATGAGACGCAGCAGGTCGTCGAGCAGCGGCTCGTCCTCGGCCTGCCAGCCGGCGATGCCCAGCCTGGCGGCCATGCGGGCGTGGAAGGCCTCGGTGAACACGGCCTCGTAGCCGTCGAGCGCGCCGCGCAGCGCGTCGGCATCCGGCACCAGCGCGTGCAGGGCGCCGGCCAGGCGATAGAGGTTCCACAGCGCCACCGAGGGCTGGCGGTTCCAGGCGTAGCGACCCTGCGTATCGGTGTGATTGCAGATGTGGCCGGCCTGGAAGGCATCCATGAAACCGTAGGGGCCGTAGTCCAGCGTCAGCCCCAGAATGGACATATTGTCGGTGTTCATCACGCCGTGGCAAAAACCTACGGCCTGCCAGCCGGCCATGAGCCGCGCCGTGCGGCGCGTGACGGCCTCCAGCAGGGCCAGGACCGGGCCCGATTCGCCGGTCGCCTCGCGGCATTCGGGGTAGAACTTGTCGATGACGTAGTCGGCCAGGATGCGCAACAGGTCGGGCCGGTCGTTGGAAGACCAGTGTTCGAACGAGCCGAAGCGCACGAAGCTGGGCGCCATGCGCGTGACGACGGCGGCGGTTTCCATGGTCTCGCGCGCGACCGGCTCGTCGGACACCACCAGCGCCAGCGCCCGCGTGGTGGGTATGCCCAGGCCGTGCATGGCCTCGCCGGCCAGGTATTCGCGCACCGACGAGCGCAGCACGGCCCGTCCGTCCCCCATCCGGGAGTAAGGCGTGCGGCCCGCGCCCTTGAGCTGCAGCTCCCAGTTGCCGGGGGTGGAACCGGACGTGGCACATTCAGGCCCCGTTATTTCCCCCAGCAGGTGCGCCCGCCCGTCGCCCAGTTGGCCGGCCCAGACGCCGAACTGGTGGCCGCTGTAGACGGCCGCCAGCGTGTCGCCGCCGGGCAGCGGCATGCGGCCCGAGCACACCGCGAGGAATTCCGGCGTGGCGAAGGCGGCAGGGTCGAGCCCGATCAGCGCGGCCACGGCCGGATTGGCGTGCAGCAGCCGCGGCTCGTCCGGCGGGCGCGGCGACAGCCGGGAGTAGAAATCGGCCGGCAGGGCCGCGAAGGTGTTTTCAGTGGCCAGGTCGGCCAGGCGCAAGGCAGTCATGGCATCATTATCACCGCATGCGCGGCCTTCGGGCTGGAAGAACCCGCCCGGCTGGCGCACAATAAAGCCTGAGGAGGAACGCCATGCTGAAAGTCAGAGAAATCCTGCGCGTGAAGGGCGACGCCCTGTACACCGCAACGCCCGACACGCCGGTGTCGGAAGCCATCCGCACCATGAGCAAGCATGACATCGGTTCCATGGTGATCATGGAAAACGGCATGCTGGTGGGCATGCTCACCTTCCGCGAAATCATCCGCCTGCTGAACAACCAGCACGAGGTCGGCGACACCACCATCCGCGCCGTCATGGACGACGCGCCCGTGAGCGTCTCGCCCAATACCGAGGCCGACGAGGTGCAGCGCCTGATGCTGGAAAAGCATGCCCGCTACATTCCCGTCATGGACGGCCCCACCCTGCAAGGCGTGATCTCGTTCTACGACATGGCCCAGGCCATCGTGGCGGCGCAGAAGTTCGAGAACAGCATGCTCAAGGCCTATATCCGCGACTGGCCGAGCGACAGCGCCGAACCGGCGCAGGCCTGAGGATCAGCAGTCCGCCTGCACGGCCATGGCGGGTTCGGGTTCGTAGTGCCGGCTCTGCAGGCTGCGCCAGGCCTCGTAGATCAGGCCGGGATCGTTGGCCGCCAGATGGGCCGGATCCGACAGCAGGCGGCGCCAGCGGCGCGCGCCCGACTGGCCGTTGACCAGGCCCAGCATGGGCCGCACGATCACCCGCAGGGGCACGCCCGCGGCCACTTGCCGGGTGGCATAGGACGTCATGGCGTCGACCACCTGCGCGTCCGACGGCAAGCGCACCGCGGGCCAGAAGCGCAGCGACAGCTCGGACAGCACGCGCGGGGTATGCCAGGCGGCGCGGCCCAGCATCACGCCATCGAATACAGCCCCCCGCTCACACTGCGTGTCCGCGTCCCCCCAAGGGGAAAGCGCTTCGCTCGCCTTGGAGCGGCCCGGCGGCTCGCCCGGCAACCATTGCTGTGCCTCGTCCGCATCGGCCAGGCCGCCGTTGAGCACCACCACGCAATCGGGAAAGTCGCGCTTGAGCTGCGTGGCCGTGCCGTAGCGCAGCGGCGGGATCTCGCGGTTGTCCTTGGGCGAAAGGCCCTTGAGCACCGCGTTGCGCGCATGCACCACGAAGACGCGGCAGCCCACGTCGTAGAGCTTGCCGACGAAATCGCGCACGAATCCGTAGGACTCGTCGTAGTCCAGCCCCAGCCGATGCTTGACCGTGACGGGGAGGTCGACCGCGTCCTGCATGGCCTTGACGCAGTCGGCCACCAGATCGGGTTCGGCCATCAGGCAGGCGCCAAAGGCGCCCTTCTGCACCCGCTCGGACGGGCAGCCGCAGTTGAGGTTGATCTCGTCGTAGCCCCACTGCCGGCCCAGCCTGGCCGACCGGGCCAGGGCGTCGGGCTCGCTGCCGCCCAGTTGCAGGGCCACGGGGTGCTCGGCCGGGTCGAAATCCAGGTGCCGGGCGACATCGCCGTGCAGCAGCGCGCCCGTGGTGATCATCTCGGTATAGAGCCGCGCGCGCGGCGCCAGCAGCCGGTGGAAATAGCGGCAATGGCGATCGGTGACGTCGATCATGGGCGCAACGGAAAGGCGCCAAGCGTCAAGAGCAGAGGCTGCGGTGGCGGACATTCCAGAATTATCGCATTGTGGGGGAACTGGCTGGGGGGATTGTTTTTTGGGTTCTCCAGCCGCCGGTCGCGGGAACGGTTCGCCGCGAGCGCGGGGCGATTTTACGGTGACGGTTCGCCGTGCAAAGGGCCGCGCGACGAGCGGGCCAGGAGCGGCAATCCGGGGTTGAGGGAACGCAATCCGGGACGCAATCCTTTAAGTCTTATATAAGATATAAGACTGTTGCTCCCAATCCGGCTTCCTTCTACAATGGCGGAAAATTTCCACCAACCCACTTTTTACGCAGGCCTCCCATGCTGGAAAAGTACCGTCAACACGTCGCCGAACGCGCAGCCCTGGGCATCCCGCCCCTGCCCCTGTCGGCCCAACAGACCGCAGATCTGATCGAACTGCTGAAGAATCCGCCCGCCGGCGAAGCCGAGTACCTGCTCGACCTGCTGACGCACCGCGTGCCGGCCGGCGTCGACGATGCCGCCAAGGTCAAGGCCTCCTACCTGGCCGCCGTGGCCCTGGGCAAGGAAAAGAACGCCCTGATCAGCCGCGCCAAGGCCACCGAGCTGCTGGGCACCATGCTGGGCGGCTACAACGTCGCCCCGCTGATCGAGCTGCTCGACGACAAGGAAGTGGGTTCCGTGGCCGCCGACGGCCTGAAGAAAACCCTGCTGATGTTCGACGCCTTCCACGACGTGCAGGAAAAGGCCGAAAAGGGCAACGCCAACGCCAAGTCCGTGCTGCAAAGCTGGGCCGACGCCGAGTGGTTCACCAGCCGTCCGGAAGTGCCGCAAAGCCTGACCGTGACCGTGTTCAAGGTGCCCGGCGAAACCAACACCGACGATCTTTCTCCCGCGCCCGACGCCACCACGCGCCCCGACATTCCCCTGCAC
>DASWPO010000159.1:0-6984 GCA_036404015.1 Bordetella sp. | reverse complement strand
CTTCGACGGCCATGATCTCCTGCACCTGACGGAGGCGGAGATGCGTGCGCGTCGCGGCAGGGCCATCAGCATGATCTTTCAGGAGCCCATGACCGCGCTAAATCCGGCCATGCCTATCGGCGAGCAGATTGCCGAGGCTGTGCGTGTCCACCACCCGAAGCTGTCGCGCGCCGACGTGCGGGGGCGCGTTCTGGAGTCGCTGGAGCAGGTTGCGCTGCCCGACCCCGCCCGCCGCATCGGTGACTATCCGCACCAGTTTTCCGGCGGACAGCGTCAGCGCATCCTGATTGCGATGGCTGTGGTCAACAAGCCACAACTGCTGATCGCCGACGAGCCCACCACCGCGCTGGACGTGACCATCCAGGCGCAGATCCTGCAGCTCATCCGCCAGTTGCAGGAGGAAATGGACATGGGCGTGATCTTCATCACGCACGACATGGGCGTGGTGGCCGAGGTGGCCGACCGCGTGCTGGTGATGTATCGCGGCAAGAAGGTGGAAGAGGGCACGTCCGACGCGGTTTTCGCCGCGCCGCAGCACGGCTATACCCGCGCGCTGCTGTCGGCCGTGCCGCGCCTGGGCGCCATGCACGGCACCACGCAGCCGGCGCCGTTTCCGCTCTTGCGCGTGGACGGCAGCCAGGCGCCCGCGGCGCCGGGCGCCGGCGACGCCGGCACGGTGCGCCGCGAACAGGGCCCCATCCTGCGCGTGAACGATCTGGTCACGCGCTTCGACATCGCCAGCGGCGTGCTGGGCCGCGTCGAAAAGCGCGTGCATGCCGTGGAGAAGGTCAGTTTCGACCTCTACCCCGGCGAGACGCTGTCGCTGGTGGGCGAGTCGGGCTGCGGCAAGACCACCACGGGCCGTTCGCTGCTGCAGCTGGTCAAGAGCCAGGGCGGCACCATCGAATTCGACGGCCAGGACATCGGCGCCCTGCGCGGGCCGGCCATGCAGGCCGTGCGCCGGCACATCCAGTTCATTTTCCAGGATCCCTTCGCCTCCTTGAATCCGCGCATGGCGGTGGGCGATTCCATCATGGAGCCGCTCATCATCCACCGCGTGGCCCGCGGTCGCGAGGCGCGCGAACGGGTGCGCTGGCTGATGGAGAAGTGCGGCCTCGTGCCCGACATGATCAACCGCTATCCGCACGAGTTCTCGGGCGGCCAGCGCCAGCGCATCAGCATCGCGCGGGCCCTGGCGCTCAACCCCAAGGTGGTGGTGGCCGACGAGTCCGTGTCGGCGCTGGACGTGTCGATCCAGGCGCAGATCGTCAACCTGCTGCTGGACCTGCAGCGCGAGCTGGGCGTGTCCTTCCTCTTCATCTCGCACGACATGGCGGTGGTCGAGCGCGTCAGCCACCGCGTGGCGGTGATGTACCTGGGCCAGATCGTCGAGATCGGCCCGCGCCAGGCCATCTTCGAGAACCCGCAGCACCCCTATACCAGGAAGCTGATGGCCGCCGTGCCCATCGCCGATCCGGCGCGCCGCCATCGCCAGCGCTCGCTGGCGGTCGACGAGATCCCCAGCCCCATCCGGGCCGTGGGCGACGAGCCGGTCGTGCGGCCCCTGGTGCAGGTGGGCGAGGGCCATTTCGTGGCCCGCCACCCCATCGGCGTCTACGCCTGAGGGGCGGCTGCCTTCAACGGCGTTCCAGCGCCAGCCGCAGCCCGAAGGCCACGAACACCAGGCCGGTCAGCCGGTCCATCGCGCGCTTGACCGCCGGGCGCGCCAGCCAGCGCCCCAGCGGGCGGGTGGCAGCCACCAGCAGCGCGAACCAGGCCATGCCCATGGCCGCGTGCAGGCCGGCCAGCAGCAGGCTGAAGCCCAGCACGTTCACGCCGGCGGGGATGAACTGCGGCAAGAAGGTCGCGTAGAACACGCCGATCTTGGGGTTGAGCACATTGGTCAGGACGCCGCGCGCGAACCAGCGCCACGGCGAGTCGGCAGAGGGCGGGCCGGCCTGCGATGCATCGTCGGCATCGGGCGAGGCGGCGGCATCGCTGGCGGCCCGCGCCCGCGCATGCCATAGCAGCTTGGCACCCAGCCAGAACAGATACGCCGCGCCGGCATAGCGCAGCACGTCGTAGGCCAGGCTGGAGACGGCCAGCAGCGACCCCAGGCCCAGCGCCACCACCGCGCCCCATGCCAGGCAGCCCAGGCAGATGCCCAGTCCGGCCATCAGGGCTTGCCGCCCGCCGGCGCCGGCGGCGGTGCGCAGCACCAGGGCGGTGTCCAGGCCGGGGGTAAGCGTGAGGAGCGCGGCGGCGATCGAAAAGGCGAGCAGGGCGGTGGCGGGCGTCATGGAAAGGGAGCTATGCGGGCGCGGCAGTCAGTTTATCCGGGGTGGCAGTGGCCGCCGCCGCCATGCCCGCGAGGTATGATGGCGGGCTTGCCGCCGGCCGTTTCCGCCGGCGCCGGCCTCTATCAAATCCGTCCCATGGCCCTGCGCGCAACCATCTACAAAGCCGAACTGCACATTGCCGATGGCGATAGGCACTACTACGGCAGCCATTCCCTGACCATCGCCCGCCATCCTTCCGAGACCGACGAGCGCATGATGGTGCGCCTCCTGGCCTTCGCCTTGAACGCCCATGAAGACCTGGCCTTCACCAAGGGCCTGAGCGACACCGACGAGCCCGACGTCTGGCGCAAGGCGCTCACCGGCGACATCGTCGACTGGATCGAGGTCGGCCAGCCCGAGGAGCGGCGCATCCTCAAGGCCTGCGGCCGCGCGGAAAACGTGCTCGTCTACTGCTATGCCCACGCCAGCAAGCTCTGGTGGGACGGCATCAAGAACAAGGTCGACCGCGCCCGCAACCTGCGCGTGATCCACTTCCCGTCCGAACAGTCGCAGGCCCTGGCCGCCCTGGCCGAGCGCACCTTGCAGATCCACGTCAACATCCAGGACGGCGAAGCCTACGTCTCCACCGACAAGGGCCAGGTGACGGTGCAGCCGCAAGCCTGGCGCTAGCGGGCGGGGCATTCAAAAAAATGAAAGTGCTGGCTTGACGGCCAGGCTTTGCGCATTTTAGTATCACTGTATGAAACGCAATTTCATTTTCAGTGCATGAGCGGGCATCAAAGGGCTCATCCGGAAAGAGAAGGCCGCCAGCTTTTCCATGACAGTTCCACATAAGGCGCTACACCTGCGGGCGGCGCTTGGAGACCACGCGCACGTCGCGCCGCTGAAGGATGGCCGCGTCACGTCGCCCCTGCTTGAATGGGAGTTCATCGAGTTCAAGCCATTGCCCGCGGCTTTCCGCCGCCTGCTGCGCGAGGGCGACCTCGACCTGTCGGAAATGGCGGTCGCCAGCCATCTGCTGGGGCTTGACGCCGGCCGCCCGATCACCGCGCTGCCCATTCCCCTGTGGGGACGGCTGCCCCATGGCAATCTGCTTTGCCTGCGGGATTCTCCCATCCGGACGCCACGCGACCTGGAAGGCCGGCGCGTGGGCGTGCGTTCCTACGCGCAGACCTCGGGCGTGTGGGTCCGCGGCATTCTGCAGACCGCCTACGGCGTGGATCCGGACCGCATCACCTGGGTCACGCTGGAAGATGCGCACGTCGCGGAATTCGCCGATCCGCCCAACGCCATCCGCGCCGCGCCGGGTGCACGGCTGCGCGACCTGCTGCAGGCCGGCGAGGTGCAGGCCATCATGGGCGAGCGCGAGATCGATCCCGCCGGCGTGCGCACGGTCATCCCGGATGCCGAAGCCGCCGGACGGGCCTGGGCCGCCAGCCAGCGGATCGATCCCATCCACCACATCGTGACGCTGCGCCGCGAATTGCTGGCCGGCCGGCCGTGGCTGGCCGCCGAGCTGATGCATTTATTCGAGCAGGCGCGGCGCGTGGCGCAGGGCGACGGGCCGGCCGCCACGCCCGATTACGGGCTGGCGCCGAACCGCCGCTCGCTGGATGCCATCCTGGACTACAGCTACGCCCAGCAATTGACCCGCCGCCGCTATGCGGCCGATGACATCTTCGTGGCCGCTTGACACCCTGGTTTGACGCCATCGGCCGCCATTGCCCCGGAATCCATTTATGACCGACACGCACAATCCCCCCCTGATCATCGACATCCACGGCCACTACACGACCGAGCCGCAGGCCCTGCACCATTTCCGCGACAAGCAGCTCGCCGGGCTGCTGGACCCCATGCGCCGTCCCGTTTCGTCCGACCTGGGCATTTCCGACGACGCGCTGCGGGAATCCGTGGCGCCGCAGCTGAAACTGCAGCGCGAGCGCGGCAGCGACCTGACCATCTTTTCGCCGCGCGCCGCCGGCATGGCGCACCATGTCGGCACGGAGGAGACGGGCAAGCAGTGGACCACGATGTCCAACGACCTGATCCACCGGGTCTGCACGCTGCTGCCGGACAATTTCGCGCCTGTCGGCCAGTTGCCCCAGCACCCCGGCGTGTCGCCGAAGCACTGCATCCCGGAGCTGGAACGCATCGTGCAGGAGCTGGGCTTCGTCGGCGTGAACCTGAACCCCGATCCGTCCGGCGGCTACTGGACGGATCCGCCCCTGACCGACCGCCACTGGTATCCGCTGTACGAAAAGCTGGTCGACCTTGACGTGCCCGCGATGATCCACGTCTCGTCGTCGTGCAATCCGGCCTTCCACCATACCGGCGCGCACTACATCAACGGCGACACGACGGCGTTCATGCAGCTGCTGCAGGGCAACCTGTTCAAGGATTTCCCCACGCTGCGCTTTGTCATCCCGCACGGCGGCGGCGCCGTGCCGTTCCACTGGGGGCGCTACCGCGGCCTGGCCCAGGAACTCAAGAAGCCGCCGCTGCCCGAGCACCTGCTCAAGAACGTGTTCTTCGACACCTGCGTGTACCACCTGCCCGGCATGGAGCTGATGGCCAAGGTGATCCCGGTGGAGAACATCCTGTTCGCCTCGGAAATGCTGGGCGCGGTGAAGGGCGTGGACCCGGAAACGGGCCACAACTACGACGACACCAAGCGCTACGTCGACGCGCTGCCAAAGCTCGGCGACGCGGAGCGCTACAAGATCTTCGAGGGCAATGCCCGCCGGGTCTATCCCAGGCTGGACCGGCGCCTGACCGAGCGCGGCCGGCCGGGAAGATAAGCCGGGCCGGCAGGCCAGGGCAGTCCACGGACACCTATCGATCAAACCCATTTCAAGGTACCCAAGACATGGCAATCGGATTCAGAATTCTTGAGCGCAGGCAGGCGGTCGGCGCGGAACTGGCAAAGCGCTTCGCCGAGGTTCCCGTGGCCTGCATCAGCGATGTGATGTCGCGGCTGAGCGCCGCTGGCCCGACGCTGCGCCCGTTGCATGCCGGCGGCGTGCTCTGCGGCCCGGCCTTCACCGTCAAGACCCGCCCGGGCGACAACCTGATGGTGCACAAGGCGCTGATGCTGGCCCAGCCGGGCGACGTCATCGTGGTCGACGCCGGCGGCGACCTGACCAACGCCCTGGTGGGCGAGCTGATGCTGTCGTACGGCATGCAGCGCGGCATCGCCGGCGTGGTCATCAATGGCGCGGTGCGCGATTCGGAATGGATAGGCAAGCACGGCTTCCCGGTCTACGCCGCCGGCATCACCCATCGCGGCCCGTACAAGGACGGCCCCGGCGAGATCAACGTGCCCGTGTCGCTGGACGGCATGGTCGTGACGCCGGGCGACCTGATGGTGGGCGATGCCGACGGCCTGGTGTGCGTGCCCCACGACCACGCCGAGGACGTCTATGCCCTGGCCGCGAAGAAGCGCGACGGCGAAGCCAAGGTGCTGGCCAATACCCTGGCCGGCAAGCTGGACGCGAAGGCGTGGGTGGACGAGACGCTGCGCAAGCTCGGCTGCGAAGGGTTGTGAACATCGTGGCGCACCGAGGCTGAGGCATGGTCGACGTCCTGAACCGTTCGGTCGACCGCGCCCTGACGATCCTGAAGTGCTACAAGGCCGAAGACCGCGGCCTGACGCTGGCGGAAGTTTCCCGGCGCACCGGCATCCACAAGACGACCGCGCTGCGGCTGCTGGCCACGCTGGAGTCCCACCGCATGATCGCGCGCCTGCCGTCGGGCATGTTCGCCTTGGGGGCGGAGGTGCTGCGGCTGGGCACGCTGTTCGGCGATACGCTGGAGATAGCGCCCATCGTCAGGCCGTTCCTGCAGCGGCTGGTGCAGGAGACGGGCGAGAGCGCTTCGCTGTTCGTCAAGGAAGGCGACTTTCGCCGCTGCCTGATGCGCGAGGAAACCACCCGCACGATCCGCGAGCACGTGCGCGTGGGCGACCTGCTGCCGTTGCCGCTGGGCGCCTTCGGCCGCGTCGTCGACGCCTTTGCCGCGCCGCCCTTGGATGGCGAGCGGCGCGAGCCCGCGGCAGTGCCCATCGTCACGCTGGCCGAGCGCGTTCCAGGGCTGGGTTCGATCGCCATGCCCGTGTGGCAGTCGGGCAACCGGTTCTGCGGCGCGGTGGGGATTTCCATCCCGCTGTTTCGCGCCACCGACGAGGTCGTCGAAGCGGCGGTGCGCCATGTCGCGGCGGCCGGCGAGGATCTGACCCGGCGGCTGGGCGGCATGGCGCCCGAGTGGGCCATGCCGCAGCATGCGCATGAGAGGAGGATGAATCAATGAGCGCATTGGTATTGAAGATTGCCATCGATCGAACCCCGTTGACGCAAGCCCTGTTCGACGGCGCCGTCGCGTCGGAGCGGGTCGCGTTCGATTTCGTGGAGGTCAAGCCCATTACCCGCGCCTTTCGCCGCATGGCGCGCGCGCTGGAGTTCGACGCCTGCGAAATGGCGCTGGTCACGCTGGCGGTGGCGCATCGGTTCGCGATTCCCCTGACCGGCATTCCGGCCGTGCTGCTCAGGGAGTATCCGCTGTCCAAGCTGCTCTGCCTGCGCGATTCGCCGGTGCGGCAGGCAGCCGACCTGCGCGGCCGCCGCATCGCCGCCAGATCCTACAGCCAGACGACCGTCGTGTGGATACGCGGCCTGCTGGAAACCGAATA
>DASWPO010000158.1:0-11248 GCA_036404015.1 Bordetella sp. | reverse complement strand
CCAGGTTGTTTATCTTGTCGTGGATTCGCGCGGTATCCTGGAGCCGGTCGTGAAACGGGCGCGTGTAATGGCACATGAGCCAATCGCCGTCCTGGGCCAGCGCCTGCCTACATCGCGAAAGCAGGCGATCCAGATCGGCGTCGGTGAAGTAGTACGCCAATTCCGAGACGACGATCAGATCCACCGGTTCGCCTTGCTGCAACGGCCAGGTATCGGGCAGCCTGCAGACGTCCAGCTGGACGTTCGTGAAGCCGCCCGCCGCGACCGCGTGAGCGCATCGGGCCACTGCGGCGGGCGAACTGTCCACGGCACGGACCGCATCGCATCTCTCAGCCAGCAGGCGGGTAGTCGCGCCGTTGCCGCAACCCAGCTCGAGTGCGTGCCGGTATCGTTCCCGAGGAAGCGCGGCCATGAGCGTTGCCCGCTTCCGGCGCTCGTACCACGCCGTGGTGACCGACCAGGGGTCGGCGCTGGCCTGGTAGAGGGCGTCGAAGTGGGAGTCGAGGTCCGTCATCGCAACACCACCTCGAAGGGACGCTGGAAACGGGCGAGAACGAAATCCGGCAGTATGGGCGGATTGCCGGTTGCCGGGTCCGGTTCCAATTGGCTGCGGAATGCCTGGATGGCGCGCGCCTTGGCCAGGCAATCCGCCGCCGTCAAGGCAATGGCCACGGCGCGCTGGATGGGGAATTCGCCGCGTTGCGGATCGGCCCAGTGCCAGCCCCAAATGACGACTTCGAATAGCCGGCATCCGTGTGCCCGGGCTGCTTGCCTGCCCGCGCAAGCGGCCGCTTCATGGTCGGGATGGCCATCCAGGCTCCAGGGCGAGATGATCGTGTCGCCAGGCTGGACATGGGGGGCAAGCATGCCCGCGATTTCCGGTATGTGCCGGCCGACGCCGCCATCGGGGAAATTCAGGCGATGCCGCCGGATACCTGTTCCGAGCCGGCGCAAGGCGCGCTCGCTTTCTCGGGTGCGCACTTGCGCCAGCTCGCTGGCGCGTATCGCGCGCGAGCCCGCATGACTGGCTTCGCCATCGGTGATGGCCCAGACATGTACCGGGCGGCCCAGGCGCAGCGCCTGGCGCATGATTCCGGCGCATCCCAATACCTCGTCGTCAGGATGCGGTGCGAGGATGTGTAGACGATGACGCGCCAGGACCAGGTCTTCGACGGCGCCCCGGGCAGGCGGATAATGCGACAGCCAGGCGCGCCAGCACGCTTCCGGGGTGCCTGCGCCGGCAATCGCGCGCGTGCTCACAGCGTCCATAACGCCTCCGTCGCCTGCTCGGCCAGCGCCTGGCCATGGGTTTGCAGGTCGCGTTCCGCGTGACTCTGGCGGATGAACACAGGAAGATCGGCGAGCAATCGCGCGATGCGGACGTCTTGGCACATCGGGCCTGGGCCGAAGGCGCGCGGTGCGCGGATCAGGATCGTTTCCGCCGCCGACTCGGCAGCCAGGCGTGCGCGACGCACGGCCTGCTGGCAGCTTTCCCCAGGGTTGGCGTCGATCTCGGCGGCGGCAATGCGCAATTGATGACGGGCTTGCGTGAGGACGAGGTCGAGGGCGCCGAGGTGGGCCAGGGAGTGCGGGGCATCCTGATGGCTTCGGACGCTATCCAGCACCCGTTGCGCAATCGCGCTGGCTGCGCCATACCAGCAGGCGGCGACGCCGGCGGCCCCGTGGTAGAAGCCCGGACGGTCCAGGTAGGCGCCCGGTGCGCCGACCAGCGTGCCTGCGGCGCCGTGAAACACGATGTCCACGCTGGCGGTCGCGGCCATGCCGACCGCGCCCCACGCCTCGTGGACGATCTCGATTTCGGGCTGGTCGAGATCGAGTGCAACCAGACAAGAATGCCCTTGGTCGTTCCATGCGCTCACCAGTGCCTGCGTGACATGGCTGGCGCCGGAGCACCAAGCCTTGGCGCCGTGCAGTCGCACCGACTTGCCGCCGGAATCACGAGGACAGGCCTGCACGCGATGACTAGGCGGCTCCGCGCACCATACTCCCCAGATTCCGCCACGCATGGAGAGGTCCGCATGCCCCAACTCATGGAGTATGGCCAGCGCGTCGGCGTGGCTCTCGTAGAGCTTGGCCAGGGACAGGTCGAATTGCGCCGCGGCGGCCAGCATCTGCCAGCGCCTGAGCGTACGGCTGGATCCCGGGCGTGGCAGATCGCCATAGCCTGCCTCGACCAGCGACTGAAGCACCTGGTAGATATCGGCCCCAGTACCCTGCCGGCCGAGAAATACGCGGAGCGCCGCGGGATCCGACAGCGAAGATAGCGACGACGGGTCCTTCATGTGGAGCCCCCAACGCGGACTGGAGAATAAGACCGATATTCGCTGTCTCGGGACGCCAGTCGATACCGGTGACCCGAGACGCCTGGTCTTGTGGCCGTCAGCGGTCGCGGGCGCGCCCGCCTATCGTGGCGCAGAAGCTCGCCACGAAAGCGCCGACGAGCAAGGAGGCGAAGGCCCAGAGCGTGAAAGCCGCCGCCGCCTTGCGTGCCGCGTCGGCGGCTTCTCGCGCTTTCTGCCCGGCTTGCTGCGCGGCCTGCTTGGCCTGTTCCTCGACTTGCGTGAGGCGCTGCTTAGCGGCGGCTTCGTCGACGCCCGCACGCTGGGCGATCACCTTGACCAGATAGGACTGGTCTTCATCGGAAACGTTGCCGTTGGCGAGGCTGCGGGCCAAAATTCGCGATGCCTCCTGGCGCACGTCGCCCGGGCCGTTGGAGGCCGCCGGATCGTTCGGGCGCAGCAATGCATCGGTGAAATAATCCAGCGAGAGATGGTCGGCCCCCGCTTGCGCCGCTTGTCCGGCAACCGCGGTCGCCGCGCCCGCACCGGCGCCCGCCAGCGTCGCTCCGGCTTTCGCGGTTCCGGAAACGACCGACGCGATCGTCGACCCCAATAGCACCAAGCCGACCACCGCACTGAGCGCCCAGACCAGGAATCCATGGGCGGTATCGCGGAAGTAGACCTCGTCATCGTGGGTGTCCGTCCACTTCGTGCGCAATCGGCCTGCGACATACCCTGCGACGCCATAGGCGATGATCTGGGTCACGAATAACCAAACAATGGATCCAATGGCAAGCGCCGAACCCGAAGCGCCTTCATCGCGCCAAGGGGACATGGAAAGAAATCCGAGTCCGGAGCCTCCTGTCATCAACATCGCCGATACGGCTGCGGCGATAACCGCCCCGGCGATGACTGCGCTCCAGGAGACGGCCGAACGAGACGATTCCGCACCGTTCGATGTGTGAGTATATGAAGTGGTGGGCTGAGCATTCTGCATGACGTTTCCTTTTTCTCGTTGAGTCATTCGCATTGAAAATCAATGCCAGAACAGGGCGATCAAAATGATGATCGGAATAGGAACGCCCAATAGCCACAAAAGTATGGATCGCATGTTGTCTCCTTGTTGAGGGTCGTCGGCGCCGTATTGGGCAACTCCGAGAAAACTCATGACGCCGATGCGGTACTTCTTTATTTAAAATACCCGTGACCGGATTTTTCGCAAGTTTCAGCGTTAAACAAAATTATTCTGCGGAAATGTCCGGCAATGGTTTGAATCATTGTGGTTGCACGATGCTTGAGCGTTTTTTGCAGGGATCAGCCCGCGCGGCGGTCCGCCTGCACAGGGGGGGTCGCGCGGGTTATCCACGTGGCTATTGCGATTTTTCCTGGATTTTTTCCCCGCCGCGCTCAATGTCCTTGCCGGCGCCGTGGATGGTATTGCAGCCGGCCACCAGGCTCGCCAGCAATGCGATGATTAGGACGAATGATTTGTTGTTCATGGCAGTTGGTATCCCGTCAAGACGCGTTTTTGACGCAGACGATGCGTGATTAACCACGCATGCGGAGCGATCCGGATGGCTGCACTATAGAAAGAACGGCATGGCGCAATAAGCGAAGAAAATACTAATTCTCCTAGTATCGAAATACTG
Source organism: Bordetella sp. (assembly GCA_036404015.1). Lineage (GTDB taxonomy): Bacteria > Pseudomonadota > Gammaproteobacteria > Burkholderiales > Burkholderiaceae_B > Bordetella. Next base: position 7,299 of record DASWPO010000158.1, on the reverse strand, counting down.
GTTGCCTCGCCGTTTGGTGCGAGTTGGCTTCTCGTCGCCGACAATGCCGCGCTTTCTTGCCCAGGCGATAGCGGTGCTGTGCCTGCGCTCATGGCGTTTGCTCGCATGCGGTAAGCCCATCTAATGAAGGCCACGCGGTCGTAGCTGCGATTTCCGTGCTTTTTTGGAGTTACAAAAAGTAGCCGGGTGAATGTAGAAAAGCAACGGAAATGGCCTGCCGTTCGTCGCTACGGGGCCGCGTCATGGCTCGTCAAGCCCGTGGCAGTGAGTAGAAGGGACCCATATAGGCGACGCATGTTCCCCGGGGTCCATGCAAGAAGCTTATCCCCTATCTGGAGTCGCCATCCGCAACAGATCTCTTTAATAGTTGTCGAATCAGTCGGGGCCTAACCCAGGCCATTAAATTATCGATACAAATATTTATAAAAAAAAATAACTCAGATTTTTTTAAGGATTACTTGGCGGTATTCTTCAGCCCAATCATGCCACGTACGTATTGGCTCTTTGAAACGCTTTCTCTAGTCCTATTTCTCTGCTTTTCTTATTTCCTGCCGTGAAAAAAATTCATCCTGCCGCACTGATTATTTGCTTTTTGTTGGCGTCCTGCGCGCAATCCAATCAGGCTGACACGGTAAGGGTATGCAATTCTCAAGGGTGCAGCGACCGATCTCGCCAGGCCGTTTCCCAGGAACTCAACGATATTCCCGATGATGGCCGCATTGCCGCGTTGGAGAACATTGCAAAGCAAACCCCCCGCGCCGCCTACGATCTGGGATTGAGATATTTCAGGGGCGACGGAGTTCCCCAGGACAGTTACAAAGCCATCACGTGGATGCGTGCCGCAGCCGAACAAGGGGAATTGGAAGCACAAAAGGCGCTGGGGCGCGTCTACCTGACAGGCCTGGAAGAGATGGGGCCAGACTCTCGGGAAGCGCAGAAATGGCTCTCCATTGCTTCCAGCCGCGGCGATGCCGAAGCGTCGAAATTATTGGCACAAGCAGAAGCCGCCCGCAGATCAGACGAAGCCGAATGGAAATGGCGCCAGCACTGGCGGGGCATTTTCTATAACTATTGGTATAGCGGCTACCCCTACTTCGGGCGCTGGCAGGGAACGTATTGGATTTACTAACGCTGGCCACCGAGGTCGAAGGCGTGCGCCGGCGAGACCCCGTTTTCACCCCACTCTAATAAGGCAAAGGAGCCATTAAAAACCATGACCCCGTTCAGCATCCGACGCATTTCCCTCATGTTGTTTGCAACCGCGACATTGAGCGGGTGCGTCACCACAGGCACTAATGGCACTGCAGTTAGCGGATCGGCTGGCGGCGAATCGAGCGTGGGGGCATCCAATACGCTCGAGCATTGCGATTCCCCGCTAGGCACGCTTGCCATGGACGACGGCCGCAATGCGGATTGGTATGGCCAATTTGGCAGCACTACTCACGTTACATCAATCGAGCCGTTGCTTCGCCTCGCGGTCCAGCAATCAAACTGCTTCGTTATTACGTCCATTGGCAACCTCAGGACGGATAGCCGCCTGTCCCGCATCACCAATATGCAGCGGGAATCTGGCGAGTACCGCGCGGGGTCTAAGCAGCAAAAGGGCCAACGCGTTGCCGCTGACTACTACATGGAACCGCAGATCATTATCGATAATGATTCGGTCGGCGGCCTGGGCGCTGCGGTAGGCAGCATGGCCGGTGGCATCTTTGGCGCGGTGGCTGGCACCCTGCAGTCAAAAGCTTCGGTTGTCACCCTGACCCTCTATGATATTCGCTCCGCAGTCCAGATTTCGGCGTCTGAAGGCAGTGCCACCGCAACGAATTTCGGCGCTGCATTTGGCGCCCTGGGCGGTACCGCGGCCGGCGGGCTGGGCGGCTTTTCCCGGACACCCGAAGGGAAAGCCACTGTTGCTGCGTTCATGGATGCCTACAACGGCATGGTTGTCGCTTTGCGGAACTACAAAGCACAAGATGTCAAAGGAGGCCTTGGTCGCGGCGGTCGCCTCAAGGTCAATTAAGACTGAGTTACCTGCGTTAGGGTAGGCCCGCTCCCTGCTGGCAGAACGCGGATCGGGCGCGCCGCGGACGGGTCTCTGTGGAGATCACGCCTGCGGCCCCCGAGGGCGCATCAGCCGCCACGCCATGATTCCGAGCATTGCCACCGCGGCGACCAGCACGGCCCATAGCACGTATCGGCGCCGCGCCTGCGGATCGGTGGGCACCTGGGCGGGCGCTTGGCCCAAGGGCTGGCCAACCTGGGCCTGCGCCGGTGCCGCCGAGCCTGGCGGCAAGAGCTCTTCGCGTGAAACCGACGCCGCGTGCCAGGATGGATCTCCTGCCTCGAGCACGAAAGGTCCCGGCCCGCGCGCGGCGAATGTCAACGACACGGGCTGCCAGCCCAGGATGGCCTTGGCAGTGCCGCCGCCCAATCCGCCGCCGCGCGTGTCCACCCGCAGGAGCCATTGGCGGTCGGTGTCGACGTCCAGGGACCAGGGCGGGTTGTGTTGCTCGCCGTTTGCCGGGCTGGTCGCTTGGAGACGCAGCAGCTGGCCTTCGGCCACCAAGCGCCAGGGGGTGCTGCCATCGACGCGTGAATAAAGCTGTCCGCGCGCGACGGTATTGGGCTGTGGCAGTTCGAACTGAACCCGGTCTACGGGGTAGGCGCCGCCGCTGTCGAAGCGGTATTCACCCGGTGAGCCGCTTGGCCGCATGGTGATGCCGGTTCGCCATTGCCGGGCAGGCGGCGGGCTGTCGGGAACGGATTCCGCCTGCAGCGCGGCGATGGCCGGGGCGCCATCCGGCCATTTCAGCCGCAAGTAGCGGGCCCGCACGCCGTCGAGCTCCACGCGCTTCTGCACGAGGATCGCCGCACCGTTGTGCGTTTTCAGCAACTGGGCTTGCGTTACCGGAGTCCATTGGCGCAGGTCGTCGCTGGCGGAGATATCGACCCGCCCCAAGTAGGTGTCGTTGCTCAACGAAATCAACAGCGCCGACAATGGCGTCGCGCCGGGGCCCAGGTCGACGAGATCGCCGCCCCGATCTGTTGCCGGAGATGATGGGCGGGCGATGGCGCGCAGGCGCCCGTCCGGTTCGATCGTCACGCCGAGATCGGTTGCGCTGGCTGTCGCGTCGGCGGGCAGCGGAAACCAGGCCAGATCCTGCACGGCCGCTTGTTGCGCGGGTGTGGCGGCGCCTTCCAGGGTATACGGCACGGGCTCGCCCGCGCCGTTAAAGACACGCAGGTCGTCCAGGTCGCGTAGGCTTGCTGCGATGGCAGCCTCTGTCAGCGTGACCTGATAGTAGGCCGATGCGGACGGCAATTCCAGTGCGAAGCGTTGCGCTCCAGGCGAAGGGGGCTCGCTGTATGCCGGCGCTTCGATCGATAGGATGAGAGAACCTAGCAGGCAGATTCTCGCGAGGATGCGTTCGGTTCTCATGAGTGAGCCTCCGTCGCCGCTTGTTTGGGCGGCAGCGGAGAGAAATAGCCAATGAGCAGCAGCAACAGACCGATCCCGATGAAGGCGACGATGCGCGACACGCCCGCCAGATACGAAAGATCGAACAGAAAGAGCTTGACGATAGTAATCGCAAGCAGGCATGCGCCGGCGAACCAAGGCGTACGGCCTGCACGCCGTGTGGCCATGATCATCGTGGCCAGCGCGCAGATCGTCCAGAATACCGAAACCGACGCCTGCACCAGGGTCGAGGCGCCGAGCGCCTCCAGGCGATAGTCCACGCCGCTCCAGTGATGAAGCGTACGCAGCAGGACCGCATTGAGCCAGATGAATCCGGTGAGCGCTGCCGCCGCCCGCAGCTTCGCGCCGTATTGAGCGAGACAGGACGTCGTCGAGCCCAGCCGCTTCATCCAGTTGGCCACTGCCAGCGCCGCAAGCAGCTGCGCCACGTCGAGTGGATTGAGTATCGGCAGGTAAAAAAGCGGCGAGGCATCGCCGTCGTTGACCACGCTGGCGAGGCTCCATGCCCATAGCAACAGCGCCAGCGGCGCGGCGCCCCAGACCAGATAGGCCCGGGAGTGCTGCTGCACCGGCCAGGCCAGGCCTGCGCCGGGGCCGACGAGCAGCAGGAGCGCCAGACCATATCCGTAAGCCCAGGCGCTCCATTGCCACGCGCCCTCGGGCACCCAGGCGCCCATCTGGTAGAAGGCCTGGACGGTCAGCAGCCCGCACAAAGTCCAGAAGGACAAGGTGTGCAGCGCGTCCAGCAAGCGTGGGGGCAAGTCGTCGCGCTCCTCCTTGTGGAGCAGCAGGTAGGACAACGCGAGCGCGACGGGCAGGGCCGGAACCTCGCTTAAAGGCGGGATGTCCATTGAAATCACCACGGACAGGACCGCCAGCGCCGGCGCGAGCATGGCCGCGGGCCACTTGGCCAACGGCCAGTTCAACACACGCTGCGCGCCCCACAGCAGCCAGGCCGTGAGCAGGATGAACAGGACGACCGCATCGTAGATTCCCTCGAACGGCATGTCGGGGTGCAGAATATGGAAGGCCTGGATCTCCTCCAGGCCGCCCCCCAGCCACCAGAGCAGTCCCCAGGCCGCCGCGGCGATGCCGACCTGCGGCAGCCACGGTAGCCAGGCCCCCGATTCGCGCTTGCCGTGCAAGCGCCAGCCGCTAAACAAGGCAGCCAGCCCGATGAACAGCGTAGCCAGGTATTCGCCGTTGAGTACTGGCATCCGGGCGGCCGCTTCGACATCGGATCCAGCCTGGCCCAGGAAAACGAATGCCGCGCCCAGTTGCAGCAACAGCCCGAAGATCAGCGCGATCAGCCTGCGCTGCCGCAGGTTGATCCAGACCGCGGCCGCACCTTCCAGCGCCCATACCGCCGTGGTCGTCGGACCGCTGAAGGCAGCTGGAATCGCCAGCGTCATGAAGATGATGGCCAGCGCCAGCATGGTGTGGCCTAGCAAGTTCAGCCGTGGATGGCTGCGGCGCAGCCACACGGCCAGCCCCAGATAAAAGGCCGCCAACGCCACCGCGCTGTAGGCCAGGCCGAAAGGCAAGTCATACACCAGCCGGGCCTGCATCAAGCTTGCCAGCAATGGCGTGCCGAACACCAGCGTGCCGTCCACATAATGCGTCAGCGCCAGGTCGCGGCGTATGGCATACAGCAGCGCGACGCCCACGTACATCAGGAAGAACAGGAGCAGGAATGACTCCGCGGAAGCAAACAGTTCCGGCTGGTAGGCGGTGGCTCCCCAAGCTGCTCCGATTCCGAACGTGCAGACAAAGCCCAGCAGGTTGAGCGGCCGCCAGGCCTTGAACCAGGCGATGCCCAGGATGCCGGCATTGAGCAGCGCGTAATAGCCAAATAGCATGATGTGACTGCCGCCGCCTGTGCTCAGCAGGATAGGCGCCAGAAATCCGCCGGCGCTTCCCATGAAGGCCAGCGCCGGCGCATCCTGGCGTATGGCCAGTATTGCGCTCAGGGCGCAGACGGCGATCATCAACGGCAATGCGCCGTTCGACGGCAATAGCCCGTACAGGCGGGTCGCGGCGAAGATGACCAGGTAGAGCATGCCGACCGCGCCGCCTTGCAGAACCAGGCCATAGACCTGGCGGCGGCCGCGCAGCCGCCAGCCGGTGACCAGCAGCGCGATCGCGCACAAGGCTACCCCGGCCAGGCGAAACTCGATCGGGAATATGTCGTTATCGGCTGCATATTTCAGCAAGAAAGCGATGCCGAAAAAAAGCACGACAATGCCAACCCGGACCACGGTATTGCCGCCCAGGAACCAGTCGCGCGTGGCGGCCAGCCCGCGCTCCAGGATGCCTGGCTGGCGCACCGCGGCAGGCAGGGGCGGCTGGTCCGTGGCGGGAATGTTGTCCGTGTCTGGCGGCGCGGCATTCGCCTGCATGGCGTCGGCCATCGAGCTGGCTGCCGTGGCCTGTGCGGTGGCAGTCACAGCGCGCGCATCGGCAGTCGTGGCGCCCAATGCCCCGGTGTCCGGCGCGACCGGCATCGAAGGCGGCTGGGCGTCGGATGATAGGGGGCGTCGTTGCGAGAGTTCCAGGCGTATCTGCGCCAGCTCCTGCTCGAGGCGTGATATGCGTACAGCCAAGAACTCCGGGTCCGCCTCTGTACGGGGAGCTTGAATCTCGGGCGCGGATGCGCCTTGCGCCTGGCGGGCCGAACGGCCTACGAGCGTTGTCAGCACGAAGCCGACCACCGCGAATGCAATTGCGCATTCGTAGACTGGTAAATCGTCGTTCAGCGCAAACAGCGCGCCGCCAACGAACGCCAGAATCCCGATAAACCAACGCATGCTTCCCTCTCAGTCTGAGTGCCGTGCCCGGTCGCAATTATGCCAACTCGCCAGGGGCGTGGTTGACACGTCCCTGGCCTGAGCGCCTGCAATGCCTGGTCGAGCGTTTAGGATGTGCCGACAAATGTCGAACACAGCGTCATGGCCGATCAGAAGCGTCTGTACCAAAGTTAATAGGATGTTTCTTTTGATTTCGCAGTGGTGCAAGAGTAAAAATTTTCCGAACTGGGCTTGCTAGGAGCGAGTTCGGGTAGGATTCTGAACCTGAATAAGCGTTCGCACGCCGGTCGCGCATAGTGTTTTGATCGCCGGGTTGATGGGGCGGCAGAAAACCAATTAGTCGGGTAGAGACGTTAGTCATGACAATAAAAAAACGCGGCCAAATCGCGGTGTTGGCCGTTGTGGTGGCGGTTTTGGCGCTGGTTGCCGTGCAGGCGATATGGCGTCCCCTGCAGAGACGGGTGGTTCTGCGCTCGCATCCGGCGGCGCTCGACGTCGGATATCCGGATGCCATTATCGACAGTGGCTCTTTGTCCCGGTTGCCGGCCGACATTATCCGGGTGCCTTTGCTGCATAGCCTGTTGACGCGCGACTTCGTCGATTATTACGAGTCGAACCCGACCCGCATGTCGGTCGAAGGCACGTTGCGGCGGCTGGCGTTCGAGCACGACCTACCGTGGCGCGACGAGTTGCTCAAGCGGGTTTTCGACGAACCCTCGCGCGTGTTGTTGTGGCGCACGCCGGATGGCCGGCTGGGTTATTGGCTGATGTCGATGCGCCGCAACGGCTTTGCCAAGCTGCTGCAGGCCGTGGGCAACGTGGTAAGCGACGATACGCAACTGAGCCAGGCTGGCAGCCTGCCTGGCGATGTGCCGCTCTATGCCTTGAAGCTGGCGGTGGGGCGCACCTTGTTGTTCGCGTCCAAGGGCGATCAACTGGTCGTGCTGTCCTCGCCGCAGTTGCTGATGGACCAGCAAGGCCAACTCATCCAGGACCGCGCCCGGATGGTCGCGA
>DASWPO010000157.1:0-4811 GCA_036404015.1 Bordetella sp. | reverse complement strand
CTTCGACATAGAACGAGTTGGCGTCGATCAGGGCCATCAAGGGGCGACCGGCGTTGGCGTACGAACCCACGTGCAGGTCGAGGTTGGTGACGCGGCCGGAGGCCGAGGCCAGCACCTGGCTGCGCTTGAGGTTGAGCTGCGCGGTGTGCACCTGCACCACGGCCTGGGCGATGTCGGCTTCGCTCTGTTCGAGGCGGGTGCGGCTTTGCTCCAGCGCTTCGGCCGACACCAATTGGCCCAGGCCCTGGTTGCGCTTGACGTCGCGCGCGGCCTGGTCGCGCGCCACCTGGCGGGCGGTCAGCGCGGCCTGCGCCTGGTCCAGCGCCAGCTGGAAGCGGGCGCGGTCGATCTCGAACAGCACGTCGCCGGCATGGACGTCCTGGTTGTCGTGCACCAGCATGGCGGTCACCAGTCCGGATACGTCGGGCGCTACCTGGACGACGTCGGCGCGCACGTGGCCGTCGCGCGTCCAGGGGTCGAGCTCGTAGTGCTGCCAGATGCGCCAGCCGGCATAGAGCGCGGCCAGCACGACGAGAGCCGTGACGGCGTACCGGCCCAGGGCCTCGGGCTTGAGGGTCTCGGGGAGTTTCATGCTGCTATCTCTGGAAAATCCAAGGGGACAGGCGCATCACGCCATAGAGAACAATGACGTAGAGCGCCAGGTTGAAAAGCGGCGGGTGCCAGACCAGCCGGTAGGCGCCCAGCCTGGCCAGGAGCTTCTGCGCCAGCCAGAAGAGCACCCAGGCGCACAGGCCCAGGACCAGCAGCCAGGGGACGTAGGCGCCGTAGAGGTCGAGTTCGCCGATCATGCGGGGGACGCCTGCAGGCCGATACCTGCGGGGCTGACGGTGCCGGGATAGAGGTCGCGGCGGATACCGACCAGGGCCACCGTGGCGCGGGTGCGCGCCTGGGACAGGCCGCCGTGCGTGACGATGCCGGCCAGCGTGGCGTCGATCTGCGCCAGCAGCTCGGGCGGCTGCGCGTGGCGCCCCGCCGAACGGCCGCGGTAGTAGCGCGCCAGGCCTTGCAGCACGCCGCCGATGGCGGTCTCGGCCGCGGGCAGGCGCCGGCGCGCGCGCTGCAGTTCGGTGATGTCGCGGCCGACGCGCAGGTCCAGCAGCGTGTCGGAGGCGGCCCGGTCGGCCGCGGCCAGGCGCATCTGCAGCAGGCTGACGCGGTCGAGCATGCGCGTGGCATAGACGTGTCCGGCCCGGCTGCCGGAGGAGCTTGCCAGCCTGGCAAGCTCGTTCCAGTTGGCTGCCTGGATGCGCCGGGCGCGCCAGGCGGGCCGGGCGTTGCGGAAGATGGCGGCGATGATCGTGGCGATGCCCAGGCCCATGGCCTGCGACACGCTGAACTCGAAGAAGGCGACCTGGTTGCTTACGCTGGTGTAGTCGTAGAGCGCCAGCGTGCCGCAAAAGCCGATCACGATGGGGGTGGCCTTGGCGGTGTACGCGGGGCGGGCCATCAGCACGCCCATCACGAAGAGCGCGGGAAAGAACGACAGGGCCATCATGTCGAAGGTATCGATCATGGGCATGACGACGAGCAGGTACAGCGCGGAGACCGGCATCGAGGCCAGGATGAACTTCATGAAGTTCTTGATGCTCGCGGCCGGGTTGTCCAGCGAGGAGTACAAGGCGCCGAAGACCGAGGCCATGATGGCGGCGGTGGAGCCGTAGGGCCACGCGGTCAGTATCCAGACCGTGCAGCAGGTGGCGATGGTCAGCGTGGTGGTGATCGCCGACCACAGGGCCAGCGGATGGTCGCCGTGCAGGCGCGCGCCGCGCGCGCGCGGGCGCCGCGGCGCGCGTGCCCGGGCTTTTTCCAGGCTGGCCTGGATGTCCTGGCGCAGGTCCACGCAGCGCCGGAAGGTATGGATGAGCTCGCGCAGGCGGGCCAGCAGGCTGACGAGCAGGGCGTCCTCCCAGTGCAGGCCGGGCTCGATGACGGGCATGAGCCCGGCCAGGCGGCGGCGCAGTTCGCCGGCCTGGGCGGGGTCGGCCTTGCGGCCTTGCGCCAGCCAGGCCGAGACGTCGGTCAGCGCTTGCGCCACGGGCGCGGGCAATTCGTGGCCGGCCTCGCGCAGGGCGAGCAGGCGGTCTTCGATGGCCGAGACCACGGCGGTGATGGCCGCGATCTGGTCCTGGATGAGGTTCAGGGGCTGGACCGTCCAGCGGATGTTGGAGGTGTCGAACGGCACATGGGTGGACAGCTGGCGCAGCAGCGAGATGTCATTGGCCAGGACGTGGCGCTCTTTGGCGGTCTTGCCGCCGGTGTCGCCGCCCAGCACGATCTGCATCCAGGTGCGGGCGTCCGCGACCGTGGCGTCCAGCCGCGCGATGACGGCCTGCGCGAGGCCGCGCGGCAGGATGAGGCTGTGGACCAGGGTGGCGCACAGGATGCCCAGGCTGATTTCTTCCACGCGCGCCAGGGCCAGGTCGAAGATGTCGCCCGGCGCGGCGATGCTGGAGAGCCCGACCAGGGAGACCGTGTAGCCGGCGAGCATGAACAGGTACGAACGCGGCGTGCGGTCGAGCACGCCGAAATACAGGCACAAGCCGATCCACAGCGACAGGAAGGCCACCACCAGCACGGGGTAGTTGGACAGGGTGGGTATCGTGGCGATGGCGACGGTCGCGCCGACGAAGGTGCCGACCAGGCGGAAGACCGCCTTGGAGCGCACGGCGCCGGCCAGCGGCTGGGAGACGATGTAGACGGTGGTCATGGCCCAGAACGGGCGCGTCAGGCCGATGGAATAGGCCAGGTAGAGGGCCGCCATGGCGGCCGCATAGCATTTGACCGCAAAGACGGTTTCAGTGGCGGTGGGCAGTTTCATGGCTACCCGTCTTGGGGCGGCGCGGCGTGTTCCCGGCCCAGCGTCGTCTTGAGGCTGTCGAAGACTCGCAGGCAGGCTTCGAGGTCTTCGGCGCTGGCGTCCTTGAGCAGGTCGCGGCGCAGTTCGACGATCACGCTTTCTATCTGCCCGTACAGATCGCGGCCGGCCTCGGTGAGGTGCAGGGTGCGGCTGCGCCGGTCGTGGGCGTCCTCGCGGCGCTCGATCAGGCCGGCGGTGCCCAGGTGGTCGAGCACGCGCACCAGCGACGGCCCCTCGACGCCCAGGGCCTCGGCCAGCACGCCCTGGCGCACGCCGTCGCCGCGGCGGGCGATCATGATGACGGGCCAGGCCGTGGCCTGCGACAGCCCATAGCTGGCCAGCGCCTTATCGACGGCGCCGCGATAGGCGCGCGACAGCACCATCAGCGTGCTCATGACGCGTTGTCTGGTTTCGTCCGTGGGATGTTTCATGAAGAAGATTGTATCCTAATTATTAGAAAGCTATCTATTAGGATGCTAAAAAACGACGAAATCGCAAAAAAACGCCGTGCAATGAAAGGGGACGGGCCTGTCAGCCTTCGCAGTCGGCCCAGCAGTTGGGGGTTTCGTACAGGCGCACCCGGGTCAGGCGCAGGTTGTTGCCGTAGTGGCCCTGGTAATGGGGGGCCAGGGTCTCGAAGGCGATGGCCGCCAGGTTCTCGACGGTGGGAATGCGGTCGAGTGCGACCGTCTTGTGGCCCGGCAGCGACTGCAGGAAGTCGTACACCGGCACATCGCCTTCATACACCAGGAAGGCATGGTCCCAGACCTCGACGATATGGGCCTGGGCAATGGCCTTGATCTCGGAGAAGTCCATCAGCATGCCGTTGTCGGACGCGCCGGGCGTGCTCACGATGTCGCCGCTGAGCGTGACTTCGAGCACGTAGCGGTGGCCGTGCAGATTGCGGCACTGGCTGCGGTGATCGGGGATGCGGTGGCCCGCGTCGAATTCCAGCCGGCGGGTGACGGACAGGGCCGGGCCCGGCTCGGCATGAGGGTGATTCATGGAATGCCTATGTATTTATGAGTCTGCAGGCTCAGCCGCCATTGCGGGTGCTGCAGGCAGTAGCGCACGATGCGTTCGGTGTTGGCCGCCCTGGCCGTTTCCCCGGGGCCGTCCATGGGCTGCAGGAAGAAGTACTCGAACGCCAGGTGCGTGTAGCGTTCGGGCAGGGCGTCGAGCTGCGGGTAGACCAGCTTGAGCTCGTTGCCGCGCGTGATCGCCAGCTGCGAGGTGCCCTTGGGGCTGACGCAGATCCAGTCTATGCCCTCGGGCGGCGCGAGCGTGCCGTTGGTTTCGATGGCGATGGCAAAGCCTTGCGCATGCACGGCGGCCACCAGCGCGTCGTCGAGCTGCAGGAGCGGCTCGCCGCCGGTGAAGACCACGTAGCGCTTGTCGGCGCCGTCGCCCCAGCAGGCGGCGATGGCGCGGGCCAGTGCCTGGGCATTGGCGAACTTGCCGCCGCCTGCGCCGTCGGTGCCGACGAAGTCGGTGTCGCAGAAGGTGCAGACGGCCTGCGCCCGGTCGCTTTCGCGGCCGCTCCAGAGGTTGCAGCCGGCGAAGCGGCAGAACACGGCCGCGCGGCCGGCCTGGGCGCCTTCGCCCTGCAGCGTTTTGAAGAGTTCTTTGACGGAATAAGCCATGGGACGCCGCCAGCCGGGGCCGGTGCGCAAGGAAAATATCGGGAATCCGCTATTTTACCGGGGATTTGCGGGCGCCTCGTCCGGCCCCCGCTCCCGGCCCTGGCCGGGCCGGTCTTGCGTCCCGGGCGGGATCGGGTAGATTGCGGACTTATGCTGCTGCACATCTCCGGCGCTCTCTACCTCGACGAGCGCGACATCGTGTTCTCCATGATCCGCGCCCAGGGGGCGGGCGGGCAGAACGTCAACAAGGTTTCCAGCGCCGTCCACCTGCGCTTCGACGTGCGCGCCTC
>DASWPO010000156.1:0-9754 GCA_036404015.1 Bordetella sp. | reverse complement strand
AGGGCGTAGCAGATCGAACCCAGGAACAGCACACCCAGCGCGTGGCTGGTGATGCTGAGCGGGTGGGGGTGGCGGGGCGCGGCGGCAATGCGGGAGCTGGCCAGCCAAAGTCCGATCAGGCCCACGGGGATGTTGACCAGGAAGACGCTGCGCCAGCCGAATGTGTCGATCAGCAGGCCGCCGACCAGCGGCCCGGCCGCGGCGGCGATCGAGACGATGGCCGACCAGAGCGACAGCATGCGGGTGCGCACGGTGTCGTTGTCGTAGGCATGCGCGAGCAGGCTGAGGGAACTGGGCATGAACAGCGCGGCGCCGAAGCCCTGGACCAGGCGCGCGCCGATCAGCATGCCGGCATTGAGCGACAGCCCGCACAGCAGCGAGGCCAGCGTGAAGACGGCCAGTCCGGTCAGGTAGATGCGCTTGGCGCCGAAACGATTGGCCAGGGCGCCGGCGACGAGCAGCAGGGCAGCGAAAGTGAGGGTGTAGCCGTCGACGATCCAGACCAGGTTGGTCAGCGGGGTGTTGAATTGGCTGGCGATGCTGGGCAGGGCCACGTTGACGACCGTGACGTCGAGCATGGCCATGACGAAGCCGATGGCCAGCGTGGCCAGCGGCAGCAGGCTGGGATCGTGGGCCGGCAGGGCGGGGCTGGCCGGGATGGCGGGGCAAGAGGAAGACATGGTGTGGATGACGGATCTGGCAAGGAGCAAGACAGCATCGTAAGCCGGCTGGGCGATGCAATAAAGCACTAGAATTGCCGCCTATGCATGCAAAAATGCATCATACGGCGCACAGCGTCGAAAGGGATGCGCATCGATCGTGGATTGGGACAACGCCCGCACTTTTCTGGCGCTTTACCGCAGCGGCACCCTGAGAGCCGCGGCGGTCGCGCTGCAGGTGGACCAGGCCACGGTCGGGCGCCGCCTGGCGGCGCTGGAGGCCTCGCTGGAGGCGCGGCTCTTCCTGCGCACGCCGCGCGGCTACGTGCCGACCACGGCGGGAGAAATGGCCTATGCCGCGGCCGAACGCATGGAACAGGCGGCCGACCAGTTGGCGCGCCAGATGCAGGGGCTGGATCGGCGGCTGAGCGGCGTGGTGCGGGTGGCCACCTCGGACACCATAGGCCGGCATTTCCTGATGCAGGCCATTGCGCAGGTCCAGGCGCAGCACCCGGACATCCAGGTCGTGCTGGCCACCTCGCCGCACGTCACCAACCTGACGCGCCGCGAGGCCGACCTGGCGGTGCGCGTGGTGCGGCCCGACAACCCCGAGCTGATCGTGCGCCACCTGTCGCGCCGCACGGTAGGGCTGTACGCCACGCAGGACTATCTGCAGCGCTACGGCGAGCCGCGGCCCGGCGAGGCGTTCGCGGGGCATCGATTGGTGGCTTACGAGCGCGGGTTGCTGCCGCAGCGGCCGGATACGTTCTGCGGTGAGCCCACGCACAATGCGGTGATCGCCGTGGAGGTCAATTCCGGGCTGTTGATGATGGAGGCGGTGGCTAGCGGCCTGGGCATCGGCGAGCTGCCCAACCATCTGACGCAGGAGTTTGCGCAGCTGGTGCGCCTATGGCCCAGGCGCGAGGAGGGTTACGACATCTGGCTGGTGATGCATTCCGACCTGCACCGCACGGCGCGCGTGCGCGCCGTGGCCGATGCGATCGTCGAGTCGTTCGCGCAGGCCTAGAGGCCCAGGCCCGCGCCCAGCGACAGCACGCCCCAGAGCACCGCCATGTCGATCAGCCCCAGCCAGCAGGATCCCCAGAAACTGCAGATCAGCCACTTGACGCCCTTGGGCACCTGGGCGGGATCGACGTGCTGGAGCAGGTAGTTGGCCTGCCCGATCACCCAGAAACGGCGCTTGGGAAACACCAGGTGCAGGTAGTAGTCGAGGAGGATGGTGGCGCGGATGGTGAAAGGCAGCTGCTTGAACGGCTTGTGCTGCAGGTAGGGGTGCTGCATGACATTGTTGACCTGGTCGCTCTTGAAGTAGAACAAGAGCAGGCCGCAGACCGTGCAGGCGGCAAAGCACAGCACGAAGAGGCTGAAGGTCAGCTGGAAAACCGGAACCAGGGGGAGATTCTGCATGGTGTCTTACCCTCGGATCTGTCCGTTGCCTTCGAGCACCCACTTCAGCGTGGTGAGCCCTTCCAGCCCGACGGGGCCGCGCGCGTGCAGCCGGTTGGTCGAGATGCCGATTTCCGCGCCCAGGCCGTATTCGAAGCCGTCGGCAAAGCAGGTGGGCAGGTTGACGTAGACCGAGCTGGAGTCGACCTCGCGTTGGAATTGCCGCGCCGTGGCCAGGTTTTCGGTGACGATGGCGTCGGTATGGCCCGAGCCCCAGCGCGCGATGTGCGCCATGGCTTCATCGACGTTGTCGACGATCTTGATGGCGAGAATGGGCCCCAGGTATTCGGTGCCCCAGTCTTCCTCGGTGGCCGCGACGGCGTAGGGCAGCAGCGCCCGCGTGCGCGCGCAGCCGCGCAACTCGACGCCATGGTCGTGCAGGGCACGGCCCAGGCCCGGCAGCACGGCCGGGGCGATGGCGGCGTGCACCAGCAGGGTTTCCATGGCGCCGCAGATGCCGTAGCGATAGGTCTTGGCGTTGTAGGCGATCTCGTGGGCGCGGGCGGGATCGGCCGCGCTGTCGAGGTAGACGTGGCAGTTGCCGTCCAGGTGCTTGATGAGCGGCACGCGGGCATCCTGCGCCAGGCGGGCGATGAGGCCCTTGCCGCCGCGCGGCACGATCACGTCGATGTACTCGGTCATGGTGATGAGTGCGCCGACGGCCGCGCGGTCGCTCGTTTCCACGACCTGGATGGCTTCGGGCGGCAGGCCGGCCGCGGCCAGTCCTTGTCGCACCACCTTGGCCAGGGCCAGGTTCGAGCGCAGGGCCTCGCGGCCGCCGCGCAGGATGGCGGCGTTGCCGGATTTCAGGCACAACGCGGCGGCGTCGATGGTGACGTTGGGGCGCGATTCGTAGATGATGCCGATGACGCCCAGCGGCACGCGCATCTGCGCCACGCGCATGCCGTTGGGGCGCAGCGTCGAGGCCGTGATGCCGCCGACCGGGTCGGGCAGGGCGGCGACCTGGCGCAGGCCTTCCTGCATCTGGCCGATGTGCCGGTCGGACAGCGTGAGCCGGTCGAGCAGGGCGGCGTCGAGGCCGTCGCGCCTGGCGTCGGCGACGTCGGCCGCGTTGGCGGCCTGCAGTTCGCCGCGGTGTTCGGCGATGGCATCGGCCATGGCCAGCAGGGCCTGGTTCTTCTGGCCGGTATCGGCCAGCATGGTGTGCCGCGAGGCGGTTCGGGCGCGCTGGCCCAGAGCCAGCATGGTTTGTTCTATGGACATGTTCTGGTTTTTTTATGCGGCGTCCCTGTTGAGTTCTTGAGGCGCCGAGGCTGCCCTGCGCAATTCCGATGCTCGCCCCCGGGTGGGGGCTGCGCTTCGAATTGCTCCGGGGTCCTCGGCTCTTAGCAGCTCAAAAGGGGGAGCGTCGAAAAGAAAATTAGTTTACCGGGTTCCCGCGGCGGCCACGCGCAGGGCCAAGCGGGCCATTTCTTCCCAGGCGTCGGACATCCGGCCGGAGGTGGGCAGGCCCTTGATGAGGCGGTCGACGTCGTGGGCATGCTGCACGGCGGCGGGCCAGGACTTGGGCGACACGCGCGAAATCGCCTGCAAGGCCAGGCGTTCGTGGTTGCCGAAGATGCGCAGGCGGCGCATCAGGCCGCCCACGTCCTGCCCTTGCTGGCGGGCGTCGGCCAGGCGCGACAGCAGGCGGATTTCCTCGCCGACGGCCCACAGCACCAGCGGTTCGGCTTCGCCCTCGGCGCGCAGGCCTTCGAGCATGCGCAGGGTGCGCGCGCTGTCGCCGGCCAGCATGGCGTCGCGCAGGCCGAAGACGTCGTAGCGGGCCACATTGAGCACGGCGCGTTCCACGTCCTCGGCGGAGAGCTCGCCTTCGGGGTAGAGCAGGCCGAGCTTCTGGATTTCCTGGTGGGCGGCCAGCAGGTTGCCTTCGATCTTGTCGGCCATCCATTGCAGGGTGGCGTTGTCGGCGCGCTGGTTCTGGCGGGCCAGGCGGGCACCGACCCAGGCCGGCAGCTGCGGCCGGTCGACGGTGGCGATGTCGACCATGACGCCGCCGGCCGCCAGGGCCTGCGCCCATTTGCTGTTGCGCGTGTCCCTGTCGAGCCGCGGCAGGGCGATGATGACCAGGACATCGGGATTGGCTTGGGTCTGGGCCTGAACCCGGGCCTGTTCGGCCAGGCGGACCAGGGTCTCGCCGCCGGTCTTGCCGGGTTTGCCGCTGTCGAGCTTGATCTCGAGCAGGCTGCGGTCGCCGAAGAGCGAGACGGTCTGCGTGGCGGCAAGCGCCGCGCTCCAGTCGCTGCGCGCGTCCATGACGAGCGAAGTGCGGTCGGCGTAGCCGGCCTGCCGCGCGGCGGCGCGCAGGGCATCGATGGCCTCGATGACCAGGAGCGGTTCGTCGCCCGACACCGTATAGAGCGGTGCCAGGCTCTGGCCGTTGCGCGCCAGGTGGCTGGCCAGACTGCTGGCGTCCAGGGCCGTGGCCATGTCAGCTTTGCCGGGGGGGCAGCGAACGCACTCGTGCAGGCCGTTTCATCTCAGCGCGGCGGGCCGCCCAGGTTGTTGGTGGGAGAGTTCCAGCCCGGGGGCATGGCCGGGACCGGCGCCACCTTGGTCGGATCGAATACCGGGCGGTCGGGATTGACTTCGCCGCGCTGCAGGCGCGCGTAGTTTTCGCGCACGTCGATGGCGTTGAGGCGGCGCAGCACGCGGTTGATGAGCGACTGCTCCATCGAGGCGTACAGCGAATCGATCTGGCTGCTCAGGGCCTGGGCGGCCTGATCGTTGTAGGGCAGCTCGCGGAAGGCCGAGAACGCGGTGTCGCCCAGGATGGCGTTGCCCTTCGCGTCGATCACGCGGAAGGTGAAATACACGCTCAGTTCGTACTCTTCGACGCGGCCCTGGGCATTGAGCGCGGTGTCGTCGATCAAACGCTGGCTCGAGACCTGTTGCAGCAGGACCTGGGCGTCCTTGGGGGAGTCGACCAGCCGCGTGCCGGGCGATGCGGCACGCAGGGCGCGGCGCAGGTCGGCGCCGAACTTGGTGGTGTCGGACACGCCGACATAGAGCGTGTCGAACGGCAAGGGCGTCACGCCGCGCATCTGGAAGCCGCAGGCGGCCAGCAGGGTAAGCAGCGCCAGGCCGGCAGCGGAAACCATCCAGCGGGAGCGGGTACGTAGGGCCAACCAGGCGTGATTCATCAATGGACCTCTAGCCGACGACATTGACCAGCTTGCCGGGCACGACGATGACCCGCTTGGCCGGACGGCCTTCGAGGAAGCGAGCCGTTTCGGGATGGGCTGCGGCTTGCTGCTCGATGTCTTCCTTGGCGGCCTGGGCGGGCATGCGCAGCGAACCGCGCAGTTTGCCGTTGACCTGCAGCATGAGCTCGATTTCGTCGGCCACGAGCGCCGCTTCGTCGACGTGCGGCCAGGGAGCGTCGAGCAGGTCGCCCAGTTCGTGGGCGTAGCCCAGGTCGCGCCACAGCTGCCAGGTGACGTGCGGCACCACCGGGTACAGCACGCGCAGCAGGATGCCCAGGGTCTCGGCCAGCGCCGCGTCGGTGGCGGCCCCCGCGGTGCCGTCGGCGGGCAGCCTGGCCGATTCGATGGCGTTGAGCATCTTCATGCCGGCCGACACCACGGTGTTGTACTGAATGCGCTGGTAGTCGTAGTCGGCTTGCTTGAGCAGGCCGTAGACCTCGCGGCGCAGGTCCTTGACCGGGGCGGGGGCCTGCTGCCAGTCCAAACCGGCGGCCAGGCCGCGCGCCACGGCCTCGCGCTGGGCATAAGCCAGCGACCACAGGCGGCGCAGGAAGCGGTTGGCGCCGTCCACGCCGGAGTCGGACCACTCCAGCGTCTGCTCGGGCGGGCTGGCGAACATGACGAACAGGCGGGCGGTGTCCGCGCCCTGGTGGTCGATCAGGGCCTGCGGATCGACGCCGTTGTTCTTGGATTTGGACATGGTGCCCACGCCGCCGTAGTCCACCGGCGAGCCATCGGACTTGAGCTGGGCGCCGGTGATGACACCCTTGGCGTCGTAGAGGTTCTCGACTTCTTCAGGCCAGAAGTACTCGATGCCGCCTTTTTCGTTGCGGCGCGAATAGATGTGGTTGAGCACCATGCCCTGGCACAGCAGCTTGGTGAAGGGCTCGTCGAACTTGAGCATGCCCATGTCGCGCATGACCTTGGTCCAGAAGCGGGCGTACAGCAGGTGCAGCACGGCGTGCTCGATGCCGCCGATGTACTGGTCCATGGGCATCCAGTAATCGTTGCGGGCATCGACCATGGCGCCGTCGTTGCCGGGCGAGGTGTAGCGCATGAAGTACCAGGACGAGTCCACGAAGGTGTCCATGGTGTCGGTCTCGCGCCGCGCGGGCTTGCCGCATTTGGGGCACGCGCACGCCAGGAAGGCCTCGTGCTTGGCCAGCGGGTTGCCGCTGCCGTCGGGGATGAGGTCTTCGGGCAGGACCACGGGCAGGTCCTTCTCGGGCACCGGCACGGGGCCGCAGTCGGCGCAGTGGATGATGGGGATGGGCGTGCCCCAGTAGCGCTGGCGCGAGATGCCCCAGTCGCGCAGGCGCCAGGTGGTCTGCTTTTCGCCCAGGCCCTGCGGGGCCAGGTCGGCGGCCACGGCATCGACGGCTTCTTTATGCGTGAGGCCGTCGTATTTGCCCGAGTTGATGGTCTTGCCGGCCTGCTTGTCGCCGTACCATTCCTGCCAGGCATCGGTGGAATAGGTCTTGCCTTCCAGCGCCACGACCTGCTTGATGGCCAGGCCGTACTTGCGGGCGAAGGCGAAGTCGCGCTCGTCGTGGGCGGGCACGCCCATCACGGCGCCGTCGCCATAGCTGATGAGCACATAGTTGCCCACCCACACCGGGATCTGTTCGCCGGTGATGGGGTGGGTGACCGACAGCCCCGTGGGCAGGCCGGATTTTTCGCGGGTGGCGAGTTCGGCCTCGGTGGTGCCGCCCAGCTTGCATTCCTCGATGAAGGCGGCGAGCTTGGCGTCGGACTGCGCGGCGTGCGTGGCCAGGGGGTGTTCCGGCGCAACGGCGCAGAAGGTCACGCCCATGACGGTGTCGGCGCGGGTGGTGAAGACGTACAGGCGGCCGTCCTGGATGAGCCGGCCGTCGGCGCCCTGGATTCGATGCGGGAAGGCGAAGCGCAGGCCCTCGGATTTGCCGATCCAGTTTTCCTGCATGACGCGCACGCGCTCGGGCCAGCCGGGCAGGCCGGTCTGCACTTCGCGCAGCAGCTCGTCGGCGTAGTCGGTGATGCGCAGGTAGTAGCCGGGGATCTCGCGTTTTTCAACGGGCGCGCCGGAGCGCCAGCCTTTGCCATCGATGACCTGTTCGTTGGCGAGCACGGTCTGGTCGACCGGGTCCCAGTTGACGACCTGGGTCTTGCGGTAGGCGATGCCTTTTTCGAGCATCTTGAGGAACAGCCACTGGTTCCACTTGTAGTACTTGGGATCGCAGGCGCACATCTCGCGCGACCAGTCGATGGCCAGGCCCATCGCCAGCATCTGCTTCTTCATGTAGGCGATGTTGTCGTAGGTCCATTTGGCCGGCGGCACCTTGGACTTGATGGCGGCGTTTTCGGCGGGCATGCCGAAGGCGTCCCAGCCCATGGGCATGAGCACGTTGTAGCCGCGCATGCGCAACTGGCGCGCCATCATGTCGTTGATGGTGTAGTTGCGGACATGGCCCATGTGCAGCTTGCCGCTGGGGTAGGGCAGCATGGAGCAGGCGTAGAACTTGGGCTTCTCGGAGCCGTCGGCGTTCTTGACGTGCTCGGAGACGAGGTAGGCATTGCGGGCCTGCCAGTCCTGCTGGGCGGCGGCTTCGACGGAATTGGGCTGGTAGCGTTCCTGCATGGAATCCGTGTGGGTGATTCGGGCTTTAAACCCTGGATTATAGAGGGGCTTGGTTCATAAGCCCTGGGTCCATAACCCGTCTGCCGCTTCCCGGGCCATGCGGCAGCCGAGTCGCTCGGCTCGGCCCCAAGACGACGGGGCCTCGGCCCTGCGGGCTGCCCGCGCTCCAATCGGCTGCCGCATGGCCCGGGAAGCGGCAGGCTAGGCATGTTGGCAGGCGTAAAAAAACCCGCCACGAAGGCGGGTTTCGGCGCTGTAACGTCGCAGGAATTACTGCGCGGCGTCCTTCAGCTTCTTGAGCGGGCGCACCTTGACCTTGACCGAAGCCGGCTTGGCCGGGAACCAGCGCTCTTCGCCGGTGAAGGGGTCCTTGCCGAAGCGCTTGGGCTTGGCGGGAACCTTCTGCACGGCGATCTTGAACAGGCCGGGCAGCGTGAACGAGCCAGCGCCCTTCTTGTCGACCGAACTCAGGGTTGCGGTTTCCAGGCCGGCCAGCACGGCCTTGACCGACTTGGCTTCGACGCCGGTGCTCTCGACCAGGTACGCAACCAGTTGCGACTTGTTCAGGGCTGCTTTGATGGGGCCGGCTTTCTTGGCGGGGGCGGCGGCTTTCTTGGCTGCGGGTTTGACAGCAGCTTTTTTGACAGTCTTGGTGACGACTTTTTTGGCGGGGGCTTTTTTGGTTGCCATGATCCAATCCATGAAAAGGGTGAGGATGAGACTGCACGGCGCTTGCAACGGACCACTTGTTAATGGGCCTTTGCCAGCACAGGCTGCCTAGCGCCCGATAATAGCGGAACTCGCGGGGAATTCGTGCATTTGCGCGCTACGAGCCCGTATTTATTGTTGTTTTCCGCGCAGTCGGTGCACGGTCTTGTCGGGCGGCTGCAGCCGCGAGCCATCCAGGTAGCCGGCCGGCTGCGCGACGATGCGGCCGTCCTGCTCGGCCGTGGTGGCCAGGCAGACGCCCAGCGTGGCCTGATGATCGATGGCGCGGAATTGCACGGGGCCGTAGGGCGTGTCGAGGTTGAGGCCGGCAAAGGCGGCGGCCACGGCTTGCGGGCCGGCCTCGCCGGCCTTGCGCAGGCCTTCGGCCAAGGCGCGCAGGGCGATGTAGCCCAGCGCCGATGCCGCGCCAGGCGCGCTGCCGTAGCGCGCCTGGTAGTCCCGGTCGAAGCGCGGCAGGGTCGCGGCGTCGGCCGGCTCGCAGGGATAGCCGCTGACCAGCCAGCCCGCCGAAGCATCGGCGCCCATGGCCTGCAGTGCCTCGGGCTCGCCGGCGAGCGGCGCGACCATGGCCATGTCCTGCAACAAGCCCTGCGCCTTGCCTTCATGCACGAAGCGGGCGAGTTGCGGGCCGGTGAGCAGGTTGAGGATGGCGTCGGGCTTGTCCTCCCGCAGGCGGCGCACCAGCTCGCGCGCATCGAACTTGCCCGGCGCCACGGCCTGGTCCGACACGATGGTCGTCCGGGACTGGAAGCTGGTGATCATGCTGCGAAAGGCCGCGGCGGTCGGCTGTCCGTAGGCGTCGTCGGGATAGACCAGCGCCCAGCGCCGCTTGCGCAGCCCGAATGTCCGGGGCACCAGCGCGGCCACCTGCATCCAGCCCGATGGCGCCAGGCGGTAGGTGTAGGCATTGCCTTGTTCCCAGGTGAGCCGGCTGGACATGGGCAGGGTGGCCAGGTAGAAGGCCTGCTGCTGGCCGGCATAGCTGGCCAGGGCCAGGCCGGCGTCCGACTTCAGGCCGCCGAAAAACAGGGAGACCTGCTCGCCCTCGGCCAGTT
>DASWPO010000155.1:0-1516 GCA_036404015.1 Bordetella sp. | reverse complement strand
TGCCCAGCACCCCCACCCGGCCGCCCTGCGCCACCTGGCCGCCGGCATAGGCGGGCGGCAGGCCGACGCCCGAGGCGTCGGCGCTGGCCTGGACGGTGATGGTTTCCATCACGGCCGGCTGGTCGCCGTTGGCGGGCGCGGGGGTGGTTTGCGCCTGCGCGAGGGCCGCCTGGCAAGGCAATGCGGCGATGAACAGGGCTAGGGGGCGAAGGCGAAATCTCATGCGCGGTCTGCTGAAAAGGAGGTGAATCGATGGGAGAGATAATATCAAAAAAGAATCATTATCATTATCTTTTCGAATATTATTCGGCGATGCGCTCCCTCCAAATCAAGACTTGGTATGCCGTTCACAAATGGACGAGCCTGGTCTGCACGCTTTTCCTGCTGGTGATTTGCCTGACCGGCCTGCCCCTGGTGTTCCAGCACGAGATCGAAGCCGGGTTCAGGACGGGCAAGGCGCCCGCTGCCCTGCCCGCGGGCACGCCGCGCGCCAGCCTCGATCGCGTGGCCGGCCAGGTCTTGCAGCGGCACCCGGGCGAGCGCATCGACTACCTGTACCTGGATCCGGACGAGCCGACGGTGCTCGTGGGGCTGGTGCCGCCCTCCGCCTCGGGCGGCGGCCATGCCGTGCACGTGGATGCGCGCACGGCCGAGGTCCTGCTCGACGGCCCGTCCTACGAGGCGGCGCGCTTCAGTTTCATGGGCATCATGCTGGCCCTGCACACTGATCTCTATGCCGGCCTGGCGGGCGAGTTGTTCCTGGGCTCGATGGGCCTGCTCTTCGTCGTCGCCATTGTCTCGGGCGTGGTGCTCTACGGGCCTTTCATGAAGAAGCTCGAGTTCGGCACCGTGCGCGCGGCGCGGTCCCGGCGCATCAAGTGGCTGGACTTGCACAACCTGCTGGGCATCGTGACCCTGGCCTGGGGCGGCGTGGTCGGCGTGACCGGCGTGATCAACGAACTGTCGACGCCGCTTTTCAGCCTCTGGCAGCGCAATACCCTGCCCGCCCTGCTGGCGGCCGCCGGCGCGCCTGCGCCGGCAGGCGCCGGCCCGGCTTCACCCCAGCGCGTGGCCGAGGTGGCGCTCGAGGCCGTGCCCGGCATGTCGCTGACCAGCATGAACTATCCCGGCAGCCCCTACGGCAGTCCGCGGCATTTCATCGTGTGGCTGCAGGGCAACACGCCGCTCACGTCGCGCACGCACACGGCGGTGCTCGTCGACGGTGCTTCGGGCTCTTTGGTCAAGGTGGCCGCCCTGCCCTGGTACCTGACCGCGCTGGAAGTCTCCCGGCCCTTGCATTTCGGCGATTACGGCGGCCTGCCGCTGAAGGTGCTGTGGGCCTTGCTCGATCTGGCCACCATCGTGGTGCTGGCCAGCGGCCTGTATTTGTGGATCGCCCGGCGCAAGGCCGGCGATGCGCGGCTCGCGGAGCTGGCGCGGCGCCGTCAAGCCGAGGTCCGGGAGAACGCGGCGTGAGCGCGCGGCGCTTCGGGGCCGTCTGGGGCATGCCGATCCT
>DASWPO010000154.1:0-20853 GCA_036404015.1 Bordetella sp. | reverse complement strand
CCGGCCGCTCATCCCCGTGGCAATGCCGGGCCAGGTGCTTGAGCGTGTCGGCCATCTGCTGCAGTTCCGCCGCCTTGCGTTCCAGTTCTTCCACATGCTGCAGGGCCACGCGCTTGACGTCGGCGCTGGCGCGCTTGCGGTCGCGCCACAGGGCCAGCAGCTCGTGCATCTGCTCCACCGAAAACCCAAGCCCGCGCGCGCGGCGCACGAAGCGCAGGGTGTGCAGGTCCTGCTCGGTATAAGTGCGATAGCCCGCGGCCGTGCGGCCGGCCGGGCCGATGAGGCCGATGGTCTCGTAGTAGCGGATCATCTTGGCCGAGATGCCGGTGGCCTGGGCGGCTTGTCCGATGTTCATGGCGCGTTTCCCTGGGTTCAGGCGCCTGCCCGGGCAGGGCGGACCCTCGCGGGCTGGAAGGTTTTCAGGCGCAGGGCGTTGCTGACGACGAACACGCTGGACAGGGCCATGGCGCCGGCCGCCAGCATGGGCGAGAGCTGCCAGCCGGCGGCCGGATACAGGGCGCCGGCCGCCAGCGGAATGAGCGCGACGTTATAGGCAAAGGCCCAGAACAGGTTCTGGCGGATATTGCGCAGCGTGGCGCGGCTGAGCGCGATGGCGTCGGCCACGCCGCGCAGGTCCTTGCCCAGCAGCACCACGTGCGCCGCCTCGATGGCAATGTCGGTGCCGCTGCCGATGGCCATGCCGATGTCGGCGGCCGCCAGCGCCGGCGCGTCGTTGATGCCGTCGCCGACGAAGAGCACCTTGCGCCCGCCCTGGCGCAGGGCTTCGATGGCCTGGACCTTGCCTTCGGGCAGGACTTCCGCGCGCACATCGTCCACGCCCAGCTGGCGCGCCACGGCTTGCGCGGTGTCGCGATGGTCGCCGGTGATCATCGCGGTGGACAGCCCTTGCGCGTGCAAGGCCGCGATGGCCTGGACAGCCGAGGGCTGCAAGGGGTCGGCCACCGCGGCCATGGCCTGCGCCTGCCCGTCGACGGCCACATAGATCGGCGTCTTGCCGTCGCGGCCCCAGTCGGCCGCCTGGTTGCCGAAGGCCGAGAGGTCGATGCCGAGTTCCGCCATCAGGCGCGCCGAACCGGCGATGAGCAGCCGGCCGTCCACCTGCGCCGTTACGCCGGCGCCGGTGACGGCCTGGAAGCCGGTAACCGGCAGCGGGGCCAGGCCGCGGGCCTGCGCCGCGGCCGTGATGGCGCGCGCGATGGGATGTTCCGAGCGCGCCTGCACCGAGGCCAGCCGCTGCAGGAGCAGCGACTCGTCGCAGCCGGGGGCCGTCCAGTCGGTCATGGTCGGTTTGCCCAGGGTCAGCGTGCCGGTCTTGTCGAAGGCCACGACGTCCACGTCGCGCAGGGCCTGCAGCGCATCGCCCTGGCGGAACAGCACGCCCAGCTCGGCGGCGCGGCCGGTGCCCACCATGATGGAGGTCGGCGTGGCCAGGCCCATGGCGCAAGGGCAGGCGATGATGAGCACGGCCACGGCATTGACCAGGGCATGGGGCAGGGCGGGGTCGGGTCCCCAGATCATCCAGGCGGCAAAGGTGAGGAGGGCGGCGGCCAGCACGGCCGGCACGAACCAGCCGGTGACGCGGTCGACCAGGGCCTGGATGGGCAGGCGCGCGCCCTGGGCGGTCTCGACCATGCGGATGATGCGCGCCAGCACGGTGTCGGCGCCCAGGTGCGAGACGCGCAGGGTGAAGCTGCCGGTGGTGTTGAGCGTGCCGCCGGTGACCGGAGCCCCCGCCGTTTTTTCCACGGGCAGGGGTTCGCCGGTGAGCATGGATTCGTCCACGTACGAAGCGCCTTCGGTCACCGTGCCGTCGGCGGGGATGCGTTCGCCGGGCCGCACCAGCACGGCATCGTCCGGAATCAGTTGTTCGATGGGCAGGTCCTGCGGCTGGCCGTCGCGCAGCACGCGGGCGGTCTGCGGCTGCAGGCTCACCAGCCGCTGGATGGCCGCGCCCGTGCGTCCGCGGGCAGCGGCTTCGAGCATGCGGCCCAGCAGGATCAGCGTCACGATGACGGCGGCCGATTCGAAATACACCTGCCGCGCGCTGTCGGGCAACGCATGCGGGGCGAAGGTGGCCACGCTGGAATAGAGCCAGGCCGCCCCGGCGCCCAGCGCCACCAGCGTGTTCATCTCGGGCGCCAGGCGCCACAGGGCCGCCAGGCCGCTGCTGAAGAAGCGCCGGCCCGGACCCAGCAGCACCGCGCTGGTCAGCACGAATTGCAGGTAGAAGCCGTTGCGTTCGCCCAGCGTGGCGGCGATCCAGTGGTGCCAGGCGGGCAGCAGGTGGCCGCCCATCTCCAGGATGAACACGGGCAGGGACAAGGCCAGCGCGATGAGGAAATCGCGGCGCAGATGCCGCGCCTCGGCTGCGCGCGACTCGGCCAGTTCGCGGGCCTGGTTGTCCTGCGCGACGATGGGCCGGGCCTGGTAGCCCGCCTTGGCGACGGCGGCGACGAAGGCGTCGGGGCTGCCTTCGGCCGGGTCGTAGCGTACCTGGGCGCGCTCGGTGGCCAGGTTGACGGCCGCTTCCCGGGCGCCGGGCACTTTGGCCAGCGCCTTTTCGACGCGGCGCACGCACGAGGCGCAGGTCATGCCGGAAACAGCGAGTTCGAGTTCTGTGGTGGCGAGGGTGTTCATGTTCTTCTCGGGCGTCGCGCCTGTGGGGAAGCAGGAAGCCAGTGTCCACCTTCCCATTATGGGAAGGTCAAGGTTCATTGTAGGCTTGACATTGCCATGATGGGAAGGTTTAAGCTGGCTCCGAATCTTCTACAGGAGTCCCCGCATGACCACCGAATTCCTTGTTCCCGACATGAGCTGCGGCCACTGCGTCAAGACCATCACGGCCGCCGTCCAGGCCGTGGCGCCCGCGGCGCAGGTCAAGACCGACCTGGCCAGCCACCGGGTCGTCATCGACGGCGTCGACGCCGCCCAGGCCAGGGCCGCCATCGAAGAGGCCGGCTACGAGGTGCAGGCCGGCTGATCCGGTCTGATGCCCGGGCAGGCGCGGCGCCAGGGGCTGGGGCAAAAAGGTAAAATCGTCTTTTGATCCACCGCTTTCTGATCCCACCCCTTCGGCCGCATCGTGTCCCTCGTCCAGCATCTGCCCGGTTCCTCCGTCCTTTCCGCTTTCCGCCGCGAACGCCTGCTTGCCCAGTTGAAGCAGGCCGGCCTGCCGGTGGCCGACGTCTCGGCCCGCTACGAGCATTTCGTCCTCACCGAATCCGAGCTCGGCGCGCAAGACGCCCAGCGCCTGGCCGACCTGCTGGACTACGGCACGCCGGCCGCGGCCTCCGACGCGCCGGCCAAGGCGCTCGAACTGCTGGTCATCCCGCGTTTGGGCACCGTGTCGCCCTGGGCCAGCAAGGCCACCGACATCGCCCGCAACTGCGGCCTGTCGGCGGTGCGCCGCATCGAACGCGGCATCCGCTACACGCTGACGCCTGAGCGTGGCTTGCTGGGCAGCAAGTCCTTCGAGGCCGACACCCTGGCCCGCGCGGCCGCCTGCCTGCACGACCGCATGACCGAAACCGTGGTCGACGCCGGCTTCGACGGCCAGGCGCTGTTCGCGCCGCTGGCGGGCAAGCCGGTGCGCACGATACCGCTGCAGGCCCAGGGCCGCGCCGCGCTGGTCGAGGCCAACGCCGCGCTGGGCCTGGCCCTGTCCGAAGACGAAATCGATTACCTGGCCGATGCGTTTGCCGCGCTCAGGCGCGACCCGACCGACGTCGAACTGATGATGTTCGCGCAGGCCAATAGCGAACACTGCCGCCACAAGATCTTCAACGCGCAATGGAAGATCGACGGTGCCGATCAGCCCCACACGCTCTTCGGCATGATCCGCGCCACGCACAAGGCGCAGCCCAACGGCACGGTGGTGGCCTATTCCGACAACGCCGCCGTCATGGAAGGCGGCGCGGCGCAGCGCTTCGAGGCCGGCGTTCCCGGCCTGGCCGGGGCGAGCCCGGTGTATCGCCGCCGCGAGACCACCGTGCATACCCTGATGAAGGTCGAGACGCACAACCACCCGACCGCCATCGCGCCGTTCCCCGGCGCCTCCACCGGCGCCGGCGGCGAGATCCGCGACGAAGGCGCCACGGGCCGCGGCTCCAAGCCCAAGGCGGGCCTGACCGGCTTCACCGTGTCGCACCTGCGCCTGCCCGGCGCCGAGCAACCCTGGGAGGCCGACCATCACGGCCTGCCCGAGCGCATCGCCACGCCGCTGTCCATCATGATCGACGGCCCGCTGGGCGGCGCGGCCTTCAACAACGAATTCGGCCGGCCCAACCTGCTGGGCTACTTCCGCACGTACGAGCAAACGACGGAGCAGACCGCGGGCGAAGGGGCGCAGCAAACCCGCTGGGGCTATCACAAACCCATCATGATCGCCGGGGGCCTGGGCAGCATCGACGCCAGCCTCACGCACAAGGACGCCATCCCGCCGGGCGCGCTGCTCATCCAGCTGGGCGGCCCGGGCCTGCGCATCGGCATGGGCGGCGGCGCCGCGTCCAGCATGGGCGTGGGCAGCAATTCGGCCGACCTGGACTTCAACTCCGTGCAGCGCGGCAACCCCGAGATCGAGCGCCGCGCGCAAGAGGTCATCGACCGCTGCTGGCAGCTGGGCCGGGGCAACCCCATCATCGCCATCCACGACGTGGGCGCCGGCGGCCTGTCCAATGCCTTTCCCGAACTGGTCAACGATGCGGCGCGCGGCGCGGTGTTCGACCTGAAGCGCGTGCCGGTCGAAGAATCCGGCATGTCGCCCGCCGAGATCTGGAGCAACGAGTCGCAGGAACGCTATGTGCTCTCGGTGCTGCCGCGGGACCTGGAACGCTTCGAGGCCATTGCGCGCCGCGAGCGCTGCCCCTACGCCGTGGTCGGCGTGGCCACCGAAGAGCGCGCGCTGCGCGTGGTCGACGGCGAAGGCCTGCCGGGCCTGGAGGGTGACGGAACTGCGCCGCGGGCCAAGCCCGACGGCGAGGTGCGCCCGGTGGACGTGCCCATCGACGTCATCCTCGGCAAGCCGCCGCGCATGACGCGCGACGTGCGGCGCCTGCCCGGCGCGGCCGGCAAGCTCGACCTGGCCGGCATCGACCTCACCGAGGCCGCCTACCGCGTGCTGCGCCATCCCACGGTGGCCAACAAGACCTTCCTCATCACCATCGGCGACCGCACCGTGGGCGGCCTGTCGGCGCGCGACCAGATGGTCGGCCCCTGGCAGGTGCCGGTGGCCGACTGCGCCGTCACGCTGGCCGACTACGAAGGGTTCCGCGGCGAGGCCATGTCCATGGGCGAGCGCACGCCCATCGCCGTGATCGACGCGCCGGCCTCGGGCCGCATGGCCGTGGCCGAGGCGCTCACCAACCTGGCCGCCGCCGACGTGGCCCAGGTCGAGGATATCAAGCTCTCGGCCAACTGGATGGCCGCCTGCGGCGCGCCGGGCCAGGATGCCGCGCTGTACGACACCGTCACGGCCGTCAGCGAACTATGCCAGGCCGTGGGCCTGTCGATCCCCGTGGGCAAGGATTCGCTGTCCATGAAGACCTCGTGGACGGTCGACGGCACGGCAGGCGCCGAGGTCCGCCAGGTGGTGTCGCCGGTGTCGCTCATCGTTACCGCCTTCGCGCCCGTGAAGGACGCGCGCGCCAGCCTCACGCCGCAGCTGCGCACCGATATCGGCGACAGCGCGCTCATCCTCATCGACCTGGGGCAGGGCCGCCATCGCATGGGCGGCTCCATCCTGGCCCAGGCCTATGGGCAGGTCGGCG
The DNA here is from genome assembly GCA_036404015.1 of Bordetella sp. Lineage (GTDB taxonomy): Bacteria > Pseudomonadota > Gammaproteobacteria > Burkholderiales > Burkholderiaceae_B > Bordetella. Next base: position 15,067 of record DASWPO010000154.1, on the reverse strand, counting down.
GGGGTGACAACGACGGGGTGCCCGACATCGACCGCCCGCAGGACCTGCGCGCCTTCTTCATCACCATCCGCACGCTGGCCGAGGCCGGCATCATCCTGGCCTACCACGACCGCTCTGACGGCGGCCTGTTCGCCACCCTGGTCGAGATGGCCCTGGCCGGCCGCACCGGCATCTCGGTCAACCTCGACATGCTCACCTTCGACCCCAATTCGGCCGACTGGGGCGACTACAAGATCCGCGCCGACCAGGTGGCCGTGCAGCGCGAGGAGCTCACGCTCAAGGCCCTGTTCTCGGAAGAGGCCGGCGCCGTGATCCAGGTGCCGCTGTCGCAGCGCGACGCCGTCATGCAGGTGCTGCGCGGCGCGGGCCTGTCGGCTTACTCGCATGTCATCGGCGGGCTCAACGGCCACGACGAGATCGAGTTCTACCGCGACGGCAAGAAGGTCTGGAGCCAGCCGCGTCCCGAGCTGGGCAGCGCCTGGAGCGAAGTCAGCCACGGCATCGCGATGCTGCGCGACAATCCGGCCTGCGCCCAGGCCGAGTTCGACACCTGGAAGGACGTCGCCAACCCCGGCCTGTCGCCGCGCGTGGCTTTCAATCCGCAGGACGACATCGCCGCGCCCTTCATCGCCACCGGCCGCCGCCCGCGCGTGGCCATCCTGCGCGAGCAGGGCTGCAACAGCCAGGTCGAAATGGCCTGGGCCTTCGACACCGCGGGCTTCGAGGCGGTCGACGTGCACATGACCGACCTGCTGGCCGGCCGCATCGACCTCTCCACCATGCAGGGCCTGGTGGCCGTGGGCGGCTTCAGCTACGGCGACGTGCTGGGCGCCGGCGAAGGCTGGGCGCGCACCATCCGCTTCAACAGCAAGCTGTCGGACCAGTTCGCCGAGTACTTCGCGCGCCCCGACACCTTCGGCCTGGGCGTGTGCAACGGTTGCCAGATGATGGCGGCGCTCGCGCCCATGATCCCGGGCGCCGGGCATTGGCCGCGCTTCACGCGCAACCAGTCCGAAAAGTACGAAGCCCGTCTGTCGCTGGTGGAAATCGCCGAGTCGCCCTCGCTCTTCTTTGCCGGCATGGCGGGCACCCGCGTCCCGGTGGCCGTGGCGCACGGCGAGGGCTATGCCGATTTCTCGCAGCAGGGCAATGCCGGCAAGGTCATCGGCGCGGCGCATTTCATCAACCACTACGGCAACCGCACCGAAGACTACCCCTACAACCCCAACGGCAGTCCTGGCGGCCTGACTTCCGTCACCACGGCCGACGGCCGCTTCACGGTCATCATGCCGCACCCCGAACGCGTCACCCGCAATGTGATGATGTCCTGGGCGCCCGAGAAGTGGGGCACCGCCGACACCGGCGGCCAGTTCTCGCCGTGGATGCGCATTTTCCGCAATGCGCGGGTGTGGCTGAAGTAAGGCTGTGCGAGCTGGCGTGCAAATGGCCGCTATTGGGCGGCCATTTTCATTGCCAGGATAGTGGGACGATGGACTTCTACAGGATGACCAGTTTGTAGAACAGGCCGCTCATCATGGTGAGCATGAAGCCCATCATCCAATAAAGCAGGTTGAACTTGCCTTCCGTGGCTTTCTGGAAATTCTCGAGTTTGTGTTCCACGGTGGTGATCCGGGCGACGAGGCGGTATTCGACTTCGTGCAGTTCATTGCGCAGTTCGCCACGCACGTCTTGCAGATCCTGCCGTGTAGCAAAGCCCAGCGCATCGGGGTTGATGACGTCGGCCAGCACCTCAGCCTGAGTTTTGGCCTGCTCACGCGTGAACCCGCCTCGCTCGAGGCGTTCAACAATCTTGAGGGTATCAAAGCGTATTGCCATATCGCTCATCATCCGTATCCCGTTCAGGAATTTATAAGTTAGCACGCAGTGGTCAAAACCGGGAGTGGTTCCGCATGCGGCCTGGGACAGCATTTTGAATTTGGAGGCTTCGTGGCGCCATTCGTGGATCCCGAGTTGGACAAACTTGTCACGGGGCCACGCCAAAGAGAAGGCCTAGGGGTTAGGCCCGTTGGCGAGACGTCTGCGGCTGGACATAAAATGTCGGCACAGCGACTGCTTTTGAGGATCCTCCCATGAACGCCCGCATTCCCGACGACGCCCTGCCGCCCACCCTCGACCCCGACGCCCTGCAGGCCTTCGTCAACGAAAAATGGGATGGCGAGATCATCCCCGCGCTGACCACCTATATCGAGATCCCGGCCAAGAGCCCGTCCTTCGACGCCGACTGGGAAAAGAACGCCTACATCGAGCGCGTCATCCGCGACGCGGCGCAGTGGGTCGAAGCGCAGAAGATCCACGGCCTCGTGCTCGAGATCGTGCGCCTGCCGGGCCGCACGCCGGTGATCTTTTTCGACGCGCCGGCCACCCGCGCCGACAACGGCGACACCATCATGCTGTACGGCCACCTCGACAAGCAGCCCGAGTTCTCCGGCTGGCGCAACGACCTCGGCCCCTGGACGCCCAAGCTCGAGAACGACAAGCTCTACGGCCGCGGCGGCGCCGACGACGGCTATGCCGTCTATGCGTCGATCACCGCCATCATGGCGCTCGACAAGCAGGGCGTGCCGCGCCCGCGCTGCGTGGGCATCATCGAAACCTGCGAGGAATCCGGCAGCTACGACCTGCTGCCCTATGTGGACGCGCTGCGCGGCCGGCTGGGCAACGTGGCCCTGGTGGTGTGCCTGGACTCGGGCGCGGGCAGCTACGACCAGCTGTGGATGACCACCTCGCTGCGCGGCATGGTCTCGGGCACGCTGGAAGTGCAGGTGCTCGACGAGGGCGTGCACTCGGGCGATTCCAGCGGCGTGGTGCCGTCGACCTTCCGCATCCTGCGCCATCTGCTCGACCGCTTGGAAGACAGCGGCACCGGCCGCCTGTTGCCACAGAGCCTGCATTGCGAAATCCCCGCCGAACGCGTCGAGCAGGTCAAGGCCACGGCCAAGATCCTGGGCGAGGAGGTCTGGCGCCGTTTCCCCTGGAGCTGCGGCGCCGACGGCAGCTTCGTGCTGCCCATGACCGCCGAGCCCGAAGAGGCGCTGCTCAACCGCACCTGGCGGCCTACGCTGTCGGTGACCGGCGCCGAAGGCCTGCCGCCCCTGTCCTCGGCCGGCAACGTGCTGCGCCCGCGCACCGCCTTCAAGCTGTCGCTGCGCCTGCCGCCCCTGATCGACGCGGTGGCCGCCGCGCAGGAAATCAAGGGCCTGCTCGAAGACGACGCGCCCTATAACGCCAAGGTCATCTTCCATGCCAACCAGGGCGCCGCCACGGGCTGGAATGCGCCGGCCACGGCGCCCTGGCTGTCGGCCGCGCTCGACCGCGCTTCGCGGCAGTACTACGGCGCTCCTTGCGGCTATATCGGCCAGGGCGGCACCATCCCGCTCATGAGCATTCTGCAGCAGGGCTTTCCCAAGGCGCAGTTCATGGTGTGCGGCGTGTTGGGCCCCAGGTCCAATGCGCACGGCCCCAACGAGTTCCTGCATATCCCCTACGGCAAGAAAATCACCGCGGCCGTGGCGCAGACCATGGCCGACATGCCGGCATGATCGTCGACGACGACGCTGCCCGCCAGGTGGCGGCCGACACGCTGCGCTGGGTGGAAAAGGCCGTCATCGGGCTGAACCTCTGTCCCTTCGCCAAGGCCGTGCAGATCAAGAGCCAGGTGCGCTATGCCGTGAGCGACGCGACGGACGAGGAGGGCGTGCTGGCCGACCTGGAGGACGAGCTCCTGCTCATCGCCGAGGCCGATCCGGAAAAGGTCGACACCACGCTGCTCATCCTGCCCGAGGCCTTGCACGATTTCTACGAGTTCAACGATTTCGGCGAGCTGTCCGACCGCCTGCTCAAGCGCCTGCGCCTGGTGGGCGACCTGCAGGTGGCCACTTTCCATCCGGCCTTCCAGTTTGCCGATACCGATCCCGGCGACGCCGGCAACTACACCAACCGTTCGCCGTATCCCATCCTGCACATCCTGCGCGAAGCCAGCATCGATCGCGCGGTCGATGCCTTTCCCGAGGCCGATGCCATCTACGAGAAGAACATCGAGACCATGGAGAAGCTGGGGCTCGACGGTTGGCGCAAATTGATGGACTAGGGCGCTGCACACGGGTTTCGCGCGTGTGCAGGCTTGCAGGCCTGGCCGGGAAGAGCCGGAAGATTCCCCGCGTTTTGCTTGACAGGGTCCGGGCTTGGCATGAATATCCAGTTTACTAGATTTTTTGTACATAAAACTAGATATCATGGACATCAACAGCCTGATCGCACAGCGTGTGCGCGAGCGCCGGGACGCGCGTGGCTGGTCGCTCGATGTGCTGGCCGAGCGCAGCAAGGTAAGCCGGTCGGCCATCTCGCTGATCGAACGCGGGCAAAGCAGCCCTACCGCGACGGTGCTCGACAAGCTGGCTTCGGCGCTGGGCGTGGCGGTCGTGTCGCTGTTCGAGCCTTACGCGCAGCCCGCTGCCGCGCCTTTGCCCGTCTCCCGCGCGGCGGAGCAGCCGGCATGGTCCGATCCGGCCTCCGGCTATGTCCGCCGCAACCTGTCTCCCGCCTGGCCGTCGCCCCTCCAATTGGTCGAGGTTCGCTTCCCGCCTGGACAGCATGTCGCCTTTGACACGGACGTGCGCGACACCGGGATCCACCAGCAGGTATGGATGATCGAAGGGACCATGGAAGTGACCGTCGGCGAACAGTGCTGGCGGCTCGAAACCGGCGACTGCCTGGCCATGCGGCTCGACCGTCCCATCGCCTATCACAACCCTGCCCGCAAGCCGGCGCGCTATCTCGTGGCGCTGTCGGGCCTCGATTTCAATCAAGCCAGGAGCAAGCCATGACAGACACCCTCCGCGTGCGCCGCGTCCCGGCCAGCCAGGCCCGGGCCTGCGTGGACATGCTGGCCGATGTCCTGATCGATTGCGTGCAAGGGGGCGCTTCGGTCAGCTTCATGCAGCCGCTCTCCCGGGAAAAGGCCGTGGCCTTCTGGCGCGGAGTCGCCGACGGCGTCGAGCGTGGCGAGCGGGCCTTGCTGGTCGCCGAGGATGGAGCAGGGCGCATCGTCGGCACCGTGCAGCTCGTCATGGCCCAGCCGGAGAACCAGCCGCATCGGGCCGATGTCGCCAAGATGCTGGTCCATCGCCGGGCCCGGCGGCAGGGCATCGCGCAGCGGCTGATGACCGAGATCGAGCAAGTCGCGCGGGAGGAAGGCAAGTCCGTGCTGGTTCTCGATACGGTCACCGGCGGCGACGCCGAGCGGCTCTATGCCCGGGCAGGCTGGCAGCGCGTCGGCACGGTGCCGAACTACGCACTGATGCCGGACGGCCCGCCATGCGGGACGACGTTCTACTACAAGCAGATCCTGTGAGCCGTCACGCGGTTTCGGGCGCGAAGAAACGGTCCTTGAGCTGCTGCAGGCCGATGCGTTCCAGCATTTCCTTCAGGCGCTCGGCGGCCTTGTGCCGCGGCCGGTCCTGCTTGCGCTGCGCGATGATGAGCTCGTTCTTCATCGAATGCTCCCAGCCCACCAGCTCGGTCACGCTCACCTGGTAGCCATGCGCCTCCAGCTGCAGGCAGCGCAGCACATTGGTCACCTGGCTGCCGAACTCGCGCGTGTGCAGCGGATGGCGCCAGATCTCGGCCAGCGGGTCCGCCAGCGCGTGGGCCTTGTTCTTGCGCAGCACCGACGCCACTTCCGCCTGGCAGCAGGGCACCACCACCACATGCCTGGCCTTTTTCTCCAACGCGAAGCGGATGGCATCGTCGGTCGCCGTGTCGCAGGCATGCAGCGCCGTCACCACGTCGACCGTGGGCGGCAAGGCCTGCGACGCGATGGAATCGGCCACCGACAGGTTCAGGAAAGACATGCCCTGGGCAAAACCCAGGTGCTGCGCCAGCTCGCGCGAATGCTGCACCAGCTCCTCGCGCGTTTCGATGCCGTAGATGTGCGAGGAGCGGGGCGCATCGACGCCCTGTTGCCGCGCCTGGGCCTTTTCCTTGAAGAACAGGTCGTACAGGATGAAGCCCAGATACGATTTGCCCGCGCCATGGTCGACCAGCGTCACCGCGCCGCGTTCGTCCTGCACGTCTTGCAGCAAAGGCTCGATGAACTGGAACAGGTGGTAGACCTGCTTGAGCTTGCGGCGGCTGTCCTGGTTCATCTTGCCGTCGCGCGTGAGGATGTGCAGCGCCTTGAGCAGTTCGATGGACTGCCCGGGGCGGATTTCATGGGTGTTCGACATAGCGAAAGTGTAGCCTTTCGACCTATGGAGAGTCCGCCGGGCGGGCCAGGGGCGCGGACAGTAGGAGGAAGGGAAGCCCCGCTAGGGGCCGAGGGCGCCTGCTGGCGCGCCCGAGCCGCACCGACGTGTCCGCGCCCCTGGCCCGCTCCCGGCGGACGGCTCAAGAACTCAATAAGGGACGCACGGCAAGAGCGCATATGTCACGTAATCCCTAGGTAATAACCCTAGGAAAAATCGCAAGGTAGGCGTATAATCTTGCTTTGCGCCCGGAGCTTCCCCATGCGTCTCGTCCAACAAGCACTCACCTTCGACGATGTGTTGCTGGTGCCTGCCTACTCCGAGGTGTTGCCGCGCGATACCTCGCTCGCCACCCGTCTCACCCGCAATATCACCCTGAACATTCCTCTCGTGTCCGCCGCCATGGATACGGTGACGGAGTCGCGCCTGGCCATCGCCATGGCGCAAGAGGGCGGTATCGGCATCATCCATAAAAACCTCACGGACGACGAACAAGCCAAGGAAGTGGCCCGCGTCAAGCGCCACGAATTCGGCATCGTCATCGACCCGGTCACCGTCACGCCCGACATGAAGGTGCGCGACGCCATCGCCCTGCAGCGCCAGAACGGCATCTCCGGCCTGCCGGTGGTCGAGGGCAGGAAGCTCGTGGGCATCGTCACCAACCGCGACCTGCGCTTCGAAGACCGCCTCGACCAGCCCCTGCGCAACATCATGACCCCGCGGGAACGCCTGATCACCATGAAAGAGGGCACTACGCTCAACGAAGCCCAGGCGCTGATGCACAAGCACCGGCTCGAGCGCATCCTCATCGTCAACGACGCCTTCGAGTTGCGCGGCCTGGCCACGGTCAAGGACATCGTCAAGAACACCGAGCACCCGGTCGCCAACAAGGACGCGCAAGGCCAATTGCGCGTGGGCGCCGCGGTCGGCGTGGGCGACGGCACCGAAGAACGCATCGAGAAGCTGGTCGCCGCCGGCGTCGACGTGCTGGTGGTCGACACGGCCCATGGCCACTCCCGCGGCGTGCTCGAGCGCGTGCGCTGGGTCAAGCAGAACTTCCCCAAGGTCGACGTCATCGGCGGCAACATCGCCACGGCGGCGGCGGCCCGCGCCCTGGTCGAATACGGCGCCGACGGCGTCAAGGTCGGCATCGGTCCCGGCTCCATCTGCACCACCCGCGTGGTGGCCGGCGTGGGCGTGCCGCAGATCACCGCCATCTCCGATGTGGCCCGCGCGCTCGAGGGCACCGGCGTGCCGCTCATCGCCGACGGCGGCATCCGCTTCTCGGGCGACATCGCCAAGGCCCTCTCGGCCGGCGCCTACGCCTGCATGATGGGCGGCATGTTCGCCGGCACCGACGAAGCCCCCGGCGAGATCGTGCTGTTCCAGGGCCGTTCGTACAAGTCGTACCGCGGCATGGGCAGCCTAGGCGCCATGACCGACGGCTCGGCCGACCGCTACTTCCAGGACCCGGCCAACAACGCCGACAAGTTCGTGCCCGAAGGCATCGAAGGCCGCGTGCCCTACAAGGGCAGCGTGCTGGCCATCATCTACCAACTGGTCGGCGGCATCCGTTCCTCGATGGGCTACTGCGGCTGCGCCACCATCGACGAGATGCGCACCAAGACCGAGTTCGTCCAGATCACCTCGGCGGGCTTCCGCGAATCGCATGTGCACGACGTGCAGATCACCAAGGAAGCCCCCAACTACCGCGCCGACTAGGGCCCACCCCCTACGCGCTTCGCGCGCCCCCTCGAGGGGGCGGCACTGGCGGACCGGCAGAGCCGGATCCGCTGTGCCCTGGATAGACCTTGGCAGTGCATGGGCTTGCGTTCTTGCACTGCTTTTTTCAATTGTTGGCAGAACTCCATGCACCAGCGCATCCTGATTCTCGATTACGGTTCGCAAGTCACCCAGCTCATCGCACGCCGCGTGCGCGAGGCGGGCGTCTATTCCGAGATCCACCCCGGCGACGTCAAGGACGACTTCATCCGCGACCAGGCCAAGCTCGGCTTGAAGGGCGTGATCCTCTCCGGCAGCCATGCCTCGGCCTACGACGAGGCCTCGATGCGCGTGCCCCAGGCCGTGTTCGAGCTGGGCCTGCCGGTGCTGGGCATCTGCTACGGCATGCAGGCCATGGCGCACCAGCTGGGCGGCAAGGTCACCTATCACGACCATCGCGAGTTCGGCTATGCCGAAGTCCGCGCCCATGGCCATACCAAGCTGCTCGAGGGCCTGCAGGACTTCGCCACGCCCGAGGGCCACGGAATGCTCAAGGTGTGGATGAGCCACGGCGACAGCGTCGACGAAATGCCCCCGGGCTTCAAGCTCATGGCCTCCACGCCCTCGTGCCCCATCGCCGGCATGGCCGACGAGTCGCGCAACTTCTACGCCGTGCAGTTCCACCCCGAGGTCACCCACACCGTGCAGGGCAAGGCCCTGCTCACGCGCTTCGTGCGCGACATCTGCGAGGCGGCGGGCGACTGGAACATGCCCGACTACGTCTCCGAGGCCGTGGCCCGCATCCGCGAACAGGTCGGCAAGGACGAGGTTATCTTGGGCCTGTCGGGCGGCGTCGACTCGTCCGTGGCCGCGGCCCTCATCCATAAGGCCATCGGCGACCAGCTTACCTGCGTGTTCGTCGACCACGGCTTGCTGCGTCTGGACGAAGGCAAGCAGGTCATGGACACCTTTGCCAAGAACATGGGCGTCAAGGTCATCCACGTCGATGCCACCGCCCAGTTCATGGGCAAGCTGGCCGGCGTGGCCGACCCCGAAGCCAAGCGCAAGATCATCGGCCGCGAGTTCATCGAAGTCTTCTCCGCCGAGAAGGCCAAGTTGAAGAGCGCCAAGTGGCTGGCCCAGGGCACCATCTACCCCGACGTGGTGGAATCGGCCGGCACCAAGACCGGCAAGGCCGCCGCCATCAAATCGCACCACAATGTGGGCGGCCTGCCCGACGACCTCGATTTCAAGCTGCTCGAACCGCTGCGCGAACTCTTCAAGGACGAAGTGCGCGAGCTCGGCGTCAACCTCGGCCTGCCGCCCGAGATGGTCTACCGCCACCCGTTCCCCGGCCCCGGCCTGGGCGTGCGCATCCTGGGCGAGGTCAAGCGTGAATTCGCCGAACTGCTGCGCCGCGCCGACGCCATCTTCATCGAAGAACTGCGCGCCGTCATCGATCCGGAAACGGGCAAGAGCTGGTACGACCTCACCTCGCAGGCCTTCGCGGTCTTCCTGCCGGTGAAGTCGGTGGGCGTGATGGGCGACGGCCGCACCTACGAATACGTGGTGGCCCTGCGCGCCGTGCAGACCTTCGATTTCATGACTGCGGATTGGGCGCCGTTGCCGCATGCGTTGCTGGCTCGCGTGTCTTCACGCATCATCAATGAAGTACGGGGTATCAACCGGGTGGTGTATGACGTGAGCAGCAAGCCGCCGGCGACGATCGAGTGGGAGTGAGGGGCGAAAAAATCCCTTATAAATCAAAAACTTACGGCATGCTTTGCATGTGCAAGTTGATGAAATATAGCCGATGAGCTGCCTCTAAGCTATTGATTTAAAAGGGTAATCGTCTTCTTGATCCTCTCGTGGTCGATTGTTGCTAGACGCTGAAATCGACGGTATCGGCGACGGTAGAAATGGCGCTCTCAGCTTAGGTCCGAGCTAGGCTAAGTGCCATACCGTCTGCCGATACCGTGCGACACGGTATGCTGCGGTCAAAAAAGTCAGGTTTCATGCGGGTTGGCGGGCAGGTGTACGTCGTCTGGCTGGAAGGCATTCGTCTCTTTCAGATATTCATCGTGGTTCTTTGGTTTTAAGTAGCTTAGGGCGCCATGCCCCTGCATACAAGCTGGCAAAAGGCAGAGAGCCGTTTTTCGGCCAGTTTGCCGGTTGTTTTCGGGTGGCGATGTTGAAGGCTAGGACGTGAGACCATATGAAACGGGATTCGGTGCTCAAGCAAGTGATTGGACGCTCAGTGTGAGCGGAAATCTGTAGGTTTCGCGATTGGTGACGGCAACCGGCCGTCTCAATTTAGGAAACCTTACATGCTTACAGACTTCACCCTTCGAAACCTCAAGCCTCGCTCGACCCTTTACAAAGTCGCTGACCGTGATGGGATGTACGTGGCCATCTCACCGACAGGGTCCATCTCCTTTCGATACGACTACAGCATCAATGGCCGGCGCGAAACGCTGACCATCGGCCGCTATGGTTTTGGTGGCATCTCGCTTGCTGCCGCGCGGGACAAATTGTCAGCCGCCAAGCGGCTGGTCCACGATGGGATCTCCCCAGCTATCCAGAAACAGCGCGAGAAAGCCCGTGGGCCCGAGATCAAGACCTTCAGTGATCATGCTGTCCATTGGCTTTACCTGCACCAACTGTCGATACTCTTCAGTATTGAGGGCTTGTAGGCGCCGCGTCAGATCCTCCTCATCGGCCGCCTCTTTGGTTATCCGATCGAAGATTTCGAGGACTTCGTGAACCTTGTCCTGCTCTCCACCCACGAATGGTCCAAGGTTGTTCAAGAGCTCCTTGAGCTTGGCGTACCTCTCCTTGAATTCATCAATCTTCTCTTGGAGCTGACGGGCTTGTTCGGCGATGGAAGTGCGAGTCGCCGTAGAGGTCGGGCCGATCTTGAAGAGGGCGGGATTCGCCGGCTTCTTGCGTACCATCTCGCCATCAGCCATGCGCTCGACGTAGTCATCGAAGAAGCGTCTCACGAACTCGCCGGTGGCGTCGACGCGACCGATCTCCAGCATTAGATCGCGCACATTCGTGCCGGCGATGCGGACGTGTTCAAGTAGGGCGCGCGACTGGCGGGCTGCTTCCTGCAGCGAGGCACCATCTGTGCTCTCGTCCAGAAGCAGCTTCAGGTTGGCTTCGATGCTGCGGATCTTGCCGGAGACGAACTCCGGGCCGGTGTGAGCGAACTCCACGAGGCGGTTCATGAAATGGGCGACGGCGGGAGCCATCGTCACCATCTCGCGCACGCCCACTCGGTCCACGCGGATCCATCCCGCGTCGCGCAAGCGATTGAAGACCATGATGGCTCGGATTGCCAGCGGTGTGGCTGGCGTCACGTCATCGCCTTCCGGAGTCCAGTCCTGGTACTGGAGTTCTTCGGCTATGTCGGCCGTGATTTCGCGCATCAAGAAGCCGGTACTCGGCGGCAACGGGGCCTCTGGGCCGAAGCGTTTGGCGTGCAGAACACACAGCAGTGACCAATATTGGAAGCGATTGGCCGAAGCCAGCGGCGCGAACAGGCGGTCGGGCAGGCGTTTGAAGAGCGGCGGATAGCGTTCAGCCACCTTCTCTTGGCGAATTTGGTCTGTTAAGTCATGAACAGCCATTGCCGGCACTCCTCTGTGTTTTCAATCGCCAGTTGATAGTCGGGAGGAGCCTGTCGACTCACGTCCGTGGCTGCCATGATCTCCTGCACCATGTAGTTCAGGAGGGCAGCCCTACAGCTTTCTACGCGCGCTGATGCCCCGTTGAAGTACTCGTTTCTGACGATCAGTTGCTGCGCAGGGCTGAGGCCAGGGTGAGCGGTAATCCTGACTTGGAGGACTGTGGACCAGGCAGCATCGGCGGCGATGTCTGCCAAGCTGGGCTCCGTGAGCAGTGTGACCTTGCTCATTCGCCCTAATACGAAGTCACGGAAGGCTCGCCTCTGCAGACAGTAGCCGCGGACGTGCCACCGTCGTCCTGCCCGTAACAGGCTGTGCGGCTCGACGGTTCGCTCGTGCGGTTCCGGGTTGTTCATGGAGCAGTAGACGAACCTCACCCTGAGACGATCTGCGATGGCCAAGTTCAGTCGGGAGAAGGTGCGAGGCGAGATGTGGGCGAAGTCCCATGAGATGGAGAGCGGCTTGCCTGGGACGTTCAGCGCATACGGGACCAGCATGGCGCTGATAGCGCCCGGCCACGAGGTATTCGCCGCCTGTTCGGCGTCCGCATACGCGATGGAGGTGGCCACATCTGCTTTGAGCTTGCTGTCCCATGCTACCCACTCCGGGTATGACTCCCGGAAATCGCGCAGCCACTCGCTGGCCCGTATAGGGCTCAACCCATACTCGGAGATAAGTCGAGCGCGGCTAACCCGCCCCTCCCAGAGAAGGATTCGGCCAACTTTGGTATCTCTTTCCTGCCGGCCCGCGTTAGGCATGGGTGTCGCCTTGTGATGAATGTCTATATGGTATGAAAAAACATATGATATGTAAATCCATATGATTTGGCGTAGCCAGCGATGATTATTGTCATGCGCTAGAGACCTCTCCTCTTCCAGCGGGTACGTCCACAGGACGCATCGAGAGATTGGCGGTGACCCTTTGGACACTTTTTTGGGACTGACGTAGTCGGCAGAATGCGATAAAATGCATGAAATTTCAATGAGAAATTAGACGTGCCTGCAGCTACTCTATCTGCCGTTGAGCCCCTTCGAGGGGCCGCAGCTCATCTTGCGGATGAGTTGCAAGCCGGTCGTGTCTATCGGCGCGAGGACCTGGCACGTCTGTCCACCGCAGTGGATAGGCATCTCCGTGAGCTGGTCGCCACAGGAAAGCTGAAAAAACTTGCTCAGGGCCTCTACCACGCGCCGAAGCAGTCCAGCTTTGGCCCGCTGCCACCAACGGATGACCAAGTGGTGGGGGGCTTTCTTCGTGACAAGGACTTTTTGGTGTTTTCACCCTCGGCCTACAACGCCGTGGGTCTTGGTACCACTCAGCTCTATAACCGCACGCTGGTCTACAACCACAAGCGCCATGGTGTTTTCCAACTTGGCAACCGGCAGTTCGATTTCCGAATGAAGCCGCGCTTCCCGAAGAAGTTGACCCCCGAGTTTCTGTATGTCGATCTGCTAAACAACCTTGAAGAGTTGGCCGAGGATCGTGATGCCGTTTTGCGCCAAGCGCGTGGCAAGCTGTCCTCGTTCGACTCAGTCCGGCTGCAGCGGGCTGCCGACAGTTTTGGCAATGTGGCGACGCGCAAGCGCCTGCGGGAGTGGATGAGTGCCTGATTTCCTGCACGCGCGGAAGGACTTTGATCAGTTGCTTGCGCTTGTCGCTGACGAACGAGGGCTTGATCCTATGTTGGTCGAGAAGGACTACTGGATCATGCATTGCCTGTGGGGTTTGCAGGCACAGGGCTTCCAGTTCGAACTAAAGGGAGGGACGTCGCTCTCGAAGGGCTTTGGTGTCATCCACCGTTTTTCCGAAGACATCGACATTCGCATAGAGCCGCCCGCCGACATGGATGTGAAGACGGGGCGCAATCAAGACAAGCCAGCGCACGTACTTTCGCGCCGTACGTATTACGACGAACTGGCGGCGCGTATCCGTATCCCAGGCATCGGCAACGTTGAGCGCGACACGCAATTTGACGACGACAAGATGCGCAGCGCCGGCATCCGCTTGATATACACGCCGCGCGTATCGGCATTGGCAGGCGTCAAAGATGGAATTTTGTTGGAGCTTGGGTTTGACGATACGGCACCCAATCGAGCTGTCACGATCTCGTCATGGGCTTTCGATGTTGCCAGAGATCGCGGCGTAGACGTGTTCGACAACCGTGCAGTCGCGGTACCTTGCTATGCGCCGACGCACACTTTCGTCGAGAAGCTTCAGACAATTTCCACCAAATACCGTCGCTTGGGTGAGTCGGAGGCGTTTCCGGGCAATTTCCTTCGGCACTACTATGACGTGTACTGCCTTCTGGGTTTGGAGGAGGTGCAGGCATTCATGCGGGAACCGGCCTACCAAGAGCGCAAGGCGCAGCGCTTTCGGAGCGGTGATGAGCAGGTGATTGCACGAAACCAGGCCTTTGTCCTTGCTGACGCTGCACAACGCGAGCGCTTTGAGTTGGAGTACCGCAAGACGCAAGCGCTGTATTACCAGGGTCAGCCAGATTTTGATGCGCTGGTGGCTCGGATTCATCAATACATCGACGTAATGTGAGACGTGCCGTGCATGACTACATGCAGTGAAGTCTCGCCAGTTCATCTCGTTTCGGCTATCCCGACCACGGACGTAGCGTATTTCATTGAAGATCTTGCGCGACGCTGCAATGTGACTTATGTCCCCACCGCGATGGATAGTTGGGCAAATACAGTGACCTGCCTTTCGGGAGACGAGGTGCAGTCAGGCCATGTGCAGGATTTGCTGATTGCGCTGAGGCGGGCGGGCAAGCTTTCTACCAACGAGATGATGTCGCTGCTAGTCAACTATCTGCGTGAATGTCAGCAACACAGATGATCTGGCAATGTCGTTTCGAGTCGGTAGGCAAAAATTGCTGATGAGGTGTCGAGCACATGGCAACCAGAATCACTCGTCGGAGTTACGAACAGGCGCTGGCGCGTGGCTATCAGGCGTCAGAGGCGCCTCATGCTGTGTCGGCGCGGTATTTGGCAACGGCTCATGTGCTGGAGCTCGTGTACAGCAACGGGCGGGTGCTGCGCATTGACCCGCAAGATGTCGCGACGCTGAGGGAACTGCCTTAAAGCGTGCTTTCGCGAGCTTACGTGACACCGGGTGGCGATGGTTTGTTGTTTGGCGAGTCGCGGTTAGTGTCCCTGGTTTGGTGGAGCGCCTGGGAGGCTAGGGGTGTCGAGATGCCGGTGCGCGAGTTGCCTCCCTCTAGGCGTCCGTGGCGCTTCAGCAATGGTTGTCGCAAATAGCGCCCCTTGCCGGGCTGGGATCTAAGGCAGGCAGGAGGAAGAGGCGTATTGTTATCATTTTTGTTATGAATTGCAGATCTGCAATCGTTTTTGATGACTTTTCTCTGAAATGGAGTAACAATATGGCGTC
>DASWPO010000153.1:0-3269 GCA_036404015.1 Bordetella sp. | reverse complement strand
GCATGCGGACCATACAGGCCGTGCGCAAGGAGCTCGCCGACATCGGCCAGCTCAACGCCATCCCTTTTTCCTCCACGGATCGCATTGGCCTGCCAGAAGCCGGGCTGGCCATCGAAAACTGGATTTCTCCTCAAATCGTGCCATGACCCAGCATCTCGTTTCCGCCGGCTATCCCGCCTCCCGCCCCCGCCGCCTGCGCCGCGACGACTTCACGCGCCGCCTGGTGCGCGAAAACACCCTGTCGGCCGACGACCTGATCTACCCCGTGTTCGTGGCCGAAGGCCAGGGCCTGCGCCAGGCCGTGCCCTCGCTGCCGGGCGTGGCGCGCTATTCGCTCGACACCCTGCTGCCGGTGGCCGAGGAATGCGTGGCGCTGGGCATCCCCGTGATGGCGCTCTTTCCGGCGATCGACCCCGCGCTCAAGACGCCCGACGGCATCGAGGCTGCCAACCCCGACGGCCTCATCCCGCGCGTGGTGGCCGAACTCAAGAAACGCTTTCCCGAGCTGGGCGTGCTCACCGACGTGGCGCTCGATCCCTACACCAGCCACGGCCAGGACGGCCTGATCGACGAGCAGGGCTACGTGCTCAACGAGCCCACCATCGAGGTACTGGTCAAGCAGGCGCTGGTGCAGGCGCAGTCCGGTGTGGACATCGTCGCCCCCAGCGACATGATGGACGGCCGCATCGGCGCCATCCGCCAGGCGCTCGAAGGCGGGCAGTTCATCCACACGCGTATCATGGCCTACTCGGCCAAGTACGCCAGCGCCTTCTACGGCCCCTTCCGCGATGCCGTGGGCTCGGCCAGCAACCTGGGCAAGTCCGACAAGCAGGCCTACCAGATGGATCCGGGCAATACCGACGAGGCCCTGCGCGAAGTGGCGGCCGACCTCGCCGAGGGCGCCGACATGGTGATGGTCAAGCCCGGCACGCCCTACCTGGACGTGGTGCGCCGCGTGAAGGACGCCTTCGGCGTGCCGACCTTCGCCTACCAGGTGAGCGGCGAATACGCCATGATCAAGGCCGCCGCCAACAACGGCTGGCTGGATCACGACAAGGTGATGATGGAAGCCCTGCTGGGCTTCAAGCGCGCCGGCGCCGACGGCGTGCTGACCTATTTCGCCGTCGAAGCGGCCAAGCTGCTCAAGCACGGCTGATTCACGCAGCCATCTGGTGATTCAGATCAACTGTGCGCTTTTTTGTGCGCATCCACGTAAGCGCGCAAGACCGCATTGATGCGCGTCTGATAACGCTTGCCGGTATGTTTGAAGAAGTCCACCACATCGGAATCGATGCGTAGCGTGATTTGCTTCTTTGCATGCACGGCCTTGTCTGCGGCAGCCCAGAACGCATCCCCCAGTTCTGGCGCATCGCTGTAGTCTATGGCCGAATCCGGCCTGGCCATCACCGCCTTCAATTCCGCTCGTTCCGCGGCGGTCAACGGCGGCGGATTCTTCGGATCAAGCGTGAGCTTGACGATATTGTCTGCGCTCTTTTTCATTTGCTTTTCTCGCTGAAATCAGCCGGATAACGTCGCCTTCACGCACCGTTATAGACCACGTACAGCACCGCTGGCGCAGCGCAGCCAATCGTCGCCCATCTATCCTCGCCATACGCACTCCTGTCGTCAAAGGCCTCTATCCGGCCAGGATCAAGAAAAACCCTTGCCGCCATGTTGAAGCTCACGCCGTGCTTGTGCCAATTGCGTTCTGCCTTTGCAATGTCCCACTCGAATTCCATTGTAGTTACTTTTGTAGTTTACAGGAACCATGAATTGGCCTCCGCTTTCAGGCGGCAGAGTATGCATGATCCGCTACGAGTGCCTGGGTGGAATGTGAAGGGATTTGTCCCTACCCTACACGCCTACGCCAGGTGAAAAACCCCCGCTTCATCCACCCGCACCCGGCCATCGGCCAGCAACTCCTGCAGGTGCTGCTCGATGGTGCGGGTTTCGGCATCCACCATCCACGGCGCTTGATGGCCCTGCGGGTACAGCAGGCGCCGCTCGACCATTTGCGCAATGGTCTGCGGTGATTCGCGCAGCCATTGCAGCAGGCGCTGTTCGCGCGCGTCGAGCTTGGCGGCGAAGGCCGCGAGATCGCGCAGGAAGACCTCCCTGTCGGTATAGACGCCGCGGTGATGATAGGTGACCCACACCTGCGCGGGAATCTCCGCCACCCGCGCCAGCGTGCGGCGGAAATCCCCCAGGTTGGACGTGGCCTCGCCATAGAAAGGGCCGAAGCCGCTCAGGTCGATATCGCCCAGGAAGGCCACGCCCTCGGGCTCGACCAGCAACACCGTGTGGCCGGCCGTATGGCCTGGCATGTGCATGGCCCGCACCCGCGACCGCCCCAGCTCCCAGACCGCGCCATCCACGTAGCCCGTGGCATCGGGGCGCGGCGCATAGAAAAACTCGCGCCGGAATCTTTCCAGCGTCTCGGCCATGCGGGCCGGCGTGCCGCCGCAGGCCGCCGCCATTCCTGCCTGGCTTTGCAAGGCCGGCAAGTCGGCCTCGTGCACCTGCACGGCGGCATGCGGCAGGCGGTGCAGCCCGGCCATGTGGTCTTCGTGCACATGCCCCATCACCACCAGCTCGGTTGCATCGAATTCCGGCCCGATATGGTTGGAGACCAGGGGCGTGTCGAAGGCCACGCGCGTATCGCGGCCGCGGATCAGCACCTGGTTGCCGTCCGGATACTTGCCGTTCTTCGCGCCGAAAAACACCGACACGCAACCGAAATCGGCGCGGGAGATGGCGGGGAAAGGATCGGGCATGAGCAATACGCCTATTGCGCGGCGATCGCCGAGTCCAGCGACGCGACGAAACGGCTGGCATCCTGGTAGCCGATCACGCGCGTGGCCAGCTCGCGGCCGCCCGGCGCGAAGAAGACCGTGCCCGGCGGCCCGAAGAGCTTGAAGCGCTTGAGCAGCGCGCGGTCCTCGGCGGTATTGCCCGTGACGTCCGCGCGCAGCAGCAGCATGCGGCCCATGCGCGTCGCCACGGCCGCGTCGCTGAAGGTGTAGCGCTCCATTTCGCGGCACGACACGCACCAGTCGGCATAGAAATCCAGCATGGCGGGCTTGCCGCTGCGAGCCAGGGCGTCATCGAGTTCGGCCACGCTGCGCACGGCGACGAACCCGGGCTGCGGCGCGTCATTCCCGGCAAGCCCCTGCCGCGCCTCGTCCAGGCGCGCCGACGCGCTCAGTTGCGACAAGGGCTGCAGCACGTCGCGCCCGCCGCTTGCCGCGCCCACCAGCCAGACCACGCCG
>DASWPO010000152.1:0-3108 GCA_036404015.1 Bordetella sp. | reverse complement strand
GGGAAGCCCGAAGGGCCGAGGGCGCCTGATGGCGCGCCCGAGCCCGCCGCAGCGAAGCCGCCCCGTGTTGCCCCGTTTCTCCATGCGGCTCAAGAACTCAGATACACCCCCAGGACTCAAGAATGGATGCCATCTTCTACTACGACGGTCAATGGACGACCGAGAACCCCAAATTGCTGGGCCCCGCCGACCACGCCTTCTGGATGGCCAGCATGGTCTTCGACGGCGCGCGCGCCTTCGACGGCCTGACGCCCGACCTCGACCTGCACTGCCAGCGCGTGATCCGCTCGGCCCGGAAAATGCTCATGGAGCCCAAGCTCACCTGGGAAGAAGTCCAGAAACTGGCCCTCGAAGCCGTGGCCCGGTTCCCGGCCGGCACCGCGCTCTACATCAAGCCCATGTTCTTCTGCGCCGACGGCTTCCTGCTGCCCGAAGCCAGCAAGACCCAGTTCGTGCTGCACGTGTTCAAGGTGCCCATGCCCGGCGCCGAAGGCTTCTCGGCCATGTCGCAGGACACCTACCGCCGCGCCTGGTCCAGCATGGCCCCGACGGACGCGAAGGCCTCCTGCCTGTACCCGAACGGCCAGCGCGCCACCAAGGAAGCCAATGCCGCCGGCTTCGACACCGCCGTCATGCTCGACGGCGACGGCAACGTGGCCGAATTCGCCAGCAGCAACCTGTGGCTCGCCAAGGACGGCAAGATCGCCACCCCGGCGCCCAACGGCACCTTCCTGAACGGCGTGACGCGCCAGCGCGTGCTGGCCCTGCTGCGCGCCCACGGCGCCAGCGTGGAAGAACGGACGATCACGCCCGACGACCTGAAAAATGCCGACGAAGTGTTCTCCACCGGCAACTACGGCAAGGTGATCCACGTCAACCGCCTGGACGACCGCAAGCTGGCCTACGGCCCGGCCGCGCAGCTGGCGCACAAGCTGTACATGGACTACGCGCAGTCCGCGGGCAAGCGCTGAAGCCCGCGGCAAAGGCGCCGGCTACCGGGCTCGCCGCCCGCGTGCCGCGCCCGCGCGCGGCGGCGCCATGTTCAGCGCGGCGGCGATCGCCTTGCCCCGCATGCGCGGTATCAGCATGCAGATGAAATCGAAGGCGAAACGCTTGAGCAGGTGGTCGTCCCGCACGATGACCATGGTGGTCGACGACGGAAACAAGCCATCGACGTCGATCTGCCTGAGATTTCCATTCTCATCCCCTTCCATCGCCATTTGCTGCAGCACCGCGATGCCTATGCCGCGCGCGACATAGGCCTTCATCACATCGACGTCCATCGCGCGCATCACCACCCTGGGCTGCAAGCCGTGCATCTGGAAGGTGCGCCGCACGACCGCGCCCGAGGTGAGGCTCTCGCTATGGACGATCCACGGCCAGCGCGCCAGTTCTTCCAGCGTGATCCGTTCGACGGACAACAGCGGATGCCCGGCCGGCACCACCAGGCAGCGCGTCATCTCGTAGGCCTTGAGCGCCAGGATGCCGGAAGACACGGCGTCGGGCATGGTGCTTAGCCCGATATCGAGGCTGCCGTCGCGCACGCCCGCGTGGATGTCCTGCGGCGTGCCCACCACATATTCGATCTGGACCTGCGGATACTGCTTGAGGAAGCGCTCGGTCACGTCCAGCAATCGGTAGCGCGCGTGGATGTGCGTGGTTCCCACCCGCAGCGCGCCCTGCACGTCGGGGCCGCTGCCGGCAGCGTGCTTGATCTGGCGCAAGGAGCCGGCGTCCCGCAGCATCCGGCCGGCCAGCAGGTAGACATCGCGGCCCGCCTCGGTCAGGTCCACCAGCCGGTTGCCACGCCTGGCGAAGACGTCGACGCCGAGTTCGTGCTCCAGCGCCCGGATCATCTTGCTCACGCTCGGCTGCGTATTGAGCAGCGCCTCGGCTGTCTTCGACACGCTGAAGCCGTTGCTCACCAGCTCCCGGATGCAGACCAATTGTTGAAAAGTCACTGCCATGATGCCTCCGCAAACTATTCCATGGAGTGAATATTAAGTTCAAATTTATTCATTTGACAGCAGGTTTAGGCGCGGGCAAAGTCGCCGTCACTTTCATCACGCCGGCAATCCGCCCATGTCCAGCCCAAGCAATACCCACGACCACGCCACGAGCGCCTACCAGGCCAAGGACGTCAACGAAGCCTTCCGCGGCGGCGAGCGCGTGCCTGCCTTCCTGGGGCAGATCAACGAAGCCTCCATCGTCATGCTGGCGCAGGCGGGCATACTCGACCGGGCCACCGCGGGCGTCATCGCCGCGGGCATCCTGAGCCTGGCGCAGGACGCGCCCGGCACGCAGCGCACCGGCGACTATCTCGACTATGAAAAGCGGCTGGCCGAACGGATCGGCGCGCAGGCTTCGCTGGTCCATGCGGGCCGCAGCCGCCAGGACATCGCCTCCACGCTGTCGCGCATGAACCTGCGCGTCGACCTGCTGCAGGCTCACGCCGCGCTGGCGCGCGCGCGCCTGGAGGCCATCGCGCTCGCGCGCCAGCATACCGACACGGTGATCCCCGCCTACACGCATGGCGTGCAAGCCCAGCCCACCACGTTCGCGCACTATCTGCTGGCCCTGTCCAGCGCGCTCGGCCGCCAGCTCGACCGCCTGGCCGGCGCCTACCCTCGCATCAACCTCAGCCCGTTGGGCGCCGCGGCCCTGTCGAGCTCGAGCTTCGCCATCGACCGCCCGCTCCTGGCCGATCTGCTGGGCTTTGACGGACTGGTGCTCAACACCTACGACGCCAACCATCTCGCTCCCGTGGACAGCTGCCTGGAGCTGGCGGGCATCCTGGCAAGCTGCGCCGTGCAGATCAGCCAGTTCGCCCAGGACGTGCATTCGCAGTACCTGGCGCCGCTGCCCTGGCTCACCTTCAAGCCCGGCGACCTGATGGGCATCAGCAGCCTGATGCCGCAGAAGCGCAACCCCGCGGCGCTGGAACAATTGCGCGCCCAGAGCAGCCTGCTGATGAGCCGGATGCAGGCGCCCTTCCTGCTGGCCCACAATGTCCGCACCGGCATGTTCGACTACCGCGCCTACGATCCGCTGCCCTCGCAGGACAGCGTCGCGCTGTTCAATCTGCTCGAACGCATCATCGGCAATCTG
>DASWPO010000151.1:0-25129 GCA_036404015.1 Bordetella sp. | reverse complement strand
CAGGCTTTGCACCTGGCGCTCCCTTGCGCAGATGCCGCGCTATTTTTCCGAGCGCGCGGGATGGGCGCGCAGCGCGTCCTCATTCGGTTCAGTACCCCAGCCGGGACGATCGGGAATGATGAGGTGGCCATCGTGGTACTCGGGCGCGTGCGTATAGAGTTCGTCGTCCCAGGCCAGCCGGTCGATGTCGGCCTCCATGATGCGCAGATTGGGCACCGCAGCGGCGAAATGGGCGTTCATCATCGTACACAAGTGGCCATAGAAATTGTGAGGCGCGATATTGATCTCGCAGCCATCGGCCAGCGCCGCGATCTTCATCGACTGCCATACACCGTTCCAGACCGCGTCGATGATCGCCACGTCCATGGCGTCCTGGCGGAAGAAAGGCAGGAAGTCGCGCACGCCGAACAATGTCTCACCGGAGCTGATCGGATGCGGGCTGTGATCGCGAATGTACGCCAGCGCATTCGGCTCGAAACAATCGATCTCCACCCAGAATATGTCCAGGTCCGCAATCGCGCGCAGAAGCTTCAGGTGCCCTTCGGTCCGGGCATTGAAGTTGAGATCCAGCAGGATGTCCATCTCCGGACCGGCCCCATCGCGCAGGGCCTCCAAATGGCCACGCACATTGCGCAGCACCTTGCGGTCGACATTGACCTCTGGCTGGAACGGCGAACCGAACGCCGGTCTCCAGAAATAGGCCGGGCCCTCATCGTGGATGAACATATTGGTCTTCAGCGCGCCGAACCCGCGCTCGCGCGCCTCGCGCGCCGCGGCCTTGACGCCGTCCAGGTCGGTGACCGCCGGGGAATAGTATTGCGGGTGGGCAATGCGCCAGGTCGGGCAATGCGACCAGTAGACCCGCAGCCGGTCGCGGATCTTGCCGCCCAGGAGTTCGTAGCAAGGCACGCCCAGCGTGCGCGCCTTGGCATCCAGCATCGCGTTCTCGATCGCGCCAATCGCCTGCGAGACGACACCGCGCACAGCGGTGCGCGTGGCAGCGCTGGCCTGCGCATGGAAGCGCTCATGCGCCCCGACCGGCGCGCCGATCAGCCCTTGCCCCAATTGCTCGATGATGGCGGCCACCGCGGGCACGCCGCGCCGCTCGTCGAACTCGCTCCAGCCGACGATGCCGTCTTCCGTGGTGAGCTTCACGAAGTGGTAATTGCGCCAGCCCGCATCGCAACTCAAGGTCTCTATCTTTGCGACTTTCGCGTTCATGGTTGTGCTGCCATGGGGATCGAAGTTAGTTAGCATGCAGGTTCAGTTTGTGGATGATGGAGCCAAAGCGCTGGATCTCCGATTCGATGAACGCCTTGGTTTGCTCGGGCGTGGTGTAGACAGGCTCGGCGCCCTGCGTGTCGAAGCTGCTCCTGGCCGCGGGCGACTCCAGCACCCGCTTGATGGACAGGTTCAATTTTTCGATGACCGGCCTGGGCGTGGCAGCGGGCGCGACGATGGCGAACCATTGGGCGAACTCCATGTTCGGATAGCCGGATTCGTCCATCGTGGGCACGTCGGGATACTTGGCCAGGCGCTTATCGCTGGCGACCGCAAGAACCTTCAACATGCCCGAGGCCAGTTGCGGAGTGGCCGAGGACAGCGCCACGAAACAGGCCGGGATCTGGCCCGCCATGGTATCTGCCACGGCCGCGGCGTCGCCCTTGTACGGCACATGGACCATATCGATGCCGGAAGACAGGATGAACGCCTCGCCCGCCAGATGGCCGGCGCCGCCGGTGCCGCTGCTGCCGAAGCTGAGCCTGCCGGGGTGGCTCTTGCCGTATTCCACCAGCTCCTTCAGGTTATGCACTGGCAGCTTGGCATTGACGACCAGGACGATGGGCACCGACGCCACCATGCTGACGCCCTGGAAACCCTTGACCGCGTCATATTGCAAGTTCGGGTAAAGCGTGGGGTTGATGCCATGCGACGCGCTATTGCCCATCAGCAGCGTGTAGCCGTCCGGCGCGGAGCGGGACACGAAAGTGGTTCCCACGATGCCGTTGGCGCCCGGCTTGTTTTCAACGATCGTGCTGGAATTCAGGTCCTTGCCCACGCCTTGCGCGATGAAACGCGTGAGAAAGTCGTTGGTGCCGCCAGGCACGTAGGCCGAAATGAAAGTGATGGGGTGGTCGGGATAATCGGCTTGCGCCAGCGTGGCCGCCAGGCACGCGGCCAGCGCCAGCAGGCCTTGGGTCAGCTTGAGGGCAATACGTCTTTGCAATGTCATGATTGTCTCCGTCTATTGTTATTCGCACGGGGGCTGGCCAGGCCGTGTGCTGATCCCTTGCGCATGCGCGGCATGGCCGCGCTGCGCCCGGGGCGGTATCGATGCGCAGGAATGGTATCAACGAGATCCAGCGCGGCACCGGCTGGCAGGAGGCGTTATTCCGCCTGGTGGAAGTAAGGTGCCGCGCGAGCGGACGCCCCGACGACCCGCATTTCCAGAATTCAAGAACGCGTTCCAAGGCTCGGGCAAGGCAGCGGCCCTGGCTTGGAAATCAGCGGAAAAATCCGCTATGATTTTTTAATTAACAAGTTAACTATATAATTAATTAACAAGTTAAATTATTAAGCGCGGCACTCAAAGCCGCCACCTGCCCGGCAAGCCCGGGCGGAGATGACAGGAGACAAACCATGCGTTCATTTCGAACTCTTCTCGGCATAGCCGTGGCCGTGCTTTACGCCGCGGCGCCATTGGCCGCCCAAGCCCAGCAGGCGCCGGGGACGATCAGACTGATCGTTCCGTATGTCCCCGGCGGCTCCACCGACACCGTGGCGCGCCTGATCGCGCCCTACATCGGCAAGGCGCTGGGCGCTACCGCTGTGGTCGAAAATCGCGCCGGCGCCAACGGAACCATCGGTCTGCAAGCCGTGGCCCGCGCCACGCCTGACGGCACCACCTTTGGCGTCACAGACTCGGCCTTCGTGGTCAGCCCCAGCCTCAGCAAGATCCCCTTGCCCTACGACACACGCAAAGATTTCAAGCCCGTGGTCTTGATGGCCGCCTCGCCGCAGGTGCTCACCATCAACCCGCAAATCCCCGCCAGGACAATCAAAGAGCTCGTCACGCTGGCCAAGCAATCGCCCGGCAAGTATTCGTTCGCCAGCGCCGGGCCCGGCACCGCCATCCATATCGCCGGCGAACAACTCAAGGTCTCGGCCGGCATCGACATCCTGCACGTGCCCTATCGCGGCTTGGGCCCCGCCATGACCGATGTCATCAGCGGCCAGGTTTCCATGGTGTTCGGCGGCCCGCACACCACGCGCCAGCAAGTCGCCGCGGGCAATCTGCGCGCGCTGGCCATCACCGGCCCGCACCGCTCGCCCGCAATGCCCGGCGTCATGACCTTCGCCGAAGCGGGTTATCCCGGCGTCGACATGGTCACCACCAATGGCCTCGTCGCGCCGGCCGGCACGCCCGACGCCATCGTCAACAAGGTCAATCAGGCCGTGATCCAGGCGCTGAAAGACCCGGAACTCAAGCGCCATTTCGACGAGCTGGGCCTGGAACCCATCGGCGACACGCCTCAGGAGTTCACAGCGTGGATCGATTCCCAACTCGATAAATGGGCCACGTTGGTCAAGCAGGCCAACATCCAGGTCGACTGAACAAGGAGCTTCGCACCATGGCAATTGCCGCTATTCATACCATCCCCGTCCTCATCCCTTTCGATGTCGACGGCCCCAAGCAGGAATTCCTTGGCCAACCTCGCAGCCACATCGAGGCGCTGTATCTCAAGGTCGAGACCAGCGACGGCTATACCGGCTGGGGCGAGGCGTTCGGCTTCAATCTGTGGCCCGTGATACGCAAGGCCATGGACGATTTCATTGCGCCCTTCATCATCGGCCGCGACGAAAACGATATCGATGCGCTGATGACCGAGCTGCGCCGCCGCTTCCATGTGTTCGGCCGCACCGGCCCCGTCAACTATGCGCTCTCCGGCCTGGACATCGCCCTGTGGGATATCGCCGGCAAGAAGGCCGGCAAGCCGCTGGCCGAGCTATTCGGCGGCGCGCGACGCGACTCGCTGCCGGCCTACGCCAGCCTGATGAAGTACGGCGAGGCCGATGCGCTGGCGCGCAATTGCGCGCACGCCAAGGACCTGGGCTACTCCGCGGTCAAGATCCATGAAAGCACGGTGCGCCTGGCCCAGATAGCGCGCGACAGCCTGGGCGCGGGTCCCGGGCTGATGGTCGACACCAATTGTGCCTGGACACTGGAGCAGGCCTGCTCCTATTTGCCGGCACTGCAGGCGATGAACCTGCTGTGGCTCGAAGAGCCCACCTGGCCGCCCGAGAATCTGGACAATTTCCGTGTCCTGCGCGAACGCGCGGACATCCCTCTGGCCGCCGGCGAAAACGCCGCCACGCCGTGGGAACTGGCAGCCATGTCGCGCAGCGGCCTGCTCGACGTCGTACAGCCATCGGTCATCAAGATCGGCGGCATATCAGAAATGCGCGCTGCCTACCAAGCGTTGACGCCGCTGAGCAAAACCCAGGGCAGCGCCCGCGCCCAGCCCATCGCCCACTCGCCCTATTTCGGCCCTGGCCTGTTCGCCACATTGCAACTGGCGGCAGCGCTGGAACAAGAGTCGCCGCTCGAAAAACTGTTCTGCACTTTCGAGGCGCACCCATACGGCGATGCCATTGAAGTCGTCAACGGCCGCTTGCGCGTGCCGACCGGCCCGGGCCTGGGCATCGATCCCGACCCGCAGATTCTGCAAGCTTTTTCCGTGACGCAACCCTGATCCTTGGACTGATTCAATATGAAAATCCTGACCAAAATCATCGCGGCAGCGGTGTCCACGGCCGCGCTCTTCGGCGCCTGCGCCCATGCAGCCGATTCCTATCCCGGCAAACCGATCCGCCTGGTCGTGGGCTTCGCCCCCGGCGGCGCCACCGATGTGTTGGCGCGCACCGTCGCCAGCCGTCTGTCCGAAAAACTGCACGGCAACGTGGTCGTGGAAAACCGCACTGGCGCCGGCGGCCTGATCGCGGGCAATTTCGTGGCCAAGTCGGCGCCCGACGGCTACACCCTGGCCTTTGCCTCAACCGGCGCGTTTTCGATCGGGCCGTCCCTCTACAAGAAGAAACTGCCCTACGATCCCATCAAGGATTTCACGCCGGTCGCGCTGGTGTCGCAAAACACCCATGTGCTGGTGGTCAACCCGTCCGTGCCCGCCAAGACGGTGGCCGAACTGGTGGCCTACGCAAAGTCCAAGCCCGGCGCCCTGTCGTACGGTTCGTTCGGCAACGGCTCCACCAGCCATCTGCTGGCCGAACAATTCAAAAAGCTTGCCGGCGTCGATGCCGTGCACATTCCCTATGCCGGCAGCCCCGCCATGGTCACGGCGACGATGACGGGAGACGTCGCCTTCGCCGTCGACACGCTGCAGTCGTCGCTGCCTTACATCCGCTCGGGCAAGCTGCGCGCACTGGCCGTGATCTCGCCCGACCGCTCGCCTGTCGCGCCCGAGATCCCCACATTCAAAGAAGCCGGCTATGCCGATATCGACCTGAAGAACTGGTACGGCATCGTGGCCCCGGCCGGCACCCCGGCCGAAGTGGTCGACATACTGGCCAAGAACATAACCGAGATCGTCGGCTCGCCCGATTTCCGCGACTTTGTCTCCAGGCAGGGCGGCGAAACCGCCACGGCGCAAGGCCCCGAATTCGGCGCGTTTCTGGCAGTGCAGGAAAAGCGCTGGGGGGGTCTGGTGAAGGCATCGGGCGCGACCGTCGACTAAATACGGATAGAGCCATGCAATCCCATTCCATCGCGGAAATCCACGCCTTTCCCGTGTCGTACCCGCTGCCGCCCCATGCCCAGCCCGGCATGGGTACCGGGCGTGTCGTCAGGCGGGATGCCGTGGTCGTCAAGGTCGTCACCGCCAGCGGCCTGGTGGGCTGGGGCGAATGCTTCCACGCGCGCAGCCACATGGCCATCGCCACGCTGGTCAATGCCTACCTCCATCCCCTCTTGCAGGGGATGGACGCCACCGCGGCGGTGGACGTATGGAGCAAGGTCTACAACTACCACCTGGCCGGCTACGGCGCCGGGGCGGCCTGCTATATCGCGCTAAGCGGCATCGACCTTGCACTCTGGGATATTCGCGGCAAGGTGGCCGGCATGCCGCTGTACCAGCTTCTGGGCGGCAGCCGGCGGCGCGTGCCGGCGTACGCCGGCGGGCTCTCGCTGGGATTCGAGGAGCCGGCAAAACTGATCGAGCGGGTACGGGCACTTGCCGACGCCGGCTACAGCGCGGTCAAGCTGCGGGTCGGCGATACGCCCGAACGGGATATCGAACGCCTGCGCGCGATCCGCGCCGCCTTCCCCGCGCTGACCGTCATGACCGACGCCAATACCGCCTATTCCCTGGCGGCGGCGCAGCGCGTACTGCCGGTCATGGACGAACTGGGCATAGGTTGGCTCGAAGAACCCTTTCCGATGGACCATCGGGAGGCATATCGACAGGCCGCGCGCAATGCCCGCACACCGCTGGCCGCGGGCGAGAATCTATATGGCAAAGTCGATTTCGCGCGCCTGATCGAAGAAGGCAGCGTGCAGGTTCTGCAGCCCGATCTGTCCAAGAGCGGCGGCATCACCGAATGCCTGCGCATCGCGGCGCTGGCGGCCGCCCACAAATTGCCGGTGCATGTGCACAGTTCGATGACCGGCATCAACCAGGCCGCGTCGATCCATTTCCTCGCCAGCATCGAAAATCCCGGCTATTTCGAAGCCGACGTCTCCGAGGGCAACAAGTTCCGCGACGAATTGGTCACCACGCCCTACCGCGTCGAGGCCGACGGCTGCGTGCTGCCGAACGACAGGCCAGGCCTGGGCATCGATGTCGACGAAAGCTTCTTCGACCGATACCCGGCCGCGCAAGGCCTGACCAACAAGGTATAGCAGCGAACCCGCCGGCGACCGGCGTCAACGCGGCAATCCGAGCCGCGCCACCACATGATTAAGGAGCCGCTCGAGCTGTTCCAGTTCGTGTTCGCCGATCTGCTCGGTGATCTCGCCGTATGAGGCTTCCGACAGCGGCCCGACCACAGCCACCAGCTCGCGGCCGACGCGGTTGATCGACAACTGCGCCACCCGCAAGTCCTCGTGGTGCGCGGTGCGTTCGATGACACCGCGGGCTTCCAAGGTCCTCAAAAGCCGCGACAGGCTCGGCATGCTGATGAACGTCTGGTCGGATAGCTCGTTGGCGCTCAGCGGCGCCTTGGCGGCATTGAGCGCGCGCAACACGCGCCACTGCTGTTCGGTCAGGTCGTGATCGCGCAGCATGGGCCGAAAGCGCCCCATGACGGATTCGCGGGCGCGCAGCAGCGCCATGGGCAGCGAGCGGGAAAAAGCGCGCAAGCCTTCGCGCATCTCATCAGTCGCCACGGCCGGATTTGATCTGGATTTTTTTTTCACCTGGGCATTCTAGTATGGACGGTGCTTTCCAGGCCCAGAGGCTGCAAGCGGCACGTCGTACAACGCCCGCCTGAAGCTTGCCTGGGTTGCATGCCATCTATATACTTAACCTGTTAAATAATTAACGACGAAACTATCCGCTGATCAAAGCGCGGCGGCGATCGCTGCCGTCGCACCTCACAAGGGCGAGCATGGCGAATCGCACTTTCCTTCCTCGTATCGTCTACGGCACACTGCTAAACGACCGGGCCACGCTCGCGCGCATGGCCAACGCATTCACACAACCGCCATACAAGGCACCGCCAGTCCATCCGGTGCTCTACATCAAGCCGGCCAATACCTACGCCCCGCCCGGGGCTCGAATCGAGGTTCCGGCCGATCCTGGCGTGGTACGCATCGATGCCACGCTCGGCGTGGTCATGCGGCACGATGCGCGGCGCGTCGAGGCGAGCAATGCAATGGACTATGTCGGCGGCTATCTCATCGCCAGCGACATCACGCTGCCGCACGACGATCTCTACCGGCCGCCGCTGCTACAGCGCTGCCGCGACGGATTCTGCCCTATGACGCCGCCGCTGCACGCCGGCCCGGATTTCGAACCCGGCAAGGCCGTGATCGATATCGCCATCAACGGCCATCTGGCGCACCGCCGCAGCCTGCAAGACCTGTGCCGGCCGATTGCCCAACTCATCGCCGACGTCAGCGCCGACATGACGCTGGCCGCCGGCGACGTGCTGCTGGTCGGCACGCCCGAGGGCGCGCCGCTCGCCCGCCCCGGCGACCGCATTCGCATTGAGGTGGCCGGACTGGGAAGCCTCGAGCACGAGCTGATCGCCGAAGGAGCCGCCGCATGAAGCGCGCACGCGTCATCTACCAAAGCCAGACCTACGAGGCCACCGATGCCGGCGGCGGCAAAGTCCGGCTCAGCGACGGCCGCGTGCTGGACGAACTCGAGGTTTCCTGGCTGCCGCCCATGGAATTCGGCACGATCTTCGTTCTGGCACTGAACTACGCCGACCACGCCAAGGAAATCGCCTTCAACAAGGCGCCCGATGCGCCGGTCGTGTTCCTCAAAGGCCCCGGATCGTTCACCGGACATCGCACCACGACGCGCCGGCCTGCCGACGTGAATTACATGCACTATGAGTGCGAGCTGGCCGTGGTCATCGGGACGCGCTGCAAGAACGTGCCCAGAGAACGCGCCTACGAGGTCATCGGCGGCTATACCGTGGCCAACGACTACGCCATCCGCGATTACCTCGAAAACTACTACCGCCCCAATCTACGCGTCAAAAGCCGCGATGCCACCACGCCCATCGGTCCGTGGCTGGTCGATGCCGCCGACGTGCCCGATCCCATGAACCTGCGGCTGCGCAGCTGGGTCAATGGCCATCCGACTCAGGACGGCAATACGCGAGACATGGTGTTCGACATCCCCGCGCTGGTGGCTTACTTGTCCAGCTTCATGACGCTCAACCCGGGTGATGTCATCCTGACAGGCACGCCCGACGGCGTGTCCGACGCCGCCGTAGGCGATGAGATCATCACCGAGGTCGAGGGCATAGGCCGCCTAGTCAACACCATCGCCGCCGACGACCTGCCCGACTGAATCCAGCCGGCCCGCGCGCGCAACGGGCCGGACTTTTCTCCCTAGCCGAAAAGACCTTGCATATGCTTTCTCCCGACACCATCTCTGCGCTGGCCCAGCAGTTGTACCAGGCCCGCAAGACGCGCACCCAATTGCGTCATTTCTCGACCGCGCACCCAGACATGACGATCGACGACGGGTACCGGATCCAGGCCGAATGGGTGCGGTTGGAGCAGGTCGATGGCCGCACCATCCGGGGCCGCAAGATCGGCCTGACTTCGCGCGCCATGCAGTTATCGTCGCAGATCAACGAGCCTGACTATGCTCCGCTGATGGATGACATGTTCTTCGAGACCGGCGGCGACATCCCCTATTCGCGCTTTATCGCACCGCGCGTCGAGGTCGAACTGGCTTTCTTGCTGCGCGAACCGCTGCGCGGCCCCGGCGTCACGCTCTACCAAGTGCTGGCTGCCGCCGAGTATGTCGTGCCCGCCATTGAGATCATCGATTCCCGCATCGAGCAGTTCGACCGGGACACCAAGGCGCCACGCAAAGTATTCGACACGATCTCCGACTTCGCCGCCAACGCGGGCGTGGTGCTGGGCGGTCGCCCCGTCAAGCCCGACAGTATCGACCTGCGATGGGTCGGCGCCCTGCTGCATCGCAACGGCGTCATCGAGGAGTCCGGCCTGGCGGCCGCCGTGCTGAATCATCCGGCCAACGGCATCGCCTGGCTGGCCAACAAGATCGCCCGCCACGACGAGCAGCTCAACGCCGGAGATATCGTGTTGGCTGGCTCGTTCACACGGCCCACGCCGGCGCAGCCTGGAGACACCTTCCACGTCGACTATGGCCCGCTGGGCTCCGTGTCATTCCGCTTCATCTAGCAACGGCAGAACTCATATGGAAATCTCCCGCAATCTCTTCAAGCAAGCCCTGAGTGAAAACAAGGCGCAGATCGGCCTATGGGTCGGCCTGGCCGATGCCTACGTCGCCGAGTTGCTGGCCATCACCGGCTTCGACTGGCTGTTGATCGACGGCGAACACGCGCCCAACGATCTGCGCAGCACGCTGGCGCAATTGCAGGCCGTGGCACCCTACCCCTCGCACCCGGTAGTGCGCCCGCCCATCGGCGACGTGGCGCTGATCAAGCAGGTGCTCGACGTCGGCGCCCAGACACTGCTGATCCCCATGGTCGAGACCGCCGAACAGGCGGCGCAGATGGTGGCCGCCACCCGCTATCCGCCCAGTGGCATACGCGGCGTGGGCAGCGCGCTGGCGCGCTCCTCGCGCTGGAACCAGATCCCCGACTATCTGCACCGCGCCGACGCCGAGATGTGCCTGCTGGTGCAGATCGAAAGCGCGGCCGGCCTGCGCAACCTGGAAGCCATCGCCCGCACGCCAGGCGTGGACGGCGTATTCTTCGGTCCGGCGGACCTGTCGGCTTCGCTCGGCCATCTGGGCAATCCCGTGCATCCTGAGGTGCAAGACGCCATCATGGAAGGCATCAAGCAAGTGCGGGCAGCCGGCAAGGCCCCCGGCATTCTGACTTCCGACGCCAAGCTGGCGCGCGCATACCTGGATGCCGGCGCGCTGTTCGTGGCCGTGGGCGTGGACACCACCTTGCTCGTCAACTCGGCGCGACGGCTGGCCAGCAGCTTCAAGCATGCCCCCGAACCAGAGGCCAACGGCCCGAGCAGCGTTTACTGATACGAGGAGACTGCCATGACCCGCCGCCAAGCCATTTACGTCAAGGGATTCGCGCACAACAATCCCATCCCCGCAGCTTGCCGCATCGGCAACATCGTGAC
Source organism: Bordetella sp. (assembly GCA_036404015.1). Classification (GTDB taxonomy): domain Bacteria; phylum Pseudomonadota; class Gammaproteobacteria; order Burkholderiales; family Burkholderiaceae_B; genus Bordetella. The sequence goes on along the minus strand of DASWPO010000151.1, from coordinate 14,298 downwards.
CACGGGCGTCATCAACGGCGTCGATCCAGCCACGGGCGAATTTCCCGACACATTGGAACAGCAGTGCGTGTTCTTGTTCCAGCAGGTCGACATCATCGTACGCACCGCCGGAGGTTCGATGGACGACATCATAAAGATGACCGTCTGGATGAAAGACAGCAAGGCGCGCGCGGCATTGAATGAGGTATGGCTCTCGGTCTTTCCAGACGCCGACACCCGGCCAGCGCGCCACACGATGCAGGCAGCCCTGGAAGGCAAGCGCCTGATTCAGTGTGATTTCACCGCGATTCTGGGCGACTGACCCCCTTTCTTTGCATCGGCGGTAAAATCCTTCGTTTACCGCTCTCTCCGCCCCCGGGATCAACACCCGTCACGGCGCCACATCATGCAAGAAACCACCCTCTCCCGCCCCGGAAGCAAATCCGGCGGCAAGACCAAGTCCATCCAGGGCAAAAGCGGCGAGCCCATCGTCTCCACCGCAGCCACCGCCACGGGCGGCGCGCCCCGCAAGGTCTACATCCGCACCTTCGGCTGCCAGATGAACGAGTACGACTCGGACAAGATGCTCGACGTGCTGCGCGCGGAGCACGGCCTCGAACCCACCCAGACGCCCGAAGACGCCGACGTCATCCTCCTCAACACCTGCTCGGTGCGCGAGAAGGCCCAGGAGAAAGTGTTCTCCGACCTCGGCCGCGCCAACCAGTTGAAGAAGGCCAATCCCAATCTGGTGATCGGCGTGGGCGGCTGCGTGGCCAGCCAGGAAGGCGAGGCCATCGTCCGCCGCGCGCCCTATGTGGACGTGGTGTTCGGCCCGCAGACCCTGCACCGCCTGCCCGAGCTGATCGACAAGCGCCGCGCCCTGGGCGCCTCGCAAGTGGACATCAGCTTTCCCGAGATCGAGAAGTTCGACAATATGCCGCCGCCGCGCGTCGAGGGCGCCACGGCTTTCGTCTCCATCATGGAAGGCTGCAGCAAGTACTGCAGCTTCTGCGTGGTGCCCTACACCCGCGGCGAGGAAGTCTCGCGCCCCTTCGACGACGTGCTGGTCGAGGTGGCCGACCTGGCCGACCAGGGCGTGCGCGAAGTCACCCTGCTGGGCCAGAACGTCAATGCCTACCGCGGCAAGATGTCTGATACCGGCGAGATCGCCGACTTCGCCACCCTGCTCGAATACGTGCACGAGATCCCCGGCATCGAGCGCATACGCTATACGACCTCGCATCCCAAGGAAATGACCCAGCGCATGGTCGAGGCCTATGCCCGCCTGCCCAAGCTGGTGTCCTTCCTGCACCTGCCGGTGCAGGCCGGCAGCGACCGCGTGCTGGCCGCGATGAAGCGCGGCTACACCGCGCTGGAGTTCAAGTCGGTGGTGCGCAAGCTGCGCGCCGCGCGCCCAGGGCTCACGCTGTCGTCGGACTTCATCGTGGGCTTTCCCGGCGAAACCGAGGAAGACTTCGAAAAGACCATGAAGCTCATCGAGGACGTGGGCTTCGACACGTCCTTCTCGTTCGTCTATTCGCGCCGGCCGGGCACGCCCGCGGCCGACCTGCACGACGACACCCCGCAAGACATCAAGCTGCGCCGCCTGCAGCGCCTGCAGGCACGCATCAACGAACAGGCCGCCGCCATCGCCCAGGGGATGGTCGGCACGCGCCAGCGCATTCTGGTGGAAGGCACGTCGCGCCGCGACGACAAGGAACTCATGGGCCGCACCGAGAACAACCGCATCGTCAATTTTGCCAGCCCGGAATCCACCCACCCCCGGCTGATCGGCCAGATGGTCGACGTGGTCATCACGCAGGCCTACCCCAACTCGCTGCGCGCGCGCGTGGCCGACGTGGACGCGGCGCGATGAGCACCGCGCACGCCAAAACCAGCGCGGGCGCGGCGGGCCGCCCCCGGGGCACGGCGCGCGGCGCCAAGGGCGCCCGCTCCATGCCGGTCATCGTCAACCTCGATGGCGACAACACCCACCTGGCCAACCTTTGCGGGCCGCTCGACGAGAACCTGCGCCAGCTGGCCGACGGCATGGGCATCACCCTGTCGCGCCGCGGCAGCCGCATCACGCTGGAAGGCGGCCAGGCCGAACTCGCCGGCCGCGCCCTGCGCCGCTTCTTCGACCAGGCCACGCACAAGGCCCTGTCGATCGACGACATCCAGCTCGGCCTGGTCGAGATCGGCATCGTGCGCCCCGCCGAGGCGCCCGCCATTCCCACCGAGGCGCCCACGCTCGACGACAACGGCCTGCCGTCCCTCGCGGACGAGGACAGCATCCCGCTGCGCACCCGCCGCAGCGACCTGCGCCCGCGCACGCCGCGCCAGCGCGACTACCTCAACAACATCCTCAAGCACGACATCACCTTCGGCGTCGGCCCGGCCGGCACCGGCAAGACCTGGCTGGCGGTGGCCTGCGCCATCGACGCCATGGAACGCGAGACCGTGCAGCGCCTGGTGCTCACCCGCCCGGCGGTCGAGGCCGGCGAGCGCCTGGGCTTTCTGCCCGGCGACCTGGCGCAGAAGGTCGACCCCTACCTGCGCCCGCTGTACGACGCGCTCTACGACCTGATGGGCTTCGACCGCGTGCAGAAACTGTTCGAGAAGCAGACCATCGAGATCGCGCCGCTGGCCTATATGCGCGGGCGCACGCTCAACCACGCCTTCGTGATCCTGGACGAAGCGCAGAACACCACGCCCGAGCAGATGAAGATGTTCCTCACCCGCATCGGCTTCGGCAGCAAGGCGGTGATCACCGGCGACCCGTCGCAGGTCGACCTGCCGCGCGGCCAGCAGAGCGGCCTGGCGCATGCCGTGCAGGTACTGGAAGACGTGCAGGGCATTGCCTGCACCCGCTTCACCAGCCGCGACGTGGTGCGCCACCCGCTGGTGGCGCGCATCGTGGACGCCTACGACAAGGCCTCCGCCGATGAAGACAGGCAGTAAGCGCTCCGATGCCGCACGCGCCGCGCTTGCCGTCCCCCGCGAAGGACGCGCCGGCCTTGGGGCGGCCCTTTCCCTCACCGTCCAATACGGCCCCGCCGAGCCGCGCCTGCCCCGCTGGCGCCTGCGCAACTGGGCGGGCTACGCCCTGCAGGCCGCGGCCGAAGACGGCCAGGCCGTCTTCGGCCGCGCCGAACTCAACCTGCGCCTGGTCGGCCTGGCCGAAGGCCGCAAGCTCAACCGCGATTTCCGCGGGCGCGACTACGCCACCAACGTGCTCACCTTCGAATACGGCGTCGACCCCAAGGGCACCGCGCACGGCGACATCATCATCTGCGCCCCGGTGCTGGCCCGCGAAGCCCGCGAGCAGAAAAAGCCCTTCCTGCACCATGCCGCGCACCTCACCATCCACGGCGTGCTGCACTCGCTGGGTTACGACCATCTGAACAAACGCGACGCGCAACGCATGGAGACCCTGGAAATCCAGGTGCTTGCCCGTATGAACATCGCCGATCCGTACACGATTACCTGACAAAATCGCGGACTGGCAGCCATATTCGGTTATGCTGGCGGCTTCAAAACTTGTCCGCCCGGACGATGTCAGACCCATACCCTGCTGCCGACGCAACGACGCGTCCCGCAAAATCCTCCGGTAGATCCCTGCTCGATCGCGTCCTGTCCCTCGTACGGCGCGAGCCCGAAGACCGCGAAGGCATCAAGGCCTTCCTTGATGCGGCGCACGAGCGCCAACTGCTCGACGCCGAAGCCTACACCATGATCAAGGGTGCCCTGGCGGTGTCCGAACGCACCGTGGCCGACATCATGGTGCCGCGCTCGCGCATGGACCTGCTCGACATCACGCAGCCCCTGCCGCAGTTGCTGGCCACCATCATCGAAGCCGCCCACTCGCGCTTCCCCGTCTACGAGCACGACCGCGACAACATCATCGGCATCCTGCTGGCCAAGGAACTGCTGCGCTGCATGCTCGAGCCCGGCCTGGACATCCGCGCGCTGCTGCGCCCGGCGGTGTTCATCCCCGAAGCCAAGCGCCTGAACGTGCTGCTGCATGAGTTCCAGGAAGGCAGCACCCACCAGGCCATCGTCATCGACGAGCATGGCGGCATCTCGGGCCTGGTCACCATGGAAGACGTGCTCGAGCAGATCGTCGGCGACATCGAGGACGAATTCGACGAAGACGAAGAAGAATCGATCTTCCCCGAAGGCGAGGGCCAGTGGCGCCTGATGGCCTCGACGCAGATCAGCCACTTCAACGAAGTCTTCCACACCACCCTGCCCGACGACGAGTACGACAGCGTCGGCGGCTGGCTGGGCGGCCAGCTCGGCCGCATTCCCAAGCGCGGCGACAACGCCGCCTACGGCGACCTGCGCCTCGAGGTCATCCGCGCCGACGCGCGGCGCGCCCTGTGGCTGCGCGCCCGCCGCCTGCCGCAACCGCGTTCCGCCCTGGCCAGCACAGCCACCGAATGAGCACTCCGCTGCGCCAGCGCATCGGCCGGCCGGCCCTCCTGACGCTGGCGGGCGCGCTGCACGCCCTCACCTTCGCCCCCGGCCCGCTGCCCGACGGCGTGCTGGCCCTGGCGCAGGTACTGGCCCTGGCCGTGCTCGCCTGGGCCACCCTGCACAGCGCCCGCCCCCGGCAGGCCTTGCTGCAGGGCTGGTGGTTCGCCACCGTGTACTTCAGCCTCGGCCTGTACTGGCTGTACATCAGCATGCACGACTACGGCGACCTGTCCGCGCCGCTGGCCGCGGCCGGCGTGCTGACGCTGTCGGCCTTTCTCGCCCTGTTCCCCGGCGCGGCCTGCGCCCTGGCCCGCCGGCTGCTGCCCGACCCGGCGCGAACGCCCTGGCGCGCCGCATTGATCTGGGCCGCCGCCTGGACGCTGCTCGAATGGCTGCGCGCCACCGTGCTCACCGGCTTTCCCTGGCTGAACATCGGCTATGCCCAGGTCGACAGCCCCATCGCCGGCTGGGCGCCGGTCCTGGGCGTGCACGGCATGGCCCTGGTGGCCGCTTGCGCCGCCGCCGCGCTGGCCGGCCTCTGGCCTCGGCGCGGCAAGCCCACGCGCGGCGCCCTGCTGGCCCTGGCCCTGCCCCTGGTGCTGGTGCTGCTGGGTTGGCACCTGCGCGGCATCGCCTGGTCGCAGCCCGTGGGCCGCCCCCTGCACGTGCGGATGGTCCAGGGCAATATCCCCCAATCGCAGAAATTCGATCCGGCGATGCTGCGGCAAGGCTTCGCGCTCCATTTCGACCTGGCCCTGCGCCCGCCGGCCGACGGCGAGCCCGCGCCCGACGTGATCATCCTGCCCGAGACCGTGCTGCCGATCTTCCAGGACGACATCCCCCCGCGGGTCTGGGACGCCTGGCGCGCCGTGGCGGGCCGCCAGCACGCCGCCCTCATCATGGGCGTGCCCCTGCATACTTTCGGCCCGCAAGGCGAACGCTACACCAACAGCGCCATCGGCCTGACCGCCGACACCCCCACCGAGGACCTGCTCCGCGGGCAGACCGCACAGCGCTACGAGAAGCACCACCTGGTGCCCTGGGGCGAATACGTGCCGCCGGGATTCCACTGGTTCATCAATATGCTGAACATGCCGCTGGGCGACTTCGACAACGGGCCCGAACGCCAGAAGCCCTTTGCCATCGCCGACCAGCACCTGGCGCTGAACATCTGCTACGAGGATCTGTTCGGCCCCGAACTGCTGCCCGCCCTGCGGCCCGTCGACGGCGAGCCCGGCGCCACCCTGCTGCTGAACCTCAGCAACCTGGGGTGGTTCGGCGACACCTGGGCCTTGCGCCAACACCTGCAGATAGGCCGCCTGCGCACGCTGGAAACGGCGCGGCCCATGCTGACCGACACCAACACCGGCCTGACCACGGCCATCGACGCGCGCGGCCGCGTGCAGGCCAGCCTGCCGCCGCACCAGGCCGGCGTATTGGCCGTCACCGTGCAGGGCATGCAGGGCCTCACGCCCTACGCCCGATACGGCGACCTGCCCATCGTGCTCATCATCGCCGCGGTCCTCCTCGCCGGCGCGGCCGGCGCCTGGCGCCGGCGCAACCCGCCCTGAGCTGCCTTCAGCGCGTTGCCACGAAAAACAAGCGCGGAAACGGCAGCAGCACGCTGCCGTCGTCGAGCGCCGGATAGGCCTCGGCCACCGCGGCCGTATAGCGCTCGAGAAACTCCGCCTGCTCGGCCGTGTCCAGCCGCTTCAGATAGGGCCGCAGCGCGCTGGCCTTGAACCATTCGACCACGGCCGGCGCGCCTCCCGCCAGCACATGGTGGTAGGTGGTGCGCCACACTTCGATGCGGCTGCAATGCGGCTTGAGCAAGGTGTAGTACCCACGCACCGAATCGACCGGCACGCGCTCGACATCCTTGAGCTTGGCGGCCCACGGACCCTGGCCCGCCAGCGCGCGCATCAGCCCCTGCGCGGGTTCGCCGCGGGCATCGGGCATCTGCACGGCCAGGCTGCCTCCCGGCGCGAGCTGCGCCACCAGGCGCGGCATCAGCGCCGCGTGGTCGGGCACCCACTGCAGCGAGGCATTGGCCAGGATCACGTCGCAGGCCGACTCGCCACGCCAATCCTCGATGGGCATCAGCTCGAAGCGCAAGCCGGGCAGGCGCTTGCGGGCCGACGCGATCATGTCGGCGGAAGAGTCCACGCCCACGATCCGCGCCTGGGCATAGCGCGCGGCCAGCACCTCGGTGGAATTGCCCGGGCCGCAGCCCAGGTCCGCCGCCACCGTGACATGGTCGTTGGGGATGGCCGCCACCAAGTCGCGCACCGGCCGCGTCCGTTCGCTTTCGAACATCACATATTGCTTGGCGTACTGGTCAATGACGGAAGACATGGCCACCTCCTCATGGCTCAGGCAGTCCCTGCATGGTGCGCGGGTCTGATTGACATTACGCGCCATGCGCTTCTAGGATGCAAGAACAATTATCACTTCCGAATCGACATCCAGACCAGGATTCAGAGACCAAGACTCGGGCCGCATCCAGCACCGGTTGCCGCACCCGTACAGGAGACAGTCATCAACACCACCGCCGACTCATCGCGCCGCGCCCTGCTGCGTGCCGCGCTGGCCGCCCCCGCGCTCGCCGCGGCGGGCCGCGCCGCCGCGCAAGGCCTGGCCGCCGCTCCCATCCATGTCGTCGTGCCCTTTCCCGCCGGCGGCTCCTCCGATACCTTGGGCCGGCTGGTCGCGGCCGCCCTGGCCGCGCAGCTCAAGCAGTCCGTCATCGTCGAAAACAAGGGCGGCGCCGGCGGCAACATCGCGGCCGACTATGTATTCCGGGCGCAGCCCGACGGCCACACGCTGCTGGTGGCCGGCCAGGCCATCCTGGCCATCAACGAGGCCCTGTACGACCACATCAGCTACCGCCCCGAGGCCTTCGAATACCTCGGCATGCTCGGCCAGAACGCCAACGTCATCCTGGCCAACACCGCGTCCCTGTCCGTGCACGACCTCGCCGGGCTCATCGAGCAGGCCAAGGCCCGCCCAGGCGCCATCAGCTTCGGCTCCAACGGCGTGGGCTCGCTCAGCCACCTGACGGCCGAAGTACTGGCCAGCGCCGCCCACGTGCGCTTCCTGCACGTGCCCTACCAGGGCGCCGCCCCCATGGCCACCGACCTGCGCGCCGGCCGGCTCAATTTCTGCGTCACCGGGTCCACGCTGGCCACCAGCCTGATGCAAGGCAGCGACACCCTGCGCGCCCTGGCCGTCACGACCGGGGTGCGCATCCCGCAACTGCCCGACACCCCCACCCTGCGCGAACTGGGCTACCCGCAACTGGACGCCCCCTCGTGGTGGGCCCTGATGGCCACGCCCGGCACGCCCGAGGCAACGCTGGCCCAGCTGCGCACCGCGCTCGCCGCCGCCGTCGGCGCACCGCAGTTCATCCAGGCCCTGGCCAAACAGTCCACCCTGCCCTACCGGCTCGATCCCCACGACGCGCCCGCCTTCCTGGCCAACGAACGCGCCAAATGGGCGGCCGCGGTCAAGAGCAGCGGGGCCAAACTGTCCTGACCAGCCTTGCCCTGGCACCCTTTTTCCAGGCCCGGCCCTCAACTTGCACGCCCCAAAAAACTCGTGCATAATCTCGTTTCTTCGCCAACGGCATTAACCGAAACGAAGCAACCGAGCAAAAGCAGGGAAGCAGAAACCGCAGCGGCAGTAGGCTAAAAAGGCCTATAAAAAAAGGCGCCACGGTGGAAGCAGAAAAGCAAGCGCGAGGACGCATTAGTAAGGCACCGGGGGTATAGCTCAGCTGGGAGAGCGCTTGCATGGCATGCAAGAGGTCAGCGGTTCGATCCCGCTTACCTCCACCAGTCGAAAGCGAAGAACGTAGTTGTTGCAGTAGTAGTAATGCGCGTCCGCTGTCCCCTTCGTCTAGAGGCCTAGGACATCACCCTTTCACGGTGAGTACAGGGGTTCGAATCCCCTAGGGGACGCCACTCGGTACGGCAGTACCGAATGAAGCCTGGCTGCCTGCATCCGCTACACAGTGACGCAATACCGCTGCGGAGCGGTAGTTCAGTTGGTTAGAATACCGGCCTGTCACGCCGGGGGTCGCGGGTTCGAGTCCCGTCCGCTCCGCCAAAGCTTGGATGCATCGCCTAGCGACCAGCCCTGAGAAATCAGGGCTTTTGCTTTTCTGGCCACACAACATGAATCCAGCAGGATTCAGCTCGCAGGCGGGCTTTCCTCTTTCGACCAATAGCCCTCCTTGCCATAGTGTTGATGAAGCGCTGCCTCGTGGCTACGGCTCGGTAGCGCGGATTCGTCGTAAGGCGGGCTGCTTTTTATGGCATCGCGTGTGAGCTCGGTGGACACTGTGGATCCAGCCCAGTCAACCAGACCGATCCATTGCGTCGCCAACAGCACCTCCTTGCTACCAGGCCACCAGTTCCGCGTATCGACAACCAGGTAACGGATAGCCCATGCCACGTCGTCGAAGATAAACCCGGAGACGTGGCCTATGTTGCCATCCTTGGCCTCGATGTGATAACCCTTTACCGCTTTCGTGCCCCGCAGATGAACATCCGCTGGCGGCTCGTCTTCCTGCTGCTCTCGCTGCCTGCGTTCCTCCAACATGAGGTTCTGCTCCGGAAACATCGGTCCGAACAAGGGATTGGCGCTAACTCCCCATAGGTATCCACCGCTCCAGTAATTCGGATAGCCGTAGTAACCGAGGTATTGGGATTCGTGCTGGCGCGACACCGGCTTATCCGTGTCGATACTTGGGCTATCCCTGACCTGCTGCCGCGTAAGGTCCACGTGCACGGCGTCCGAACCAGGATCCGCATGTTGGATCGAATAGGGTGAAATCAATACCTGCCGCTTATTGAACCAACCTCCGGTTTCGACCACGAGATAGCGCACACCCCACGCCTCGTCATCGAAATAGACTTGGTCGACCGTCCCGATCTCGCCATCGCGTGCGACGACCGGGCATCCGTAGAGACTTTCTATGGTTCTCAACATATCTGAAACTCCTTTTCCATTCCCGCCATCCAGCGGGTCGCGCATGCTCGAACGAGCTTTAACGTGATGGAAAAACACTACGTTCAACCGGCATGCGAGTCAGTACGGTGCCGAACCCATTACGCCGGACTTGGCACTTCCATTTGCCCCTGCATCGGCTGACGGTTGCCATGCCATGCCCAAAAATTCTTAACCATTCAGGGCGGCGATAGCGCATGGAATCCGGCTCCCAAACACCCCAGACCGGCCAGCGTGGCCTCCACCGCCTCCTCCCACGGCGTATGCGGCTCGGCGCCCAGCACGCCGACCAGGCGCGCGTTATCCAGCCGCACGGGCTCGCGCCACAGATAACGCATCTCCAGCAACTCGCGCATCGTCGGCACGAAAGGCGCGGCCAGCGGTACCAGCCACCAGGGGAAGGCTTTCAGTTTCACGCGTCCGCCATGCCGCCCGGCCGCGCCTTGTATGGCCGCCGCCATCTTCGTCCCATCGTCGTCCCAGTGACCCGCCAGATGAAAACGGGCGAACGGTTCCAGCGTTTCGCGCCGCGCCAGCAGCGCGACCATCGTGCGCGCCACGTCCGGCAGGTAGGCCCACGCGTGGCCCACGCCCGGATTGCCGGGTTGATTGACGACGCCGACCGGACGCCCCGGCTTGACCAGCCCTTGCGAAAACCAGTTGTTGCGGGCGCGCGGCCCGAAGAAGTCGCCGGCCCGCAGCACGATGGCCCGCGCGCCGTCGCGGACGGCGTCGCGCAGGCGGCGCTCCAGCTCGACGCGGATGGCGCCCTTGCGGGTCAGCGGGCGCTGCGGCGCGTCTTCGGTCAGCATGGGAAAAGCATCCGGGCCGTAGTTGTAGACCGTGCCCGGCAGCACGATGGTGGCGCGCTCGGCCACGGCCGCCGCGATGGTGTTGTCGATCATGGGCAACACCAGTTCACCCCAGCGGCGATAGCCCGGCGGGTTGACCGCATGCACGATGACCTCGCAGCCCCGCGCGGCCCGCAATACGTCGTCGCGGTTCATCGCGTCGCCTTGCAGCCGGATGATGCCGTCGCGCTGCGCTGCCTCGCCGGCCGGGCCGCGTTGCAGCGCCCGGACCGCCCAGCCCGCGTCGCGCAACTGGCGCAAGGCCTCGCCGCCGACGCCGCCGCTGGCGCCCAACACCAGGGCTGTCCCCGTCTTGCCTGAATTACGCATGTCCATGCTCCTGGCTGTTCCGTATGGCAGGCATTCTGGGCCTGGGCATGAACAAAATAAATTACTGAACATAGCCTATCAGCTATACATTTATGTATGGACAATGAAATTGGCTGGGAGCTGTACCGCACCTTTCTGGCGGTGCTGACGGAGGGCTCGCTCTCGGGCGCGGCGCGCGCGCTCGGCATCACCCAGCCCACGGCGGGCCGGCACATCGCCGCGCTCGAAGCGGCGCTGGACCAGACGCTGTTCACCCGCTCGCAGACGGGGCTGATGCCCACCGAAGCCGCCCAGGCGCTGCGCGGCCATGCCGAGACCATGCACGCCACGGCCGCCGCGCTGCAGCGCGCCGCCACGCGGCACGGGCAGGGCATCCAGGGCACCGTGCGCATCTCGGCCAGCGAAGTGATCGGCATGGAAGTGCTGCCGCCTACGCTGGCGCGACTGCGGCAGGCGCATCCCGGTCTGCGCATCGAACTGGCAGCCACCAACCGCCTGCAGGATCTGCTGCATCGCGAGGCCGACATTGCGGTGCGCATGACCGCGCCCAGGCAAGACTCGCTCATCGCGCGGCGCGTGGGCAGCGTGACGATCGGCCTCTACGCGCACCCCGACTACCTGGCGCGCTGCGGCACGCCCGCCATGCCGGCCGACCTGAAGCAGCATGCGCTGATCGGCTTCGACGTGGAAACGCCCTTTCTGCGCGCGGCGCGGACAACACTGCCGGCCTGGATGCGCGATGCCTGGACACGCGACGCTTTCGCGCTGCGCGCCGACAGCGACCTGGCGCAGCTGGCCATGGTCCGCGCGGGCTGCGGCATCGGCATCTGCCAGGTCGCCCTGGCCCGGCGCGTCCCGCCGCTGACGCGCGTACTGCCCGGGCAGGTGGCGATTCCGCTGGAAACCTGGATCACCATGCACGAGGACCTGCGCGGCAACCCGGCCTGCAAGGCCGTGTTCGACGCGCTCGTGCGGTGCCTGCTGGCGCACATCGCCGCCGGGCAAGCCAAGGCGTGAAAAAGCAGGGCGGCCCAAACATCATCCGCGCCGCCCGGTTCGCCTCAGGCGATATCCAGGAGCTCGGATAAATCCTTTCTGACCGCGCTCTCCCCTTCGGCCTGCCAGTCTGCGTAGCCGATCGATCCGGTCACCGCGCCGATAAAGCGCGTGCCGGCCGCGCGCGCCGCCTGCGCATCCATGATGTGATCGCCGACATAGACGGCGTCAGCGGGAGCGACCGCGATTGCCCCCAGCGCTTTCCGGATACCCTCGGGATGCGGCTTGTGCCGGGCGACGTCTTCTCCCCCGACGACGATGTCCACGTAGGGTTCAAGTCCCGCGTGCCGCAGGATCGCATCGATGCGGTAGCGGAACTTGGTGGAGACGATTCCCACCCGGATGCCCTGCTTGCGCAGGTGTCCGAGCAGCGGCGGAACCGACGGATAGAAATGCGTCATGGCCACCATGACCTTGTCGGCGTGGGCAACGAAGTATCGGGAATAGGTTTTGGCCAGCGCCGCGTCATGGTTCGCGGTCAGGAAGGTAAAGCTGGCTTCCAGCGGCAGGCCGATCGACCGTCGAACCGCGTCCGCATCCGGCACAGGGAAATCCATCTGGTCGAGCGCCGCCTGCGCGCTGGAGATGATCCCGGCGGACGAATCCGCGAGGGTGAGATCGAAATCGAATAGATAGGCTTTAGGCCGTGGGCTCATGCCTGGGCTCCGCAGGGTGGCGGGTTGAGTTCAAACGTCGAGGGTCAGGCTGGCGCCGGCGGCGCGCGAGCAGCAGATCATCATCGTACCCTCGGCGTCGTGGGCGCTCGCGGAGCGCACCGTATCGTTGTGCACGACCTTGCCGGCAAGAACGCGCACCTCGCAGGCGCCGCACACGCCCTCTTCGCAAGAATAGGAGACATCCGCGCCGGCCTCAAGGCATGCCTGCAGTATCGACGTGTCCGGGTCGACGACGATTGTTTTGCCGAATCGAGCCAGCCTGACTTCGAAGGTACCGGTACCGGGCGCGATATCCTTCGCGGCGAACCGCTCCTGGTGTATCAGTTCCCCGCGCCGTCCCGCGCATGCCGCGTCGAAGGCCGCGAGCATGCCGGCCGGGCCGCAGCAGTACAAGTGCGCGTCGTCCGCAATGGCAGGAATGACATCGTTCAGCAGCGCGACCCGGGCCGGATCCGGATCGGTCGCGATAAGATGAACGTCTTCGGCCGCGCGCAACTCGTCGTAAAACAGGAAATCGGCCGCCGTTCTCGCCCAATAATAGAGCGTCACCGGATGGCCGTCGCGCTTGAGGGAGCGATACATATTGAACAGCGGCGTGATGCCGATGCCGCCGGCGAACAGAAAAGTGGGGCTGCCGCGGCTGGTCAGGGCGAAATGATTGCGCGGCGGCGAAATCAGGTATTCCTCGCCGACGATGCTGGCGGTGTGAAAGGCCTTGGACCCGCCGCGTCCCCGTTCGTCCTTCTGGACGGCGATCACATACTCGCCGGGTGCATCGCCGGCGTTGATGAGCGAGTATTGGCGCGTGAGCCCCTCGCCGATCCTCAGGTCGATATGCGCGCCAGGCTCGGCGGCGGGCAGCGGCCCGCCGGACACGGGGACAAAATGGTAGAGGTTGATGTTGCGCGCGCCGTACCGGATGGCGTCCAGGCGCACGCGCAGGCTGGTGCTGGAATGCATCGCCTTCAGATCACGCCATAGGTGATGCCGAGCGAACGCAGCCAGGTCCGATAACGCTGCCCCATCAGGTCGGAGCGGTGATGCAGTTCATACCGCAGCTCGCTGGGAATCCGCTCGGGGCGCTGCGTTTCGACGATCTCCTTGTCCTGGCCGAAGATCACGTCGGCTCGCCGGCGCACGCTCTCCGGATCCGGCGCGGGCTTCACGCTCAGCGCGGCGCATACCCGCAGGATGCAATGGGTTTCGTCGATCGCTTGCGCGGCGCAGTAGGTCGTAAAGTAGTTGCAATGCTCCGTGACGGGGTTGCCCGCCGCATCCGCGTCCAGCGTCCGCTTCGAGAAATACCCGACGAGCGGCCGGTAACTGCGAAACGTGTAGTTGGAAATGATGGGGGTGCCCCGGGCGTCGCCGAAGGGTTGGAAGACCTTGATCTCGGACGACATCAAACCCGACTCGGTCATCTCGACCGAGTAGGGATCGAGACTGTCCGGATTTTCCGGAACGCCGTTCATGCCCGAATGCACGAAGGGAAAGTGCGAGATGTCCAGAAAGTTTTCTATCGCGCGAAAGCCATTGGCGGCGAACGCGTACGGACCGCAGTGGACCTTCAGGAAGGCCTCGTCTTCCCACTCGGGAAACACCGCAATGTCGTGCGCGGGTTCGCCAAGGCAGACCCAAACCAAGCCGTAGCGTTCCTGGACCCGATACGGAAACGCCTGGGCCTTTTTCATCGGCGCTTCCTTGGGCGCGGCGGGAATCATCGTGCACTTCGCCTCGACGTCGTAGCGCCAGCCATGGTAGGGACAGATCACCTGGTTGTTGTGGATCATCCCTTTGGACAGGCGGGCGCCACGGTGGACGCACAGGTCTTCCCAGACATGGAGAGCGCCGTCCTCATCGCGCCAGGCGACGAGGTCCCGCTCCAGAAGCCGCACCGGGTAGAGCGTTTCCGGCAC
>DASWPO010000150.1:0-13854 GCA_036404015.1 Bordetella sp. | reverse complement strand
GTTGAGCGTCAGCGTGCAGAATTTGCCGCTGACGGTGTAAAGAACGGTTGTCTCGTCCGTCATGGAACGACTCCGGTAGTGTTGTTGTGCGGCGCAGCATGGCAGAGAGGCCCTGCTAACATTCAACATTCAGCAAATAGCCAAAAGTGATGAAGCAAAACCGGAACAGTCCGCTGCGCGCGATTGACCCTTGGGGGAAGACGCTACAAGCAATTGGTGATTGTTGACAATCACCAATTAACTCTAAAAGACGGTACTGTGTGTTGTCAAGCACGCAGGCGTTTTGCTTTGGGAATCGATCTATGCAGGGCTTGGAGGAGCTAACAATGGAGAACAAGCTGGACGACCTGGTCACGCCGGAAAAGCGCAGCCTGGACCGCGCGGCGGCGGACAGCCTGCGTCAGGCCATCGTCACGGGCGTCTTCCCGCCCGGTGCGCGGCTTACGGAGATCCGGCTGGCCGAACGCCTGTCGTTGTCACGTGGCACGGTGCGCGCGGCGCTGCACCGCCTGGTCACCGAGGGCCTGGTCGTGCAGCAGCCTTATACAGGCTGGCACGTGATGAAGCTGACGCCGCACGACGCCTGGGAGATTTCCACGCTGCGCGCGCGCTTCGAGGGGCTGGGCGTGCGGTTGACGGCCGAGAACATCGACGACGAGCGCCGCAAGGCGCTGCGCGCGGGACTGGATGCCCTGGGCCGGGCGGTGCGGCAGGGCGACCACAGCGCCCTGACCAGCGCGGACCTGGGACTGCACAAACTGATCGTGGATCTGTCGGGCCATCGCCGGCTGTCGCAGCACTATGCGCCGGTGACCCACCAGATACGCCTGTACATCGCCGCGACGACTGCCATGCAGCCGTCCTACGATCTGGTGTTCGAGGCGCACTGCGCCATCGTGGAAGCCATCTGCGCGGGCGAGGCGGACAAAGCCGAGGCCATGGCCTCCGAGCATTGCCTGGGCAGCGGCCGGCGGCTGGTCGCCCGGCTGGAAGAAGAGGAGGGCGCCGCGCGGCTGCCGCGCGGCGCCGCCGATGCGGTGCTCTAGTTTTTCACATCCATTGCGGAGCACCGCCGTGGGATGTGGCCGCCATGGCCCGCTCCCGGCATCAATGGACCTTGGCGGCAGTAGCCACCCATTGGTCAAACTGGGTCTTGTTCGCCCCCAGCCACTCGCTTGAAAGCCGGTTGATCGTGGCCTGGGAGCCGCCATTCTTGCCGATCTCGCCTTCCCAGTGCGAGAAGGTCGAGAGCGGGAACTTGATCTCTTCGAGCAGGGCCTTGACCGCGGGATTGGCCGCGATGAAGGCATTGTTGGCGACGACGCCCCAATTCCAGGACGCCATGGCCATGCGGCAGGGGTTGGCGCCGCCGGCGCAGCCCTCGACGTTGGGTACCAGCGCCGACCCTCTGGCGGTGATGTTGGGCGGCAGGGCGTCCATCGGTGTGGGCAGCCACACCACGTCCTTGCCCGGCACGAGGGTGCTGGTCACCCAGGACGGGCTCCAGGTGTAGAAGAGCACCGGCTTGTCGCTGTTCACTTTGGCGATCGTGTCGACCATCAGGGCTTCGTACTTGCCGCGCACGGACTTGACAGTCTGCTTCAGGCCAAACTTGTCCAGCTGGTAGTCGACCACGTCGCCACAGCTCCAGCCCGGGTCGCAGCTGATCAGCTCCGCCTTGCCGTCGGCGCCGAACAGGCCGGCCAGCTTCGGGTCCTTCAACTGGTCCACGCTGGTGATGTTGTGGGCCAGGGCGGTTTTCTTGTCGATCATGTAGCCGTTGACGCCGCCGCCGATGATCAAGCCCGTGCCGATGATGGTCTCCTGATCCGCCACGGCCTTGAAGGCCAGCTCGCGCTGCGGGAAGTTGATATCCGTGGCTATGTCCTGGTCGCCTTGCGCCGCGGCCTGGAAGAACAGGGTGGTGTTCATCGTGCTCAGCTTGACGCCGTAGCCCATGTCCTTCAGCGCCTGCGAAACGATCAGGGAGACGACGTAGTTGCTGCCCAGGCTGTCTCCCTGCGCGTAGCGCACGGTCTTTCCCTTGCCGGGCAGGTCTTGCGCCGCGGCCGGCAGGTTGATGGCCAGCACGGCGAGCAGAGCGGCTGCGTATCCCTTGACGTATGTTTTCATTGGAAACTCCTGGTTGTATGCGGGTCGTGCGTGAAAAGTTGCGTGAACAGGATTACAGGACACCTTTGATGTCTTCGGCGCGCTTGGCGGCCGAGTCTGCCGCCGGCCTGCCGCCGCGCAGGAAGCGGGCGATCACCGAGAGCAGGCCGAGCCGGGCAAACGGTTCGAACGTCGGCAACTTCTGCGTGATGCGGTCGAGCATGATCGCCAGCAGCACGATGGCGATGCCGCCGACCGCGGCCCGGCCCACGTCCAGGCGGCCGAGGCCTTGCAGCACGACCAGTCCCAGGCCCTCGGCGCCGATCATCGCCACCACGACCGACATCACCATCGCCGTGAGCACGGTCTGGTTCAAGCCGCCCAGGATGGTCGGCACGGCCAGCGGCAATTGAACTTCCCAGAGCAATTGGCGGCGGTCGGCGCCGAACGCCAGGCCGGCCTCGACGATCTCGTGGTCGACCATGCGGATGCCGAGCTGGGTGAAGCGGATCAGCGGCGGCATGGCGGCCGTCACCACCGCCACTTCGCCCGGCACGGTGCCCACGCCGAACAGCATGACGACGGGTACCAAGTAGACGAAGGTCGGCGTCGTCTGCATGACGTCGAGGATGGGCCGGACAATCATCCAGACCCGGTCGCTGCGCGCGCAGGCAATGCCGATGGGAATGCCGATCACGGCACAAAAGACGATGGCCGTCACGATGAGGGACAGCGTGGTCATCGCCTCGTTCCAGACGCCCAGCATGGCGATCACGACCAGCACGACGGCGCTGAAGGCCGCCACGGCCGCGCCGGCCAGCCGCCACACCACGAGCGCCGCCACCAGCACCAGGACGACGAAAGGCACGGCGTGCAGCGCGGTGTCGCACATGGCCAGCAGCTGCTCGATGGGCCACTTGATCGTGAGGAACAGCGGACGCAGGTTGGACGCGAGCCATTTCACGCCGCCTTGTATCCATAGATCGACGGGAAGGAAGGCCAATTGGTCGGCGTCAAGCATGGTGCGCCTCCGCGGCTTGAGCCTGGCCGATGCGGGCCAGCACCTGCGGCGCCTCGAGCACGCCGATCAATCGTCCCGCGTCGTCGGTGACGCCGAGAAGAGGACCTGCGGATGCATATTTTCCCGCCACTTCGAAGAGCTTGGCGGTGCCCGGCACGCACACCAGGCCGTCCGGGACGCCGGTGGCCGCCGAACCGTCGCCACGCCAATCCGACAGCGGCGTCATGGCCGAGGCGGCGTCGAACAGGCGGGCGCGGTCGACGTCGCGGGTGAAGGCGGCGACGTAGTCGCTGCCGGGTTCGAGCACGATGGATTGCGGCGTGCCTTCGCGCACCAGCCGCCCCTCGGCCATGATGGCGATGCGGGTGCCCAGCTTGAGCGCCTCGTGGAAGTCGTGGGTGATGAAGAGGATGGTTTTCTTGAGCGTGCGCTGCAGGCGCAGCAGCTCGTCCTGCATTTCGCTGCGGATGAGCGGGTCGAGCGCGCTGAAGGCCTCGTCCATGATCAGCACGTCGGCGTCGGTCGCCAGCGCGCGGGCCAGGCCGACGCGCTGGCGCATGCCGCCGCTCAATTGCTGGGGCATGTGATAGGCCCAGCGCGCCAACCCCACCACTTCCAGCACCTCTTGCGCGTGGCGCCGCCGCTCCTTGGCGGACACGCCGCGCAGCTTCAGCCCGAACTCGACGTTCTCGATGACGCGGCGGTTCGGCAGCAGCGCGAAGTGCTGGAACACCATCGAGATGCGGTTGCGCCGCACCTCCCGCAACCCTGTCTCGTCGAGCGCGCAGATGTCCTGCCCGTCGAGCAGGATGCGGCCGGCGCTGGGTTCGTTGAGGCGGTTGATGCAGCGCGCCAGCGTCGACTTGCCGGAGCCCGACAGGCCCATGATCATGTACATCGCGCCGGAGGGAATATCCAGCGAGATATCGTCCAGCCCGACCACCTGGCCCAGTTGTTCCTGCACCTCGGTCTTGCTCCTGCCACTGCGCAGCAGGGCGAGCGCCGGGCCGGGCGCATCGCTGAAGACCTTGTAAAGATGCTCGATTTTGAGTCGATCAGTCACGGGAAAGATTCCTCACGGTCTCAAGCGGCATCGGATTGCAGGTGCTGGCGCAGCGTCGATCCCGAGTATTCTTTTCTGAAAACCCCGCGCCTTTGCAATTCTGGAACGACCGCCCGGCAAAACTGCTCGAGCATGCCGGGGCTATAGGTCGGCGTCACGATGAATCCATCGCACACTTCGCTTTCGAATAAATGCTGCAACTGATCGGCAATGGATTGCGGGGTGCCGACCAGCATGTCGGGCTGATATTTCTGCGCCGCTTCCTTGAAGCCGATGTTATTGGCCGCCATGGATTGCTTGATGAGGATTTCCGACCCCGCCATGCCCTGGTTGCGCTGCTTGCTCGCCAGTTCCTTTTCACTGGCCACCGAATTGATGTCGACGCCAAGATTGCTGGACGCGCTGGCGGCCACCAGTTCGCCGTCGACCAGGCTGCGCAGGTATTCGGCTCGCTCCTGCGCGATGCTTTCCGTTTCTCCCACCACCACGGATACCGCTGGCAGTATTGCGCAGTCGTTCTCGGAGCGTCCCCACTTGGCGAGCCCGCCTTTTATTTCCTGGTAGAAGCGGCGCATGCCTTCCTGGTCGCGCTGGACGGTGAAAATCGCTTCGGCCCAGCGCGCCGCGAAAATCCGCCCGCGATCCGACCCGCCCGCCTGCATGATCACGGGGCGCCCCTGCGGGCTTCTCGGTATGGAGAGCGGGCCTCTCGTCTTGACCCACTTTCCCTTGTAGTTGGCATAGTGGACCTTGGACGGATCGGCAAACGTTCCTTGCGCCTTGTCGAGCAGGAACGGATCGGCATCCCAGCTGTTCCACAAGGCCATGCAGGCTTCCAGCACCTCGTCCGCCCTGTCATACCGCTCGTCCTTGGAGGGGAGCTGGTCCATGCCGGCGTTCTGGGCTTCCAGTTCCGTCGCGGAAGTGACGACGTTCCAGGCCGCGCGGCCGCCGCTGAGCACGTCGAGGGACGCGAGCGCCCGCGCCAGGTGGTAGGGGTTGTAGAACGTCGTCGAAAGGGTGGCGCCCAACCCCAGCTTGCTCGTCGCGGCGGCCATGATCGGCAGGACCGTCATGGGGTCGAGATAGCTGATCTGGCCGCCCCTGCGGACGTAGGCATCGAAGTTTCCGTCGTGGATGTCATACAGGCCGAAAAGGTCCGCAAAGAAGCAACCGTCGAACTTCGCGGACTCCAGAAGCTTCGCGAGATGGATGTACCTGGAAGGGCTCAGGAAATCGTCCAGCACGGCCTCCGGGTGACGCCAGCCGCCGGCGTGGCGAGCGGTCGGTCCGGTCTTCAGATAGGCGACCAGATGCATTCGGCGGGAGGATCTCATTGTTTTCTCGAAAAGATACGTGCGCGAAGCGCATGGGTCAGGTCGACACTGCACTGCGCCGAGGTCAACAATAGGGGATCGCGAAGCCGCCGCCTTCCACCGATTCGGAGGAAGGCGGATGGAAAATCACCTCATGTGCGATGGAGGGATTCGGGTGAACCCGTAGCCGGACTCTCGCCGCGCGTCAGCTTGTGCAGGTTGATGGCCAGTTCGATGGCAAAACGCCGCTCGGGAGAGTCGAGGTCGATGCCGAATAGGGATTTGATGCGCGACAGGCGGTAGCGCAGCGTGGTCACGTGCAGTCCCATCGCATCGGCGCAGGGTTGGCCGCGGCAACCCGAGCGCAGATAGGCGGCCAGGGTTTCCAGGTAGGGTGAATGGGTCTGCTGATCGCACTCGACCAGCTTGCCTATGGCGCCATGGATGAAATCCCTGACGTCGGCCGAGTCGGCAGCGCCCACCAGCATGGGCAAGGGCCCCAGGTCGGGCATGCCGAGCACGCCGCTCTTGCCGAAATCGCGCGCGATGCGGATCATGCGCCAGCAGCGCTCCCATTCCATGGCAAGCCGCTCCAGGCCCACGCAAGTGTCGCTCAACACGACGATGGGTTCGCAGCCCAAGGGGCGCCGCAGCGCCTCGGCCATGCGGCGGGCAAGTCGCATCAGGCCGTCCGGGTCGGCATTGCCGGCCTGCGGAATCAGGCAGACCAAGCCGCCGCCCACGGTGACCACATGCAAGGCGATGCCTTGCTGCCGGGCCAGCAGCGTGACGATGTTCTGGCATTCGACCGAGGGATTGTCGCCGCGGCCGGCTGTTTGCGGATAGTCGATCACCAGCATGCGTAGCGGCTCGGCAAGCGCCAGGCCCAGGTGGTGCCCCCGATACAGCACATCCTGCTCGTCGCGCCAGCGGCGCTCCACGATCTCGAAGAAGAGCTCGGTCAGCGTGCGCGTCTCGTAGCGGAACTGGATGACGCTGCGCATGAAGTGCACGCTCAGCGCGAACCGGGCGCTCTCCATCATGAGCGCGTGCAGGTCGCCGTTCGGCGCCTGGCCGAAGGTCAGCAATGCGCCGACGGTCTCGGCATCCACGGTGAGCGACTCGACTTCGGCTTCGATAGTTGCCTCATGGCCCAGCGGCAATGCGATGGACGACTTTCTGCCGAGCTTTACGGCGTCCCGGATGGTGTAGAACACTTCCCGGCCCAGAGGGCCTGCCAGCAGTCCTCTCCAGGCGGCATCGCCGTAGATCCCGGGAACAGGAGAGCGGGAACCGACCAGGCTGCCGCCAAAGAAGTCGGCAATCAGCACCGGGCCGTTGAGCAGTTCGTCCAGCGTCGTCGCCAGGGCGTCGGCGGGTTCGCCTTCCAGCACGTCGCGCAGCAGCGTGCGCTGCGCGCCGAGAACCCGCTGCAACTGCTCGGTATGCCGGGTCTTGGCGCGGTTGCGATGCGCGCGCTCGATGGCGATGGCGCCCAGGTGGACGATGGTCGTCATGAATGCCATCAGCTCCTCGTCGACGTCGCGGATCTGTCGCGACGAGACCGACAAGACGAGCGGCCGCCCCTCGGTGTCGCTGCTCGCGACGGGGCATACCAGCACGGTGCGGTAGCCGCGCAGCTTGGCTTCGCGGCGATAGCCCGGGAACTGCTCGCTCTCCTGTGCGTTCCGGATGTAGATCGGCTCGCCTTTCTGGAGCGCAATCAGCGAAGGACTGGTGGCGAGATCCCATCGCTCTTCCATCAGCCGATGCAGTATGGTGGCCTCGTGGCGGGTCACGACGGTTCCATAGCCGTTGGCCAGATCGATGCTCATGATGGCCCCCATGTCCCAGCCGCCTTGCTGGCAGGCCGAACGGAGGAGGTCGCGCAGCAGCGCGTCGATGTCTTCGTCCGCGCTGATCTGGCTAGCCACATGGCGCAGCGCGATTAGCCTTTGCAAAGGCTGCGGCATGGATATTTCCCCTGTGTTTCCTGTCAATTTACAAGAACCCACAGCAAAAAAGAGAAAATTCTTCCATCGAAGCGATGGAAGATATGGCCCTGTCGTGCCTCCAGGATATAAAGACCACGCCTTGCCATAGTTTACTGATCAGTACATAATTGTACTGTTCGGTAAATATCAACCAAGGAGATCGCCTCATGGCCCGTCCGCCTCTTCCCCCGTTCACCCGCGAGTCCGCTATCCAGAAGGTCCGCGCGGCCGAGGATGCCTGGAATACCCGAGATCCAGAGCGGGTGGCGCTGGCCTACACCGAGGACAGCCGGTGGCGCAACCGCTCGACGTTCGTGACCGGGCGTGGGCAGATCGTGGAATTTCTGGCCGCGAAGTGGCAGCGGGAGCAGGAATACCGCCTCATCAAGGAGCTGTGGGCTTTCGATGGGGCGCGCATCGCGGTGCGGTTCGCCTACGAGTGGCGCAACGCGGAAGGCCAGTGGTTCCGGTCCTACGGGAACGAGAACTGGTTCTTCGACGAAGATGGGCTCATGGCCGAGCGTCACGCGAGCATCAACGACCTCCCGATCGACGCGTCCGAGCGGCTGTACTTCTGGGATCAGTCCGTTGCGCGCCCCGCCGATCACGCCAGCCTGACCGAGCTGGGACTCTGATGGCGCGCGCGGTCACTGAACGCGCGGACGTGATCGCACCGCTGGCCGCGACGTTTCGCACCCATGGCTTCGCCGGGGCAAGCCTGTCGGTCATCTCAAAAAGCACGGGGCTCGGCAAAGGCAGCCTGTATCACTTTTTCCCGGGCGGCAAGGAGGAAATGGCGCAGGCCGTCCTCGATCAGGTGTCGGCGTGGTTCCAGCTCAATGTCAACGAACCGCTCGCCGCTGCGGGCGCCCCAGGGGCCCGGATCGCGGCGATGTTCACCGCGTGCGAGGCGTACTTCCGCTCCAACCAGCTCGTGTGCCTGTTCGGCGCCTTCGCCCTCGGGCAGGAACAGCGGCGCTTCACCGGGCAGATCCGCCGCTATTTCGACGACTGGACCATCGCGTTGGCCGCCGCGCTACGCGACGCTGGATGGCCCCCGGCGCAGGCATCCGCCCGCGCGCTGGACGTGGTCGCCGGCGTCCAAGGCGCCCTGGTGATCGCCCGAGCCTCCGACGACCCCGACGTTTTTGCGGCGCTGCTTGGACGACTGCAACGCGGCACACAAACCGCACTTGTGGCCTCGGACGCGATATCGCGGTCTTCAGGCAGGCCGAGGATCCGTCGCGGAAGAGTGGGGCCCGGGTCCTGATTGAGGCACCAGCCAGGGCAGCCGGAGGGTGGCCAGGAACAGCAGCGCGTGCAGGACGCAGAGCAGGCCGAACGCCGCGACGAAGGGGCCGGACGCCGCCGCGGTATCGGGCGTGGCCGACATGCGCCATCCAAGGAAGGTCGCGCAGAGTGTCGTCAACGTCGGGCCGCCCAGGCGCTGGACGATGTTCATGGCGGTCGTCGCCATCGGCAGGTCCTGGCGCGCCACTGAGGCATAGCCCGAGGTGATCGACGGAACGCCGATGGCGCTGACGCCAACGCCCCGAATGAAGAGGCTCGCCGCCAGGACGGCGACGACGAGGCCGTGCTGGGCCAGGAAGACGAGCGGCAGGGTCCCGGCCAGGGCCAGCAGCGCACCGCAGGCTGCAAGCTTGCGGATGCCGAACCGCTGCGTGAGGCGGCCCAGGAATGGATAGGTGCACATCATGCCGAGCCCCAGCGGCGCCAGCAGCCAGCCGGTCTGGCTCGGCGACAGGCCGCAGGCGTGGACCAGATAGATCGGAATCAGCATCTGGCCGGCAAAGGTGATGCCGTTGACCATGAACATGGCGGCGATCGAAGCGGAGAACGCCTTGCTCTTGAGCAGCCGAAGGTCGATCAATGCGGCATCGCCCTTGGCCCGCGCCGTGCGGTAGAACAGCGCGAACATGATGAGGGAGACGGCCAGGGCCGCGCCGCCGATCCGCTCGCCGAGATGGTCCGAACCATAAAGAAACAGCACCAGCCCCGGCGATAGCAGGGCCAGTCCGAGCAGGTCGAGGCCGCGCGGCCGCGTTTCCTCCCGGTCATTGGGCAGGAATGCCGCCGCCAGGGCAAGCGCCAGGACGCCGACCGGCAGGTTGACGAGGAACAGCCAGCGCCAGGAAGCGAACTGGAGGATGGCGCCGGCGATGACGGGCCCCAGCAGGGGCGCGAGCAGGACCGGCAGGGCGGCGATGCTGACTACCCGCGCCATCTGCCTGCCCGCCGCCCGGGCGATCATCATCTGCGCCATGGGCGCGAGCAGTCCGCCGCTCATGCCCTGCAGGATGCGGAACACAATCAGCGAATCGGCGGACCATGCCAGGCCGCACAGGGTCGAAGAGAGGGTGAAGGCCGCGAAGCACCAGAGATAGAGCGCCTTGGCGCCGATGCGGTCGACGAGCCAGCCGTTCAGCGGGAGCATCAGCGCCAGCGCCAGCAAATAGCCGCTCGTCACCCACTGGATCGCCGCAAGACTGACGCGCAGATCGGCCGCAAGGCTTGCAAGAGACACGTTGACGACGGTGGCGTCGAGCTGCGCCATGAAGGAGCCAGTGGCCGCGACACAGACTACTTTCCAGACATTGGGATCAAGACGATCGGCTTGATCGGTCATGGGTGAGCCTTAGGGTTGCCCAGCGCCGAGGAGGCGTTTGAGGAGCTCCAGTGCGCCGGCGACCTGGTGCTGTTCCTGGGCGGTCAGCCGCGCCTGCAAGGTGCGAATCAGCCAGTCCTGCCGAGCCGCTCGCGCCGCGCGCACCCAGTCGCGGAAATGGTCGGTGAGCGAGATGATGGTCTGGCGTCCGTCCGCGGGGTCGGGCGCGCCCGCCACATACCCGGCCGTCTCCAGGGCCGTGATGATCGCGCCCATCGATTGCGGCCGCATGGCCTCGGCCCGCGCCAGCGCGCTCCCGGTCGCGGGCCCGTCGCGCTCCAGCCGCAGGAGCACGGACTTTTGGGCCGAAGTCAGGTCGCTTGCGTCGGCCTGCTCACGCAGGCGCCGGTTGAGCGCGCCGATCACAATGCGCAGTTCTGCGGCCAGGGCGGCGGCCGTGGCGCTTGCGGGATCGGCTGATTCTGGCTTCATGCATGCAGTATGGCATATATGAAGTTTAACTACAAAGATTTCCTACATATCATGCGGGCGGCTACCCGTGCGCGACCCCATAAGCCTGGCCGGCGTCGTGGATGAAAGTGCGCACGGCGGTTTCGTAGGGCTTGCCGCTGCGCACCGCGCTCGAGTGCGAGGCGCCCTCGATCTTGACCAGGCGCTTCAGGTTCGCCGGAACCTCGCGCGCCGCGGCATACAAGGCATCGCTCATGGCGGGCGGCACCACGCGGTCATCGGTGCCGTGCAAAAACAGCACGGGCAGCGTCAGCCCCGCCACCTTGTCGATGGAATCGAACGGCTGCGTGATCAGCAGGTCGGCGCCCGGCAGCCAGCCCCACTTGAGCGTGCCCATCATATCGGCCATGCTGGTGAAGCTGGATTCGACGACCAGGCCGGCGACAGCCGGCATGCCGGGCTGCGAGGCCAGGTCGATGGCGATGGCGCCGCCCAGGCTGTGGCCGTAGAGAAAGCGCCGGGCCGGATCGGGCTGGCGGCGCGCCAGCTCGTGCAAGGCCGCGACGGCGTCCTGCATGGCGCTCCGCTCGGAAGGCAGCCGCGCGGTCGACGCGCCAAAGCCGCGGTAATCGATCGCCAGCACCGAATAGCCCATGCGCGTCCAGGCCTCCATGCGGAAAGCGCTGCCGTTGAGGTCCCAGCGCGCGCCATGCAGGTAGAGCACGGTGGGCGCGTCGGCCCGCGGCGACTGCCAGAACCAGGCCCGCACCGTGTCGCCGCCGGCCAGCGGCAGGTCGTAGATCTCGGTGCCGGCCGGCGGCTCGCGCCACCAGGGCCGCGCGTCGGTTTGCGGATCGAAGATGAGCTGGCGCTGCCAGTCGTCGAGCCGCGAGCAACCCACGACGCCGAGCACGACAAGCAGGCCGGCCGCCAGCAGGCGTTTGAAGGGAAACCGGGAGGAGGTGGACATGGGGGCGAGCGCTGGCGGGTCTGAGGTGCCCGGCCGATTCCGCGGTGTTGTCGGCCGCTAGATGACTGAGGACACGCATCCGTCCATCGGAATGATGGCGCCGCTCACATAGCTGGCCAGGTCCGAAGCCAGGAACAGCGCCACATTGGCGACTTCCTCGGGCAGGGCCATGCGGCCCATGGGGATGCCGGCCAGCTGCTCGGCCAGTACGTCGTCGCGCGAGCGGCCGCTCGATTGCGCGGTGACCGCCAGGCCTTCGTCCACCCGGCTGGTCTGCGTCAGCCCGGGGTTGACGGCGTTGACGCGCACGCCCTGCGCTGCATAGGCCCGCGCATAGCCCGCCGTGCTGAGCATCAGCGCGGCGTTGGCGGATCCTCCCGCAATGTGGAAGGGGCTGGCGACCTTGCCGCCCTGGCCTATTATGTTGACGATGCTGCCGCGCTTGCGCTGGCCCATGTGCTTGGCGACGGGGTCGAGTACGTTCATATAGCTGAAGTACTTGGCGTCCATGCCCTGTTGCAGGGCTTGCGCGTTCAACTGTTCCGGCGCGTAGCGGCGCGCGGCGCCGGCCGAGTTGACCAGCACGGTGATCGGGCCGAGGTCGCGTTCCACCTGTTCCACCATGTCAAGCGCGGCCAGCGGGTCGATCAGATCGACGGCGTAGGTGCGCATGTCCAGGCCGGCTGCTTGCAGTTCGGCACGCGCGGCATCGAGATTGGCTGCGCTGCGCGAGACCCCCGCCACGCGGGCGCCTGCCTGGGCAAACGCCCGGGCGCATGCCAGGCCGATGCCTTTGCTGGCACCCGTCACCAGCACGACGGCGTTTTCAAAAGACAGCGATAGGCTCATGGCGGTTCCTGGGGGTAGGGGAGCGGTATGTTCGGTTGACAGTACGATAAGCGTCTACCGGGACACCATCAAGTTCCTGCCGGCGGGGCATCCGCGCCCGCACTGGCGCGCAATGCCTATAAAAATAAAGAATAAAGTATACGTTTTGCTTTCCCAGAGAGAAGGCACGGCAGGGGCCTGCGTCTCTCTCTAGTCCGGATCGTTTCCGGCTATCAGATACTTGTAATTGAAAAAACAAGCAATTTCTCAAGAAAGCCTGCAAGTGCATACCAGAGAATTGGTACGTGATCTTTGCGAGGACCCTGGCATCAGGGATTTCACTGGTCTTGGCTTAAATCGCCTTTACATTGAAATTTATAATGTCTACATTCTACTTCTGCGAGGCCAGATCATGCGTCTCGCCATGTGCATAAGCAGAGATAAGGAAGGGGAAAGAATGAAACGGAATTCGAAGATCCGCCCGCTGGTGTCGCCCGTCAGCCGGATGGTGGCGTGCGCAACCCTCCTGCTGGGTTCCATGCTGGTTCATGCGCAGACGCTGGACGAGGCCAAGAAAGCCTTGCCGGACGCCATCAAGAACAGTGGGACCATACGCGTCGCCACGTCGTTGACGTGGGCTCCCTTTGCTTATCTCGACAACGGCCAGGCAACCGGCATCGATATCGAGTTGATCACGCTGCTGGCCCAGAAGCTGGGCCTGAAGACGACCTTCGACGACCTCAAGTTCCCGGCGATCGTCCCCGGCTTGTCGACAGGGCGCTATGACGTCGGCGTCGACCAGATGGGCATCACCGAAGAGCGCAAGAAGGCGGTCGACCTCATCCCTTATTTCCGCTCGGGCTACGGCCTGCTGGTCAAGAAGGGCAGCGCCCCGCTGAATATCAACAAGCTGTGCGGCCATACGCTCGCGCTGACGCAGGGCAGCTCCCAGATCCAGCTCGTCGACGAAATGTCGAAGGCTTGCGAGACCAGCAATCAGAAAGCAATCACGCAGCTCTTCTACCCTGACGCGCCCAGCACGATGATGGCGGTCGCCACGGGCCGTGGCGAAGGGTTCATTACCGACCGCGCCGTTTCCATCTATATCGCCAAGCATCACCAAGACCTGGATGCCATGCCTGAAATGTTGGACGGCAAGACGCTGGTGGCGGGCATCGCCGTGGGCAAGCAGCTGCCCACCCTGAAGCAGGCCCTGCAAGTGGCGCTGCAGGCAGCGGTGCAGGACGGCAGCTACAAGGCGCTGCTGACGAAATACGGCGTGCCCGACAGCGCCTACACCGAAGAGTAAGCAGGCCCGGCATGACAGACGTCGAAATCAAGATCGCCGAGCGCGCCCGGCCCGGGCGGGGGGTCTGCATCGTCCTGGCCCTGGTCTTCGTGGCCTGGGTGGTCTACCAGATCGGGACGAACCCGGGCTTCCAGTGGGAGATCG
>DASWPO010000149.1:0-2068 GCA_036404015.1 Bordetella sp. | reverse complement strand
CCCGCTGCTGATCAAGGGCGAGCCCGGCACCGGCAAGACCATGCTGGCCGAAGAAGTGGCCCGCGCCCTGGACCGGCCGCTCTTGCAGTGGCACATCAAGTCCACCACCAAGGCGCAGCAGGGCCTGTACGAATACGACGCCGTCTCGCGCCTGCGCGATTCCCAGCTGGGCGACGAGAAGGTGCGCGACATCCGCCACTACATCGTGCAGGGCACGCTGTGGCGGGCCTTCGACGCCGAACGGCCGGTGGTGGTGCTGATCGACGAAATCGACAAGGCCGACATCGAATTCCCCAACGACCTGCTGCGCGAACTCGACCGCATGGAGTTCCATGTGTACGAAACGCAGCAGACGGTCGCCGCGCGCCACCGCCCGCTGGTCATCATCACCTCCAACAACGAGAAGGACCTGCCCGACGCCTTCCTGCGTCGCTGCTTCTTCCACTACATCCGCTTTCCTGACCGCGAGACCATGCGCGACATCGTCGCGGTGCACTACCCCGAACTCAAGGCGGACGTGCTGCGCGCGGCGCTCGACACCTTCTTCGCGCTGCGCGAGGCGCCCGGCCTGAAGAAAAAACCCTCGACCTCGGAGCTGCTGGACTGGCTGCGCCTGCTGCTGGCCGAGAACGCCAGCGCGGAGCAGATCGACGCCCACGCGGCCGCCGCCGTGCCCATGCTGGCCGGCGCCCTGCTCAAGAACGAGCAGGACATGCAATTGCTCGACCGCCTGGCCGCCATGACGCGCGGCGCCCAGCGGCGCTGACACGCCCGGCCTGCGCCCGCCCGCCATGCTGACCGACTTTTTCTACCACCTGCGCGAACACCGCCTGCCGGTGTCGGTGCAGGAGTACCTGACGCTGCTGGACGCCTTGCGCGCCGACGGGCTCATGGCGCCCACGCTGGACGATTTCTATTTCCTCGCCCGCACCGCCCTGGTCAAGGACGAAACCCTGTACGACCGCTACGACCAGGCCTTCGGCGCCTACTACCGGGGCATCGCGGCCAAGCTGCCGCCGGCCAAGGACATCCCGCTGGACTGGCTCATCAAGGAGTTCGAGAAAAGCCTCACGCCCGAGGAAAAAGCCGCCATCGAGAAGCACGGCTGGGACAAGCTCATGGAGCTCTTCAAGCAACGCCTCGAAGAGCAGAAAGACCGCCATGCCGGCGGCAGCAAGTGGATAGGCACGGGCGGCACCTCGCCCTTCGGCAACGGCGGCTACCACCCGGAAGGCATCCGCGTGGGCGGCGACTCGGCCGGCAACCGCACGGCGGTCAAGGTGTGGGACATGCGCCAGTTCCGCGACTACGACGACCAGGTCGAACTGGGCACGCGCAATTTCAAGGTGGCGCTGCGCCGGCTGCGGCGCTTTGCCCGCGAGGGCGGCGAGCTGGAACTGGACCTGGACGACACCATCGCCAGCACGGCCCGCAATGCCGGCTGGCTGGACCTGCGCCTGGTGCCCGAGCGGCACAACAACGTCAAGGTGCTGATGCTGCTGGACGTGGGCGGCAGCATGGACGACCACATCACCCGGGTGGAAGAGCTGTTTTCAGCGGCGCGCGGCGAGTTCCGCAACCTGGACGTGTATTACTTCCACAACTGCCCCTACGACAGCCTGTGGCAGAGCAACCGCCGCCGGCGCGAGGAACGCTTCGACACCTGGGACATCCTGCGCCGCTACAACGAGGACTGGCGGCTCATCATCGTGGGCGATGCCACCATGAGCCCCTACGAGATCCTGCAGCCCGGCGGCAGCGTCGAGCACCACAACAAGGAAGCCGGCGCGGTGTGGATGCGCCGGCTGCTGGACGCCTGGCCCAAGTCGGTGTGGCTCAATCCCGAGCCGTCGAACTACTGGCAGTACCGGCAGTCGATCGCGCTGATGCGCGACATCATGCAGGAGCGCATGTATCCGGTGACGGTGGCGGGGCTGGAGCAGGCGATGCGGTGGTTGTCGAAATAGCTGAGGCTGCGGGTGTTGCTGCTGTTGCGTTGCTGTTGCGTTTGGTTGGTTGATTTGAGTTCTTGAGGCGCATAGTCGCTGGGGGGCCTAGGGGCGGGCTG
>DASWPO010000148.1:0-38991 GCA_036404015.1 Bordetella sp. | reverse complement strand
ACCGGACGATGTCGGCGTCGTGTTCCAGGAAGATTCGAGCTTTCCCTGGCTGACGGTGCGAGAAAACATCGGTTTCGGCCTGAAGCGCAAGCGCGTGCCTCGGGACGAGGCCGATTCGCGAATCGACGCGGCGCTCGACCTGATGTCCCTGAAGGACTTCGCAGCGGCCTATCCGGCGCAACTTTCTGGCGGCATGCGACAGCGGGTGTGCATCGCGCGAACGCTGGTGCTCCGACCTTCGCTGATCCTGCTCGACGAGCCCTTCGGCGCGCTCGACCAGCAGACGCGCCTGCTCATGGGCGATGAGCTGCTGCGGCTGTGGCGCGAAACCTCGGCCACCGTGCTGCTCATCACCCATGCGCTGGACGAGGCGGCCATGCTGTCCGACCGGGTGGGCGTGATGTCTTCGCGTCCCGGCCTCTTCATCGACATCGTCGAAACCGGCTGGGAGCGCGACCGCGACAGCCGCATCGTGTCCACGCCGCGTTTCGGCGAGGTCAACGCGCGCCTGTGGGAAAAACTGCGCGTCGAATCGCTCAAGGTCATGGGTATCGCCGATGGCCACTGATACCGCATCGGTTGGCGCCGCGGGCGTCATCCGCCATCGCGGCCTGTCGCGCGCCAGCGTCGTGCGGCTGGCCGTGGTGGTGCTGTTCATCGCCGCCGTCGAACTGCTGTGCCGCATCGGCATCATTCCCTTGAACGTCATGATCGCGCCGTCGGACATGGCGGCGCACTGCGTCGAGCTGCTGCGCGCGGGCAAGTTCGACCACGACATCGCCATCAGCCTGGGCAATATCGTCTCGGCCGCGATCCTCTCGGTGCTGCTGGGCTTTGCCGTGGGCGTGGTGCTGCACAGCGCGCCGCGCGTGCGGGCGGCGGTCGAGCCGCTGCTGTCGGCCTATTACGCCGTGCCCACCTTCGTGTTCTATCCCGTCTTCATCGTCCTCCTGGGCGTGGGGGCGGCGCCCATCGTGGCCATTGCCGTCCTGCTGGCGGTGGTGTCCATGGTGACGGCCACGCTCACCGGCCTGGACCGCATCCCCCGCGCCCTGCACAAGACGGCGCTGGCGCTGCGCCTGTCGCCCTGGCAGTCGGCCATGCGCGTCAAGCTGCCGGCCGCCTTGCCCTACCTGTTCACCGGCGTGAAGCTGTCGGTGGCCTATGCCTTCATCGGCGTCATCGCTTCCGAATTCATTCTCTCGGGCTCGGGCATCGGCTATGCCATCGGCTACGCCTACAACAACTTCGAAAACCGCGACATGTACGCGCTGATGTTCCTGGTGCTGGTGCTCGTCACGCTGATCAACATGGCGCTCAATGCCGTCGACCGCCGCCTGCAGGCGCGCCGCCGCCGCTAGGGGAAAGGGAATGAAGACAGTTTCCAATACCCTGGCGATGGCGGCGATCCTGCTGGCCGCCTGGCAGATCCTGCACCTGGCGGCGGGCAATGGCGCGCTGACCTCGCCGTGGGACACGGTGCGCGAACTGGCCAGCCTGCTGGGCTCGGCCGCCTTCTGGCCGCATCTGTTCGAAACGCTGCGGGCCCTGGTGCTGGCGCTCGTCATCGGCGTGGCCGGCGGCCTGGCGCTCGGCATGGCGCTGGGCGTGCATCGCCTGGCGCGCGAAGTGGCCGAGCCCATCCTGCTCAACCTGTATTCCCTGCCC
The DNA here is from genome assembly GCA_036404015.1 of Bordetella sp. Lineage (GTDB taxonomy): Bacteria > Pseudomonadota > Gammaproteobacteria > Burkholderiales > Burkholderiaceae_B > Bordetella. The sequence goes on along the minus strand of DASWPO010000148.1, from coordinate 37,323 downwards.
AAGGTCACGCTCTACCCGCTGGTGCTGCTGGTGTTCGGCCTGGGCCTGCCCGCCAAGGTGGCCTTCGGCGTGATGCACGGGCTGATCCCCATCACGGTGTTCACCATGAGCGCCATCGCGCAGATGCGGCCGGTCTTTTTGCGCGTGTCGGCCACCCTGCGCCTGGCGCCGATGCGGGCCATGTGGCACATCGTGCTGCCGGCCATCCTGCCGGAGGTGGTGGCGGGCCTGCGGCTGGGTTTTTCGCTCACGCTCCTGGGCGTGCTCATCGGCGAGATGTTCGCCTCGCAGCGCGGCCTGGGCTACCTGCTCACCAACGCCATGAACCTGGGCGACATCAAGACCATCATGGCCGTGGCCTTGCTGCTCGTCCTGTTCGCCCTGGTCTGCAACGGCCTGCTGATGCGGCTCGGCCGCAGGCTGTCGCACCATTGATCCCTTTCCATCCTTGAAACGCTGAATCGAATTATCCCGAGGAGTGCAGCATGTACGATCCCTTCCTGACCGACCGACTGATCGACCAATGGCTGGCCGAAGACATCGGCTATTGCGACCTGACGGCGCAGACCATGATCGAGCCCGACGAACAGGGCAAGTTCCAGATGAATGCGCGCGAGCCCCTGATCGTGGCGGGCATCGACGTCGCGACCCGGATCTTCCAGCGCTATGACGACAGCCTGAAGATCGACGTGAAAGTGCGCGACGGCCAGTTCATCGAAAAGGGCACCGTGATGCTGGTGGTCAGCGGCGCGGCGCGCAGCGTGCTGACGACCGAACGCACCGCGCTCAATATCGTGCAGCGCCTGTCGGGCATCGCCAATCTCACCGCGCAGTACGTCAAGACGCTGGAAGGCACCAAGGTGCGCCTGCTCGACACCCGCAAGACCACGCCCGGCCTGCGCATGCTGGAAAAGCACGCGGTGAGCTGCGGCGGCGGCCTGAACCATCGCCTGGGCCTGGACAACGGCGTCATGATCAAGGACAACCACATCGTGGTCTGCGGCAGCATTGCCAAGGCAGTCGAACGGGCGCGCCGCAAGCTGCCGGCGCTGACCAAGCTGGAGGTCGAGTGCGATCGCGTGGAGCAGGTGGCCGAAGCGGTAGAGGCCGGGGTCGACGTCATCATGCTCGACAATATGTCCATCCCCGAGATGGTCAAGGCCGTGGCCCTGGTGGCCGGGCGCGCCAAGATCGAGGCCTCCGGCGGCATCAGCCTCGCCACCATCCGCGCCATTGCGGAAACGGGCGTGGACTACATCTCCACCAGCAAGATCAACCAGGCCTCGGTGTGCGTGGACATCGGCCTGGACGAGGCCTGATTGAACCAGGCCCGACACGACATGCCTTCCGGCGTTTTTTTCCTGGTGGTCGGCCCCAGCGGCGTCGGCAAGGACACGCTGATCGACGGCGCGCGCCAGGCCGAACCCGGCCTGCTGGTCGCGCGCCGCGTCATTACCCGGCCGGCCGGCTCGCCGGGGGAAGACCACGAGGCGCAGGACGAGGCCGCGTTCGCCGCGCTGGCCAGCCAGGGTGCTTTTCTCGTCACCTGGGGCGCGCACGGCCTGCAATACGGCCTGCGCCGCGAACTGCTGGACCATCTGGCCCAGGGGCGGCATGTGCTGGCCAATGGCTCGCGCACCGTCATCGACGAGCTGGCCCGCAAGGTGCCGCGCCTGGTCGTGATCGAAGTGACGGCGCCGCCCGAACTGCTGCGCGATCGCATCCTGTCGCGCGGCCGCGAAAGCGCCGAGCAGGCGGGCCAGCGGCTGCGGCGCCGGGCCGAGGTCGGCGAGTCGGCCTGCGTGCTGCGCGTGATGAACGACGGCACGCTCGAAGAAGGCGTGGCCCGTTTCCTGGCGGCGCTGCGCGGCGCCCTGGCGCCGGCTTCCAGCAAGGCGGCGATCGACGCCAAGCTGAGCGGCGCGGCGCTTGACGAAGACCAGTACGCGGCCGTCATCGACGACATCGTGGCCGGCAGGCTGGACGATGCGACGATAGACGCCTTTCTCATGCACGCCGTCGATCACCTGGCCGACGCCGAAGTGCTGGCGCTGGCCAAGGCGCGCACCCGGGCCATGCCGCGCATCGCCTGGAACGAGCCCATCGTGGTCGACAAGCATTCCCTGGGCGGCATCCCGGGCAGCCGCATCACGCTCATCGTCGTTCCCATCGTTGCCGCGCACGGCCTGGCCATGCCCAAGACCTCGTCGCGGGCGATCACCTCGGCGGCCGGCACGGCCGATGCCATGCAGACCGTGGCCAAGGTCGACCTCGATCCGCAGGACGTGCGCCGCTGCATCGTGCAGGCGCGGGCCTGCATCGCCTGGAACGGCAAGCTCAACCATACGCTGATCGACGACCGCATCAATGCGCGCACGGCGGCGTTGAAGCTGCAGTCCAACCGCTGGTCGGTCGCCTCCATCCTGTCCAAGAAATATTCGGCGGGTTCCACCCATATCGTCGTCGACCTGCCCTGCGGTCCGCGCGCCAAGCTGCGCACCGTGGAAGAAGCGCGGGAAATGCAGCGCCTGTTCGAAGAGGTCGGGGCAGGCATGGGGTTGCGCGTCAAGGCGCTGGTCACCGACGGCACGCGTCCCATCGGCGCGGGCATCGGCCCGGCGCTCGAGGTGCGCGACGTGCGCCGCGTCCTGAGCGGCGACCCCGACGCGCCGGCCGACCTGCTTGAGAAAGCCCTGCTGGTGGCTGCGCACATCCTGGCCTGGGCGCCGGACGTGGGCAGCCTGGAGGCGGGCCGGCAGCGGGCGCGGGCCCTGCTGGACAGCGGCGCCGCCCTGGCCGCCTTCGAGCGCATCATCGACGCGCAGGGCAGGGCCCGGCCGCCCATCCTGCCGGGCCGCCTGGCGTACGATGTCTGCGCCGGGCGGGCGGGCGTGGTCGCCCAGGTGGACGGCTGGCGCATTACCGAGATCGCGCGCGAAGCGGGCGCGCCGCGCGATCTGAGCGCCGGCGTCGACCTGCTGCGCCGGCCGGGCGACGCCGTGGCGGCCGCCGAGCCGCTCTACCGCATCCATGCCGACACACAGGCTGCGCTGGATGCGGCCGCGCGCAGTGCCTTGCGGCACAGCGGCGTAACGCTACAGGAGTAATGCATCGTGCGCGTCTTGACCGTATCGAGCTGGGCGGAATTCATCGGACTCACCACCGAGCTCGACGGCTGGGCTTTTCGCGGCCAGGCCGACGCGCGCTGGCCCCTGCAGAGTTCGCTGTCGCGCTACCTGACCCAATATGTGGAGGACCGCGGCGCCTGGGGCGTGCAGGAGCAGCGCGCCATACGCATCTTCCGCCGCAAGGCGCACAACTACATTTCGGACCCGGGCGCCTTGTACGACGACCTGCGCTGCGTCGGCATGATGCAGCATCACGGCGCGCCGACGCGCCTGCTCGATTTCACCAAGTCGCCGCACGTGGCGGCCTTCTTCGCCCTGGAGCGCGCGCTGGGCATCTCGTCGGTCTATGCCCTGAACACGCCGGCCCTGTGGCTCAACCGCGCCGTGCCGACGGCCTCGCCGCAGCTCACGCGGGACTTCATCGACCCGCGCTCGCCGGGCAATTTCGAAAAGCTGTTCCTGAGCAACGAGCATTCCGTGATCTGGTTCGGCGAACCGGCCGAGATGGACCAGCGCCTGATCGCGCAGGCCGGCATGTTCGTGGTGCCCGGCGTGATCGACCAGACGCTCGAGGAAATCCTGGCGGGCTATGGCGGCAGCGAAGAGCTGCTGTGCAAGATCGAGCTGCCGATCGAATTGCGCAAGTCGGCCATGCGCGAGCTTTATCGCCTCAACATCACCAACGCGTCCCTGTTCCCCGACCTGGATGGCCTGGCCCATTCGGTTGCCCTTGAGCTGGAGATGGTCTGGCCGCCCCGGCGGCCTCCCGATTCCCGCTGATCCAGCAGTTCCTTCGTTTCAGGAGAGAAATATGGTTCATCCCTCGTGGTGGGCGGGCATCGTTCGCCCCGGCGTTTTGGCGGTAGGCATGGCAGCTGTTTTGCAAGGCTGCGCGAGCAGCGGCCTCGATGTCGCCGCAATCGGCAATTACTACGTCGGCGGGCATGAGGCCAGGCTGTCCGGCCTGCCCAAGACCTCCATCAGCACCTCCGCCGGCATGGCGCCCTTTCCCTATGACCCGAACGGAGAATTCGAAACGGGCCAGATGTACGTCAACTACACCCGGCTGTCCCATCCGAAAGCGCGCTATCCCATGTTGATGTGGCATGGCGGCGGCATGAGCGGCGTGACGTGGCAGACCAAGCCTGACGGCAAGCCGGGATGGGAGCAATACTTTCTGGGCGCGGGTTATGACGTCTATATCTCGGATTCCGTGGAAAGAGGCCGTTCAGGCTGGTCGCAGTTTCCGCAGATCTACGCGTCGGCACCGATCTTCCGGGCCAAGAAGGAATTCTGGGAACTGTTCCGGATCGGCCCGATGGGATCGTATAAGAACAGCGGCGACAAGACGGCCTATCCGGACAGTCAATTCCCCGTTTCGGATTTCGATGTCGCGGCCATGCAATCGACGCCGCGTTGGCTGACCAACGACGGCATTACCCAGCAGGCCTACGACGAATACGTTCAAAAGGCGTGTCCCTGCATCCTGGTCGCGCACAGCCAGGGCACGTCCTTTGCCGTGCAGGCCGCGCTCAAGGCGCCGGACAAAATCAAGGCATTGGTGCTGGTCGAGGCGTCGTCCAGCCCGGACCCGGCCAAGGTGCCTGTCGCGGCCATGGCGTCGGTTCCCACGCTCTACCTGTGGGGCGACCATATTGCCGACGATCCGCTCTGGCCGCGCTTCCAGTCCGTCAGCCGGAAGTTCTACGAGGCCTTGTCCAAGGTGGACAGGAACGCCGAATGGCTGGAATTGCCTTCTCTGGGGATCCATGGCAATGGCCATCTCATGATGATGGATCGCAACTCCGATCAGATAGCCGGTATCATCGATGGCTGGTTGGCTTCAAAGGGCATGAAGCGGTAACGACGCGGCCTGTGGTGGCGTCGTTCGCGTTCGATGCCATCACTCATACCTTTGCCCGTGCCTCTTACTTCCGATCAATCCGTCAGCGCGGAGCTCGTGGCCGTGCTCGTCGCCGTCTCGTCCGGCGAGCCGCGGGTGCTGGCCTTGCATGGCGGCACGATGCTGCCGGCCGGCCCTTTCGAGGTCGGCCACCTGAGCCTGCAAGGCGGGCTGCGCGCCTGGGTCGAGGCGCAAACGCGCCATCCCCTGGGCTATGTCGAGCAGCTCTATACCTTTTCAGACCGGGACAGGGCGGCCGAAACCGGCGTTCGCACCATTTCCATCAGCTATCTCGGCCTGACGCGCGAGCGCCAGGTCGAGGCGGCCGTGCCGGGGGCGTGGCAGGCTTGGTACAGCTATTTCCCCTGGGAAGACCGGCGCGGCAGCGCCGCGCCCCTGGTCGACGATCTCGTCCTGCCGCGCCTGCAGGCCTGGGCGCGGCGCGCGGCAAACGCCGCGGCCCAGGCGCAGCGCATGCAGCGGGTGCATATGACCTTCGGCAGCGGCGGGCATGCCTGGAGCGAGGACATGGTGCTGCAGCGCTACGAGCTGCTGTTCGAGGCCGGGCTGGTGGCCGAGGCCACCCGGCAGGGGCGCGCGGCCCACGAGGCGGGCCTGCTGCCCGGCGCGGCCATGCGCTATGACCACCGCCGAATCCTGGCCACCGCCATGGCCCGGCTGCGGGCCAAGATCAAGTACCGGCCGGTGGTGTTCGAACTGATGCCGCTCGAATTCACCTTGTCGCAGTTGCAGTCGACCGTGGAGGCCCTGGCCGGCCGCGGGCTGCACAAGCAGAATTTCCGCCGCCTGGTGGAGCAGCAGAGCCTGGTGGAGGAAACGGGCGCCATCGTGGCCGGCGTGGCGGGCCGGCCCGCCAAGCTGTATCGCTTTCGCAGCGACGTCATGCTCGAGCGGGCGATCTCGGGCAGCAAGCTGCCGCTGGCGCGCGAAGACTAGGGCAGGGCTTGTCTACCCCGGATCGTTGCCGTCGCCCAATTCCGCCGCGATCAGCTGACGCAGCCAAAGGTTGCCCGGGTCGCCGTTGGCCCGGCGATGCCACCACATCCGGATGGTGCTCATCGGCAGCGCCAGCGGGACGGGGAGCGTGACCAGATTCCAGCGTCCGTCGAATACGTCGGCCAACTGGCCTGGTATGACCGCCAGATAGTCGTCGGATTCGAGTAGCGGCGGGGACAGCAGGTATGACGGTATCTCCGTGATCTGCGATCGTTCCAGGTGCCGGGCGCGCAGCTGCTGGTCGATCTGCTCGTGCACGCGGGCGGAGGTTCGCACCACGATATGGCGCGCATTGGCGAACTGCCGCAAGGTCATGCGGGTTCCCGCATACGGATGATGCGCCCTCGCGACGCAGACGTAGGCCCGCTCGTACAAGCGCCGCTGGAACAGGGATGCCTTGGGCGTTGCGAACGCGCCGATGATCAAGTCCGCTTCCCCCCGCTCGATCGCGAGTTCGAGTGCCTGTTCGGACAGATTGCGCAGGCGCAGTTCGATCAGTGGCGCCTGGGCTCGCACCGCGCGCACGATCTGCGGCCACAGCACGTAGCTGCCCACGTCCGACAGGCAGATGCTGAAACGGCGCCGCACCTTGCGGGGCGCGAAGCTTTCGGTCGTGAGGATGTCGTCGCGCAGTTGTCCGAGCAGGCTGGCCAGCGGGCCGGCGAGCGCCGTCGCGCGGGCGGTGGGCTGCATGCCGTGCCCGGTCCTCACCAGCAGCTCGTCGTCGAGCAGGGTGCGCAGCCGGGCCAGCGCGGCGCTCAGCGACGACTGGCTCATGTCCAATTCCCGTGCCGCCAGCGTCACGCTCTGATGGCGCAGCAGCGCATCGAGCACGGGCAGGAGGTTGAGATCGACCTGTCTGATATTCACGGTGTCGATTTCGCTTATTAGGCTTATCTGGTTTCCGCGCATTGTGCGCGCTTGTACGATGCTGTCAAGCGTTGTCCGCGCCGCTGTCGCCGCCTTGAACCGGCCCGGCAGGGAGACCGGCCGGATGGGTGCGCCGCACCATAAAACAAGGTTTGAAAAAATGACTTCATACATCGATGTGCACCATCACCTGGTGCCCGACTTCTATGTAGAGGCGATCGGCGCCGACGCCATGCACAAGCAGGCGCCGAGCTATTCCTCGGTCGCGCTGGACTGGACCCCCGAATCGTCGCTCCAGGTCATGGACGAGAACGGCATCGCCTCGGCGTTGCTGTCGATTTCCGCGCCCGGCCTGTGGTGTGGCGATCCGGCCGCGACGGCCCGTCTCGGGCGCCGCTGCAACGACTGCATGGCGGTGCTGATCGCCCGCCATCCCGATCGGTTCGGCATGTTCGCGGCGCTGCCGCTGCCGGACATCGATGCGACGCTCGCGGAAATCCGCTACGTCGCGGAGACTTTGCATGCCGATGGCTTCGGCTTGCTGAGCTGCTACGGCAATCGCCATCTCGGCGACCCGGCTTTCGCGCCGGTGTTCGACGCGTTGAACGCGCTCGGGGCCACCGTGTTCGTGCATCCCACCGTGACCGACGCCTGCCGCGACCTGATGCCGGATTTCCCGGCGTCGATCATGGAATTCCCATTCGACACCACCCGCACGGTGCTCAGCCTGCTCTACAGCGGCACGCTGACGCGCTGCCCCGGGATCCGTTTTGTGTTTTCCCACGCGGGCGGGGCGGTGCCGTTTCTGGCGCATCGGATGGCCCGGCTGGAACAGGTGCCGGCCTTCGCGGCAAAAACCCAGGGCGGCGCCCTGAACCTGCTGCGGCGCCATTACTACGACTGCGCGCTCTCGGCCAATCCGCCGGCGCTCGACGCATTGCGCGCGCTGGTGCCCGAGGACCACATCCTGTATGGCAGCGATTTTCCCTTCGCTCCCGGCATGGCAGGCCGAACCCGGCGCGCGCTCGACGATTACGATCCGGCCGGCAGCCTCCTGCCCGGCATCGCGCGCGCCAATGCACTGGCCCTGTTTCCGCGCTTCGCGGGCGCCGACGAAGGGCAGCGCGCCGCGGCCGCGGTCATTGGCCGTTCCGACGCAAGGCATGGCGGGTGAACATCGATGAACGACCAAGAGCATTCCCTGCGGGTTCAACTGGCGGCCTGCTATCGCGTGTTTGCGATGCTGGGCTGGACCGAACTGATCTATAACCACATTTCCCTGCGGATTCCCGGTCCCGACACGCATTTCCTGATCAATCCGTTCGGCTTGCACTATACGGAGGTGACCGCGTCGAATCTGGTCAAGATCGACGTGCGGGGAAACGTGATCGACGCCGGCCGCTGGCGCGCGAATCCCGCGGGATTCGTGCTGCACTCCGCGATCCATCAGGGCATCGAGGCTGCGCACTGTGTGATGCATATCCATACGACGGCGGGCTGTGCGGTGGCGTGCGCCAAGGCGGGGCTCTCTCCGGACAATTTCTACAGCGCGCAGTTGCATGGCCGGGTCGCCTATCACGACTTCGAGGGCATCACGGTCCACGCCGACGAAGGGCCGCGAGTGGTGAAATCGATCGGCGACGCTCACGCCGTCATCCTGCGCAATCACGGGTTGCTGGCGTGGGGATCGACATTGCCCGAGGCGTTTTCGTATCTATGGACCCTGCAGCGGGCCTGCGAGATCCAGGTGCTGGGCGCCGCCCTGGGCGAGACCTTGCCGATTCCGGCTGAGATTCGGCGGCAGGCCAGCGCCGACGCCTTGCAATTCGATCCCGAATACGGCGCGGGCGCCGACGTGTTCGACGCATTGGTCCGGCAGGTGAACCGGATCGACGATTCGTACCGGCTGTGAGGCAATGGCAATGAAAGTCTGCGTCTATGGCCTCGGCGCGGTGGGTGGGCTGATCGCCGGCAAATTGCGATCGGCCGGCGTCGACGTATGCGCCGTCGCGCGGGGCCGCGTATTGGAACACGTCAATCGCGCGGGGCTCGCCTTGACGAGCGCGGGCCACACCGAACACGCATCGCTTCGGGTGGCCGAGAATCCGGCCGCGCTTGGGGCGCAGGACCTGGTCGTGATCGCCGTCAAGGCGACCGGGATCGGCGATGTCGCGCGACGCATCGCGCCCTTGCTGGGCGAGCACACGGTGGTGCTGTCGGCGATGAATGGCGTGCCATGGTGGTTCTATCACGGCATCCGGGAAGTCGGTCCGGGCAGGCGGATCGAGACCGTCGACCCGGCCGGCGCAATCAGTGCGGCGATCGCGCCCGAGCGGGTGGTGGGCTGCGTCAGCAATCTGTCGGCGAGCACGCCTGCGCCAGGGGAGGTCGCGTACCTGCCGTCGCCCCGCCTGACCATCGGCGAGCCGGGCGGCGGAGCGGCCTCGCCGCGCTGCAGGGCTATCATCGAGATGCTGCAAGCCTCGGGTTTCACGGTGCTCGCCAGCGAGTCGATCCAGCAGTCGATCTGGTTCAAGCTGTGGGGCAACATGACCGTCAACCCGATCTCGGCACTCACTGGCGCGACCGGCGACCGGATCGTCGGCGATCCGCTGGTCAGGGCATTCATGAGCCGCTGCATGGTGGAGGCCCGCGTGCTCGGGGAACGGATCGGGCTGCCGATCGATTCGACGCCCGATGCCAGGCATGAAGTCACCGCGCGGCTCGGCGCTTTCCGCACCTCGATGCTGCAGGACGTCCAGGCCGGCAAGGCGACGGAGCTCGATGCGCTGGTCGGCGCGGTGCGCGAGCTGGCGCGGCACGAGGGCGTGGAGACGCCGGATATCGATGCGCTGTTCGGATTGGCGCGCCTGCAGGCGCAAACCCTGGGGCTGTATCCGCGGCTCGACGCAAATCCGGCGGGCGCTTGATGGATGCCGACAAACAGGACGCGCAGGACATGGCGGCCGGGCTGGCTTGCCGGCGGCGTGTACAGCGCGAATAGGGCAGTCCGCAAGGGCAAGCCCAGGTGGTGGAGGAGATAAAAAAATGATGACAGTGGAGACAGGCAATCAATTGGGCCGCAGCGCCGGCAGCACCCAGGAAAGCCCGCAGAGCAACGGCGTTGTCAATGTATCGTGGCTGATCGACAACGCCGCGTTTACCTGGCGGCACGGCCTGGTGGTCATGCTGTGCGCGCTGGTCAGTTTGCTCGACGGCGCCGATAGCCAGGTGATCGGCATCGCCGCGCGCTCGATCATGGGATCGCTCGATATTCATGCGCAGGCATTTGGCATCGTGTTCTCGATCACCCATCTCGGGGCGGCGCTCGGCGCGCTGACGATCGGCTCCCTGGGCGACCGATGGGGCCGCAAGTCGACGCTGCTTATCGCGCTGCTGATCCTCGGCGTGTTCTCGATCGCGACCGCCTGGGCCGACAGCCTGACGTCGCTGACCGTGCTGCGCTTTCTCGCCGGCATCGGGATCGGCGGCGCGACACCCTGTTTTCTGTCCATGGTGTCGGACTATGCGCCGCTGCGCCGGCGCGGCACCTTGGTGGCGGTCGCCTGGTCGTTCTTTCCGCTGGGCGGGATGCTGGGCGGGCTGCTCAACTCGGCGATGCTGGCCAGGTGGGGCTGGCAGTCGGTGTTCCTGGTCGGTGGCGGCATCCCGATCTGCATTGCCCTGGTACTGTTCGTCCTGGTGCCGGAGACGGTGCAGCATCTCGCTGCCAAGGGGGCCGCGCCGTCGCTGATCCGGGCCCGATTGAAATGGCTTGGGATATCGGTGCCGCCGTCCGTCGAGCGCTTCGTGTGCGATGAGCGCAAGCGCCGGCATGGCTCGATCAGAGAAGTGTTCGGCGACCATCGCAAGGCGTCGACCTTCGTGCTGTGGGCGATTCTCGCCGTTTCGTTCGCGACGCTGAGCCTGGTTGTGACCTGGACGCCGATCCTGATTCACGACAAGGGCATAGGCGACCGGGCGGTCCCGGCGATCCTGGCGGGCTTCAATGCGGGCTGCTTCGTGGGAATGGGGGCGGCCGGCTATTTGGTCGACCGATTCGGGCCGCTGCGCACCTTGTTCGTGCCATTCATTCTCGCGGCATGCGCGGTGGCGAGCCTGCCGGCCGCGGGGAGCGTGGCTGGGGCCGCCGCCGCGGCCACGGTGCTGGGCCTGACCTGCGGCATGGGGTGTGCCGGCGCGATCGCGGTGATGACCTTGCTCTATCCCATCGATATCCGGGCGACCGGCATCGGCTTCGGCATGGCCAGCACCCGCACCGGGCAGGTTGTGGCGCCGCTTGTCATCAGCCTGCTGATCTCGAGCGGATTCGGTTCGGAGCACTTGTTTTTCGCGATGGCGATGTTTCCCGCGTCGGCCGCCTTGTTCGTGGTGGTGTTCTGCCTGATCGATCGCAAGCGGGTGATTCATGCCAATGCTTCGGCACTGGCCTGACGGTCGCGTGCTGGGGTGTGGAAAGCACCGGCATAGGATGAGCTCACCATAAAAAAACGGCGCCCGGGTTTTCACGCCCGGCGCCGTTTCCCCTTGGGGCGGCCTGCCCGGCAGGCCGGGCGGCCGTGCATAGCCCCTTTTCTTTTAGCTGTGGTAGGCCGATTCGCCGTGCGTGGTGACGTCCAGGCCTTCGCGTTCCTGGTCTTCCGGCACACGCAGGCCGCAAAGCATGTCGGCGATCTTGTAGGCGATCCAGGCGACGACACCGGACCACACGAGGGTGATCACGATGGCTTCGAGCTGGGTCAGCACCTGGCCGCCGATGGCGTCCATGGTGTCCAGGCTCAGGCCGCCCAGGCCCTTGGCGCTGAACACGCCGGTCAGCAGGGCGCCCAGGATGCCGCCCACGCCGTGCACGCCGAACACGTCCAGCGCGTCGTCGGCGCGCAGCAGGCGCTTGAGGCCGTTGACGCCCCACACGCAGATGATGCCCACGACGATGCCGATGACGAAGGCGCCCACGGGGCCGACGAAGCCGGCGGCCGGGGTGATGCCCACCAGGCCGGCGATGGCGCCGGAGGCGGCGCCCAGCATCGAGGGCTTGCCCTTGGCGGCCCACTCGGTGAACAGCCAGGCCAGCGAGGCGGCGGCGGTGGCGATCATGGTGTTGAAGAAGGCCATGGTGGCCAGCTCATTGGCGGCCACGGCCGAGCCGGCGTTGAAGCCGAACCAGCCCACCCACAGCAGCATGGCGCCGATGAAGGTCATGACCAGGTTGTGCGGCTGCATGGATTCGCGGCCGTAGCCCACGCGCTTGCCGATCACATAGGCGCCCACCAGGCCGGCGATACCGGCATTGATGTGCACCACGGTGCCGCCGGCGAAGTCCAGGGCGCCCGCGGCCGCGAGCAGGCCGGAGGTGCCTTGCTGGCCCGAGGGGATGGCGAACCACACCATGTGCGCGATCGGCACGTAGGCGAAGGTGAACCAGATCACCGTGAACACCAGCACGGCCGAGAAGCGGGCGCGCTCGGCGAAGCTGCCCACGATCAGGGCGCAGGTGATGCCGGCGAACGTGGCTTGGAAAGACGCATACAGGATTTCCGTGATCGAGCCGTTCATGGCGTACTTGCCGTCGGCCGGATTGAACATGCCCGAGAAGAACATGCGCGAGAATCCGCCGAAGAACGAGTTGCCGTCGGTGAAGGCCAGGGAGTAGCCGTAGATGAACCAGAGGATCAGGCCCACCGTGAAGGCACCCGTGACCTGCATCAGCACGGACAGCATGTTCTTGCTGCGGACCAGGCCGCCATAGAAAAGGGCGAGGCCCGGCACGGCCATCATCAGCACGAGCAGGGTCGAGACCAGCATCCAGGAAATATCTGCTTTATCCATTTGTGTGGAGCTCCAGTACCTTATTGATGTTGTTTGTGTTTTTACAGAGCCGCTTCGCCGGACTCGCCCGTGCGGATGCGGATGACTTGTTCGAGCGGGGCGGTAAAGATCTTGCCGTCGCCGATCTTGCCGGTGCGGGCCGCCTGTTCGATGGCTTCGACGACCTGGTCGACGAGATGGTCGGGCACGGCCGCTTCCACGCGCAGCTTGGGCAGGAAGTCGACCGCATATTCGGCGCCACGATACAGTTCGGTGTGGCCTTTCTGGCGGCCGAAGCCCTTGACCTCGGTGACGGTCAGGCCTTGGACGCCGATACCGGACAGGGCCACCCGCACTTCGTCGAGCTTGAAGGGCTTGATGATGGCAATGATGAGTTTCATGGCTCTATTCCTCTGATGATTGCGCGGTAGGCATCGTGTACCTAGCAAGAAATATGCCATCTAAAAAACCGTTTCGCATCATTCTGATCTGTCCATGAGATTCCATATTGGTGCGTTAATAGCCCAATATTGGTGCATTTATGCCCGGATAGGTTGCACTGATATTGGGCATTCAAAAGACCGAGGTCAAGCAATCGATCGTATCGGAAAATTTGTAGCAAATTGCAATGTATTTCGAAAGCGGTTCAAGGGGCAAGGCCCGGGATGGCTCCGGCAGAATCGGATACGCCGATTTACAAGCTCGGGTTTGTGCAGTGCAAGAAATTCGTGAACAATCCAGGCAGGCGTTCGGCAATGCGCCTTTGCGGCCCGCTCCCTTGGCGGGCCGCTTCTTTTTTGGCGCCGGCCGGGAACAGCAAGCTTCCCCCTTGGCGGGTCTACACTGGCGCCATCAGCAAAGTCGGCACGAGGTAGCCATGAACCGTACGCAATGGATGGAAGATCTGCAGAAGAACATTTCCGAGCTCATCGCCAAGAGCCCGGCGGCGGATATCGAGCGCAATATCCGTTCGATGATGACCCAGGCGTTTTCGCGCCTGGACCTGGTCACGCGCGAGGAATTCGACGTGCAGGCCGACATGCTGACCCGCGCCCGGTCCAAGGTGGACCAGCTCGCCGAGCAGTTGCAGCAATTGCAGGCCCGGCTCGAGGCGATCGAAGCGGGCAAGGGGCAGTGAACGGCGAGGCGGCGCAGGCCTGGCTGGCCCAGGGCAGGGCGCATCTGGCCGGCGGCCGCCACATGCCGGCCGTCGAGGCTTTGCAGCAGGCCTCCCACGCGCAGCCCCTGAACCCCGAGATCTACCGCTGGCTCGCGCAGGCCATGGAGGCCATGGGCCAGGCGGCCGACGCCTTGTCCGCCCGGCTGGCCTGCGAAGCGCTCGAACGGAAATCGGCCGAAGACCTCTACGGCATAGGCCGCAGCTACGCCCGCCACAATCAGTGGGCGGCGGCGGGGTACTGGTTCCAGCGGGCGCTGCTGCTGGACCCGGACATGGTCTATGCCTACCTGTACATGGGCATGGCCTTGCGCGAGACGGGCCACCTGGCCGAGTCCGAGTCCTACTCGCACAATGCCTGCCTGCGGCAGTCCCTGTTCATCGACGAGGCCCTGCCGACCCAGCGGCGCAGCGTGCTCGTGCTGTGCACCAGCCGCAACGACAATGTGCCGGTGCAGTTCCTGCTGCCCAAGCAGCGCAATCGCCAGATCCGCTGGGCGATCGAATACGGCCTGGTCGGGCCGGTGCGCGAGCTGCCGCCCCACGACCTGGTGTTCAACGTCGTCGGCGAGGCCGACAGCGCGCAGGCCAGCCATGATGCGGTGGCGAACTACATCGCGGACATCGACAAGCCCGTGCTGAACTTGCCTGCGCGCATCACGCTGACCTCGCGCGACCGGATGCCGGGGCTGCTGGCGGACATCGATGGGGTCTGCATGCCGCCTGCCGTGCGGCATCGGCCGGCGCAAGGCCTGGGCTTGCCGCAAGCCATCGAGCGGGCCGGCCTGGCTTACCCCGTGACCGTCCGGCCGGTGGGCCGGCACGGCGGCCAGGGCCTGGAGCGGCTGGACACGCCGCAGGATGCCGCCGCCCACCCGCGCGCGGACGGCGACCTCTACCTGAGCCAATATTGCGACTATCGCTCGCCCGACGGGTGCTTTCGCAAGTACCGGGTCGTCCTGGTCGATGGCGAGCCCTGGCCTTATCACCTGGCCGTGGGCGACCGATGGGTGCTGCACTACGTGACGGCCGACATGACGGCCGCGCCCTGGAAAACCGAAGAAGAGCGCCGCTTTCTGGACGACCCCGAAGCCGTGCTGGGCACGCGGGCCTGGCAGGCCCTGCGCGAGATCGGGCGGCGCCTGGGCCTGGATTACTGCGGGGTCGATTTTGCCGTGCTGCCGGACGGCCGGCTGCTGGTGTTCGAGGCCAATGCCACCATGCTGGTCCATCCGGAAGAAGAGGGCGACGCCGCGCTGCGGTTCAAGAACCCCTATGTGCAGCGCATTGTCGATGCCTTCGACCGCATGCTCGAGCGGCGCCAGGCGCAGGCGCGAGGCCGGCCTCTGGCTCCCGCCGCCTAGCCACGGGGGGGGCTCCCGGATCAGCTCCGGTAGTCGGGCTGGTCGTTCTCGATCAGGCGCAGGCAGCCCGACCAGAAGATGTCGCCATAGAAGCCCGTCTCTTCGCCCTTGTACTGGCCGGCCGTGCGCTGGCAGACCGTCTCGCTGGGGTAGCGCAGTTGCTGGCTGCCCGACAGCGCGGCCACCTGGGCCTGGCAGGACCGTTCGAGGAAGTAGATTTCCTGGAAGGCGCCGGAGGCGGTGCGGCCTGCGCCCAGCAGGCCATGGTTGCGCAGGATCATGGCCTTGTTGGTGGGGCCGAGGTCGGCGACGAGGCTCTCGCGCTCTTCGAGGTCGAGGGCGATGCCCTGGTAGTCGTGATAGCTGAGCTTGCCGTAGAAGCGCAGCGCGTGCTGGCTGATGGGCAGCAGGCCGTGCTCCTGCGCCGACACGGCGATGCCGGCGGCGGTGTGGGTGTGGATCACGAAGTTGAGGTCGTGGCGCGCCATGTGCACGGCCGAGTGGATCGTAAAGCCGGCCGCGTTGACGCGCGTTTCTTCCGCCGAGCGGCCGGTCTCGATGACCTTGCCCTGGTGGTCGATCTTGACCAGGTCGCTGGCGCGCATTTCATGGAAGAGCACGCCGTAGCGGTTGATGAGGAACTGGTCCTGGTGGCCCGGCACGCGCGCGGAGATGTGCGTGTCGATCATATCGGTCATGCGAAAGTGCGCGACCAGCCGATAGAGCGCGGCGAGTTCGCAGCGGGTTGTCCACTCGCTGTCGATGACGTTCAGCGGATTATCCATATCATTTCACCCTTAGTGTTTCCCTTGCAATTCGTGCTGGCCGCCAGGGCGGCCGATGATGGTTTTCACGCCCTTTAGTGTATACGCGGCCCGGCCGCTCAGGCGATCAGCCGGGCGGCATCGGCATGGCCGAGCAGGAGGTCTTGCAGCGTCCTGCTGTCCGGGTCGGCTTCCAGCCGCAGTACGCGGTCGGCCAGCTGTTCGGCTTGCGAGGGCGGCAGCGCCACGCAGGCCAGCTGCGTGAATTTGGCCAGCAGCTGCGCATCGGACAGGGGATTGGCGGGGGCGCCCAGCGCAATGGGAACGTGATGCGAAACGGGCGCCATGCCGTCGCCCGAGAGCGTGATGGTGGGCTCTTCGAGGTCGGCCATCGCGGGATCCGGGTGCAGGCGGATGCGCGCCATGGCCTGGGCAAGCCGGGGGTCGCCGCGCATGCCCTGCAGATAGCGCTCGATATTGGCATCCCCGAAGACCCAGGCGGCGGCAAGCGCATAGGGCATGCTCATCTGGGCGCTGGCCAGCGTGGTGAGGTCGCGTCCGCCGCACATGTTCATTACGAATTGGCTGAGCCGGACGTCGACGGCGGCGGCCTGGCGCCCGGCCTCGGCGTTGGCGAGCAGGTGCAGCAGGGCGTCGACGGATGCGTGGGTGCTGCGGCACGCCGCATACGGCTTGATCGAGCAGCGCAGCAGCTTCCAGGTCTCGCCGAGCTCGGCGGTCAGCGCTTCGGGCTGCGCCGTCTGCGGGGCAAAGGCGCGGAAGAATCCGCCCCAGACGTCCTCGAACACGGCCGCCGGGCCGGAGATGCCGGCCGTGGCCATCCGCGCGGCGAGCAGGCCGCCCTCGGCGGCGCGGCCGGTGTGCAGCTTCTTGGTCTGCGTGCCGTCGTGGATGAAGGCCCAGAGGCCGCCGCTGAAGCTCGCGGCATGCCCCAGGGCCCAGGCGCATTGCTGCTCGTCCAGGCGCCAGAGGCGCGCGACGGCCGCCGCCGCGCCGAAGGTGCCGCAGGTGGCGGTGGAGTGCCAGCCGACCCCGTTGTGCGCGGGATAGCCGCCGCAGGCCTCGAGCACGCGCCGGCCCACGTCGTAGCCGATCACCACGGCGGCGATGAAGTCCTGCCCGGAAACCGGCTCGGGCGCGCCCGCCGCCGCGGCCAGCACGGCGGGCAGCACGACGGCGCCGCTGTGGTCGCAGCCGCCGGCATCGTCCAGCTCCAGCGCATGCGCGGCGACGCCGTTGGCGAAGGCCGCGTCGCGCTGCCCGATCGCGCGGTCCAGGCCCCAGATGCGGGCGGGGCCGCTGCCGGCGGCATCCTGGCGCAGCACCGCCTGGACCGTCCGCGCTTCGGTCGAAGCGCTGCCGGCCAGGGCGGCGCCGAGCGTGTCCAGGATGTGCCGCTTGGCGCGTTCGACCAGCGGCGCCGGCAGGTCGGCGAATGCGGTGGCGGTCGCGAATCGGGCGAGTTGCCGGGCGTAGGTGGGGGCTGTCATGGCGTGGGCGCCGGCCGGTGGCGCGGCGCGAAGAGGTCGGCCGGGTGGCCGGGCTCGTTGCTGGTGTGGCGGCTGCGCCACCAGGCCGCGATCTCGCCGCCGCTGGCGAGCCAGGCGCCGGGCGTGGCCGAGATGTGCTCGAGCAGTTCGCGCAAGAGGCCGATGCGCCCCGCGGTGCCGAGGATCTCAGGGTGGATGCGCAGCGGGTAGCACAGGCCCAGCTTGTGAAAGCCCGCGAAATCCTGCATCAGGTTCGACAGCGCGTCGCGGTAGGGCGCGATGCGTGGCTGGCCCGAGGGCACCGGCGGGTACAGGTTGAAGATGAAGTAGGGCTCGTCCTCGAGCTCGTAGTGCAGGGGGATTTCCAGCAGCCTGTCCTGCGCGCCGGGTTCGCCGGCGTGGAAATACGGCCGGTCGTCGCCCCGCCAGGACGAGCTCCAGCGCAGTCCCGCCCGCAGCAGCGCGACCGGCAGGCCCGGCGCCCAATTGCCCCAGGGCGAGCGAAAGGCCTCGGGCGCCTGCCCGATGGCCTGGCCGATGGCGTCCTGGGCGCGCCGCGCGCTATCGGCCTGCGCCTCGAGCGGCAGCGCGTCGAAGTTTTCGCAGGCGTAGGTGGCGTTGCCGATCTCGTGGCCGGCGGCGTGGATGTCGCGCACCAGCGCGGCATGCCGCTCGGCGACGCAGCCGGGCACGAACCAGGTGGTGCGCACGGCCATGTCGTCGAACAGCCGCAGCAGCCGTTCGACGCCGCGCTGGGCGCCGTAGCGCCATACCGACAGGCTCTTGTCGCGCCCGGCCATGCGGGGCTCCTGCGCCAGGATGAAGGCGTCGTCGAAGAAGTCGACGGTGAGGGTCGCCGCGCTGCGGCGGTTTTCGGGCCACAGGCCGTTCACGGTGTTTCCTTCGCGGTTCGGTCGCGCCACCAGCATTCGACCTGGGCGCAGGTGGCGAACCACACATTGCCCTGGTCCCGCATGTGTCCGATCAGCCGCTCCAGGATGCCCAGCCGGCCCGGTTTGCAGGAGACCTTGGGATGCAAGAGCGTGGTCAGGCACAAGCCCTCGGCGTGCGCGCCGTCGAATTCGCGCCGCCAGTTGTCGAGCGTGTTGTCGTAGCCGGCAATGCGGTCCAGCCCCGCGGGGTAGTCGGGGCGGCGCTGATAGGCGAGCGAGGTGTAGTCGTCCATCTCCCAGCGGCCGGGGATCTCGACCAGGCCGCGCGCGCCGTCCGTGCCGGGGATGAAGTAGGGCCGGTCGTCGCCGCGCATGGAGCTCGAATAGCGCACGCCGGCCTCGAGCAGGATGTCGACGGTGTCCGGCCCCCAGTCGCCCGAGGGAGTGCGAAAGCCCGTGGGCGCAAGGCCCAGGTGCCGGGCGAAGACGGCCTTCGAGCGCGCCATGACCTCGCGCTGCTGGCCGGCGTCGAGTTGCCAGAAGGCCTCGTGCTGGTCGCCGTGGTAGGCCACTTCATGGCCGTCCTCGACGATGGCCCGGCATTGCTCGGGCCAGGTGTCCAGCACCCAGGCGGGCACGAAGAAGGTGGCCGGCGTGCGCAGTTCGCGCAGCAGGCCCAGCAGGTAGCCCAGCGCGCGCCAGGGCTCGTAGGCGCCCAGCATGAAGAGCGACGGGTTGTGCCAGAGCGAGCCGTCCAGCATCGCGCCGCCGGTCGGTCCGTCGAGGTCGAAGGCGAGCGCGACGCAGGACTGCCTCCCGTCGGGCCAGGTCGGCCGGCCGGGATCGATGGACTGCATGGCTGAAATGCTCCTGGCGCTTATTCGGCGCTGTCGGTGATCAGCTTGGAGACGGCGAAGTCCTCCAGGTGCCATTTGGCGGTGATCTTGGCGTACGTGCCGTCGGCGATGATCGCCGCCATGGCGTCGCTCAGCGCCTTGAACAGGGCCTCGTCCTTGAGGCCGACGGCCAGCCCGACGTACTGGAAGGCGATGGGCTTGCCGACCACCGTATACGTGCCGGGCGCTTGCTGCTGGAGGTAGGGCAGGGTCTCGCCGCCTTGCACCGCGGCGTCCAGTCGGCCTTGGCGCAACTGCGTCTGGGCGTCGGCCGAGCCGTCGGTGCCCACCACGACGATGGCGGGCTTGCCGGCCTTGACGCAGTTGTCGTCGCTCCATTGGGCGATCTCTTTGGGGAAAGAGGTGCGGCGGCTGGAGCCGACCTTCTTGCCGCACATCGCCTGCATATCGGGGTATTGCGCCTGGTTCGCCTTCATGACGTAGAACTGCGGACCCGTCTTGAGGTAGTCGACGAAGTGCACGGCGTCGTGGCGCGAGGCCAGGTCGGTCATGCCGGAGAGGATGATGTTGACGCGGCCGGTGGCCACGGCGCTCATCATCTGGTCGAAGCTGGTTTCTTCCCAGCGCAACTGGGTGCCGGCCTTGGCGGCCAGCGCTTTGCCGAGGTCGACGTCGAAACCGGTCAGCTCGTCGGTGGCCGGATCCTTGTAGTCCAGCGGCGGGTAATTGGGCACGATGGCGGCCGCGAGTTCCTTGGGAACGCCCTGGGCCTGGGCGGACATCAGGGCGGCGGTCGAGAGGGCGCAGGCGAGCGCGGCGCGGGTAAAGAGGGACTTGCCGGAGGACGTCTTCATCGATGGCTCCTAATGGCCTGGTAGAGTGATCAGGAAAGAACGGCGGAAATGAATTCGCGCGTGCGCGCGTGCTGCGGATTGGAGAGCAGGGAGCGGGGGTCGCCGGACTCGACGACGCGGCCCTGGTCCATGAAAACGATGCGGTCGGCGACCTCGCGCGCAAAACTCAATTCGTGGGTCACGACGATCATGGTCATGCCGGTGCGCGCCACGTCGCGCATGACGGCCAGCACCTCGCCGACCAGTTCGGGGTCGAGCGCGGAGGTGGGTTCGTCGAACAGCATCAGCTGCGGCTGCATGGCCAGGGCGCGCGCGATGGCCACGCGCTGCTGCTGGCCGCCGGAGAGTTCGATGGGGTAGGCGTCCTTCTTGGCGGCCAGGCCGACCCGCTCGAGCAGCGCCTGGGCCTGCTCGAGGGCCTGCGCGCGCGGCTGGCGCAGCACGCGCGCCGGTCCCTCGATCACGTTCTCCAGCACGGTCATGTGCGGGAACAGGTTGAAGCGCTGGAACACCATGCCCGTCTTCAGGCGCTGGCGCGCGACTTCTTTCTCGGAGAGCGGGTGCAGCTTGGTGCCCGAGATGCGGTAGCCGACCAGTTCCTCGTCGACCCAGAGGGCGCCGCCGCTGATTTCCTCGAGCTGGTTGATGCAGCGCAGGAAGGTGCTTTTGCCCGACCCCGAGGGGCCGATGATGCACAGCACTTCGCCGCGCTCGACCTCCAGCGTGATGCCGTGCAGCGCGACGAAGTCGCCGTATGCCTTGCGGATGTCGACCGCTTTCACGATGGTGCTCATGTCGTGGCGTTCCCGAGCGGTTTGGAATAGGGGTGGAAGGGCATCATCGGCGCGCGGATTTCCGGCCGGAGCCCCGGGAAAAGAAGGCTTCGGTGCGGCCCTGCAGCAGGGACAGCACGGTGACCACGGCCACGTACCAGATGCCGGCGACGATCAGCAGCTCGATGACCCGCGTGTTCGCGTAGTAGATGTTCTGCGCGTTGTGCAGGACTTCGGCGTACTGGATCACGCTGGCCAGCGAGGTGAGCTTGACCATGCCGACGAACTCGTTGCCGATCGGCGGGATGATCACGCGCATCGCCTGGGGCAGGATGATGCGGCGCAGGGCCTGCAGGCGCGGCATGCCGATGGCCTTGGCCGCCTCGTACTGGCCGACGTCGACCGACAGCAGGCCGGCGCGCACCACCTCGGAGGTATAGGCCCCCTGGTTGATGCCCAGGCCGAGCAGGGCGGCGAGGAAGGGCGTCATCACGTCGACCGTCTTGGCCTCGAAGAGGCCCGGGATGCCGAGCGTCGGGAACACCAGGGCCAGGTTGAACCACAGCAGCAGCTGCAGGATGACCGGCGAGCCGCGGAACAGCCAGACGTAGCCCCGCGCGACCGTGCTCAGCACAGGGTTGGGCGACAGCCGCATCACGGCCGTGATGATGCCCAGGGCCACGCCCAGCGCCATCGCCGCGATGCTCATGACGATGGTGTTGCCCAGCCCGCGCAGGATGGTCGGGGCGGTGAAGAAGCGACCCACGTAGGACCACTCGATCTGGCCGTGCGCGAAGGCGTTGAGCACGAACAGGATGGCCAGCACGATGAGGGCGGCCGAGAGGTAGCGGCCCCAGTAGCGCCGCGGCACGTGCTGGTAATGGGAGATCCCGTCGGCCGGCGTCGCCGGACCGCGCGCGGGGTCGCCGGCCCCGGTCTTCAGCATCGCGCGACCCCGGCGCGGGCCCATTCGGCCTGCTTGTCCAGTACCGCCTTCAGGCGCTCGATCTGCTCGGCCACGCGGGCCGGCGCGGTGCCGCCGTAGCCGGAGCGGGCCGCCACGGCGGCCTCGGGCGTGAGCACGGCGCGGATGGCGGGATCCAGGCGGGCGTCCACGGCGACCAGGTCGGCGTCGCTGATCTCGGACAGCTCGATGCCGAGGTCCTCGCAGCGCTTGACCAGCGCGCCGGTGATCTCGTGCGCGGTGGCGAACGGCACGCCGCGGCGCGACAGCCAGTCGGCGACTTCGGTGGCCAGCGTGTAGCCCTCGACGGCCTGGCGGCGCAGGCGCTCGACGTCCACGTTCAGGGTGCGGATCAGGCCGGCCATGGCGGGCAGCACCTTGTGCAGCACGTCCACGGCCTCGAAGGCGGTGTACTTGTCTTCGGCCAGGTCGCGGTTGTACGAGAAGGGCAGGCCCTTGAGCGCGGCCAGCATGGTGGTCAGCATGCCGATCAGGCGGGCGGCGCGGCCGCGGGTCAGTTCGGCGACGTCGGGGTTCTTCTTCTGCGGCATGATGGAACTGCCGGTGGAGAAGGCGTCGTCGAGCTTGACCCATTGGAACTGGCGCGAGGCCCACAGGGTGATCTCTTCCGAGAGCCGCGACAGGTGCACGCCCAGCATGGCCGACACGAACAGGAACTCGGCCACGTGGTCGCGGCTGCCGATGGCGTCGATGGAATTCTCGCAGGGCGCTTCGTAGCCCAGGTCGGCGGCCGACAGCTCGGGATGCAGGGCGATGGCCGAGCCGGCCATGGCCGCGCCGCCCAGGGGCGAACGGCTGCTGCGTCGATCCCAGTCGATGAAGCGCGAGGCGTCGCGGTTGAAGGTCTGCGCATGCGCCAGCAGCTGGTGGCCGAAGACGATGGGCTGCGCGGCCTGCAGATGCGTGAAGCCGGGGGCCAGGGTCTGCGCGTGCTTGCCGGCCTGCCCGACCAGGGCGTCCTGCAGCGCCAGCAGCTCGGCGACCAGCGCGCGGGCCTCGTCGCGCAAGTACATCTTGAGGTTGTTGGCGGCCTGGTCGTTGCGCGAGCGGCCGGCGCGCAGCTTGGCGCCGGTGTCGCCCAGTTCGGCGACGAGCAGGCGTTCCATGAAGGTGTGCACGTCCTCGTCGCCGGCGACGGGCGCGAGCTCGCCGCGCGCGATGCGCTCCTTGAGGCTGCCCAGCGTGGCGACGATGGCTTCGCGCTCGGCGGCGGTGAGCAGGCCGGCACGCTCGAGTTCGCGGGCATGGGCCTGCGAGGCCATGATGTCGTAGGCGGCCAGGCGGAAGTGGCTGGCGTCGCTGCGCGACAGGTTCATCAGGGCGGCGTCGGGCGCGGCGCGGAAGCGCGCGCCCCACAGAAGTTTTTCACTCATGGCGGCGGGGGTTCTTCAAGAGGCGTAAAGCGGGGAAGTCTAGGACCAACCCAGATAAAGAAAAATAGGTACGTGGCGACATTTGCATCGATAATCATTGATGTATGTCCAGTAAAAAATTCGGGTTATTACTATGTTGAGCAATGTTTCTGACCTGGATCTGCGTTTGATCCGGGTTTTTCTGGCCGTGGTGGACGCCTACGGGGTCTCCGCCGCACAGGCCAAGCTCAATGTGGGCCAGTCGACCATCAGCACGCAGCTGGCCACGCTGGAGACGCGCCTGGGCTACAAGCTGTGCGAGCGCGGCCGCGCCGGCTTCCGGCTGACCGCCAAGGGCGAGAAATTCGCCGATGCGGCGCGGCGCATGCTCGACGCGCTCACCGAGTTCGGCATCGAGGCGCGCAACCTCGACAAAAAGCTGGTGGGCAGCCTGAGCATCGGCCTGATGGGCCACACGCCCTCGCACGAGAATGCGCGGCTGAGCGACGCCATCCGGCGTTTTCGCGACCGCGACGAGGCGGTGCGCCTGGACCTGGTGGTGCGCACGCCGGGCGAACTGGAGGACATGCTGCTCAACGGCGCGGTGCAGGTGGCCGTCGGCTACTTCTGGCGCCGCGTGCCGGCGCTGCAGTACACGCCCTTGATGCTGGAGCGGCAGGTGGCCTATTGCGCGGCGTCCCATCCTTTATTCGCCCAGGCCGGCAGCGTGTCGCCGGAGGATGCCATGACGCACCAGTGGGCCTGGCGCGGCTATCCCGTGCCGGCCGGCATGACGCCGGTGCCGCGCCGCCAGGTGACGGCCGTCACGGGTAATATGGAAGCCATGAGCATCCTGATTCTATCGGGCTGCCATCTGGGCTACCTGCCGCAGGAAATCGGGCAAAGCTATGTCGACCGGGGCCTGATGGCGGCCTTGAATCCGCTGGAATTGTCCTACGAAGTGACGATCCACGTCGTGACCAGCCGGGCGCAGGCCGGCGACGACTTGCTCAACGCCTTCATGGAAGATCTCAAGAGCGCGCAGCTGCTGTAGCCGGTTTCCCCCTCGTTTTCCCTATCCATCGCCTTCTATCTCCCCGCCCATGACCCGCGTTGCCTTGATGAGCCAAACCTTCGACCTAGGCGCTCTGTTCACTCCCTTGCTGAAAGCGGTCGATCCCGATCTGGAACTGTATGCCTGGCCCGACCCGCGGTGCCTGGAGGCCGAAGTGGCCGTCTGCTGGCACACCCCGCCGGGGGCCTACGAAAAAATGCCCAGGCTGCGGCTCATCCACAGCATCGCGGCCGGGGTCGACAATATCCTGGGCGATGCCTCGCTGCATCACATCCCGGTCTGCCGGGTGGTGGACCCGCAGCAGTCCGAGGGGATGCTGCAGTTCATCCTCTGGAGCGTGATCACCTTCCATCGCGGCCTGGACGGCGTGCTGGCCGACCAGGCCCGGCATGGCTGGACGCGGCCGGAGCAACCGCCGGCATCGGACTTCCACGTGGGCATCATGGGCCTGGGCCGGCTGGGCCAGGACGTGGCGCAGGGCCTGGCCCGCTTCGGCTACCGCGTCAGCGGCTGGGCGCGCACGGCCCGGGAACTCGCCGGCGTGCAGGTCCATGCCGGGCCCGACCGGTTCGAGACCTTCCTGTCCGGGCTCGACGCGCTGGTGTGCCTGATCCCGCTTACCGAGCAGACCCGCGGCATCCTCGATCGCCGCACCTTCTCGGCCATGCCCAGGGGCGCGGCCCTGATCCACTGCGGCCGCGGGCAGCACCTGGTCGAGGCCGACCTGGTCGAGGCCCTGGAAAGCGGCCAGCTGCGCGGCGCCGTGGTCGACGTGTTCGAACGCGAGCCGCTCGCGCCCGGCCATCCCCTGTGGAACGCGCCGGGGCTCATCGTGACGCCGCACATGGCCAGCGTGGCCTCGTTCAAATGCACGGCTGAGCAGGTCTGCGCCAATATCGCGCGGCTGAACGCGGGCGAGCCCCTGATGAACCGGGTCGATCCGGCGGCAGGATATTGATTTTCCCTTGGCGATAGCGTGAGGGCATTACAAATTTATAGAATTTAGAAATTTTCTAGGTACTTTCACTGAATTTCGGGTTGAAAGTGTGAATCTGTGAAAAATTACCGCTAGGATTTCAACATAACGAAATTCTGGCGATGAGCTTGGGTGCGCTTTATTTCCGCGCAAGCCGGCAGCCTCATGCGCCAGGCAAGGGGTTTGCGTCATGCAGAAGGCTGCGGATTCAGGGTGGTTGACGGCGCCGCGCTCGTCGGTGGGCGAGGCAGGCCACGCTTTGCCCGCCAAGCCGCTTGCGCTGGCCGGTATTAGCAAACGCTATGGCGGCGTGATTGCGCTGCAGCGCATGTCGCTGGACATTCGCCCTGGCGAACTGGTGTCGCTGCTGGGTCCGTCGGGCTGCGGCAAGACGACGACGCTGCGGCTGATCGCGGGTTTCGAGTTTCCCGATTCCGGCAGCATCCGCATCGGCGGCGCCGACATTGCCCACCTGCCGCCGAACAAGCGCGGCCTGGGCATGGTGTTCCAGAACTACAGCCTGTTTCCACACTTGAACGTGGCCGAGAACATCGCCTTCGGCTTGCGCATGGCGGGCGCGAGCAAGGCGCAGCAGGCCGAGCAGGTCAGCCGCATGCTGCAGATGATCCGGCTGGACGACTACGGCGCCCGCAAGGTTTCCCAGTTGTCCGGCGGCCAGCAACAGCGCGTCGCGCTGGCGCGCGCCCTGGTCACGAATCCGTCCGTGCTGCTGCTGGACGAACCCCTGGGGGCGCTCGACAAGAACCTGCGCGAAGGCATGCAGTTCGAGCTGCGGGCATTGCAGCGCAAGCTGGGCATCACCAGCGTGATGGTGACTCACGACCAGGAAGAAGCCCTCACCATGAGCGATAGCGTGGTGGTCATGAACGCCGGCCGTATTCTGCAAGTGGGCCCGCCGCGCGAAATCTACGACTATCCCCGCACGCGTTTTGTCGCCGAATTCCTGGGGGCGGCCAATATCCTCGGTTACCGGCTGGTGAACGAAGAGCCGCAGGCCTATGTGCTGGCGGTGCTCGACGCGCAGGATCAGCCTCGGTTCGAGTTGCGCATCCCCAAGACCGAACGGCCCGTGCGCATCCGCAGAAAAGGCGAGCTGGCCCTGCGGCCGGAGAAGATCGGCCTGGCCGATGCGTCGGGGGCGGGGCTGGGTTTCCCGGGGCGCATCGTCAACCATGTCTTTCGCGGCGCCCAGCATGCCTACCAGATCGACGTGCCGATGCTGGGCTCGATGATCAGCGTCTACCGGCACGCCGGCGAAACGGAAGTCCGCGAGGCCGGGGCGCAGGTGCACTGCCTGTTCAAGCTGCGGGACGTGGTGGTCCTCGATGCCGAGACGGACCCGGAGGATGAGGCATGAGCGCCTCGGCAACGACCGCCGCCGCGCCGGCCCGGGCCGGGTGGCGGCGTTCGCAAGCGTTCTGGCTGTACCTGCCGGCGCTGGTCATCCTG
This sequence comes from Bordetella sp., assembly GCA_036404015.1. GTDB lineage: Bacteria > Pseudomonadota > Gammaproteobacteria > Burkholderiales > Burkholderiaceae_B > Bordetella. The sequence continues at coordinate 10,525 of DASWPO010000148.1, read as the reverse complement.
TTGGTGTTTTTTGGCCTGCCGCTGTATGAGAGCGCGTTGCAGAGCCTCGGCATATCCAGCATTCCGGGCACGCCTTCGGCCTTCACGCTGCAGTACTACCGCAAGTTGTTCCTCGACCCCTATTACCTGGGGCTGATCGGGGAAACCTTGAAAGTCAGCGCGATCACGACGGTTCTCTGCCTGCTCGCCGGCTACCCGATTGCGTACTTCATCGTTCGCCGCGCCGGCCGCTGGGTCGGGCCGCTGCTGTTCGTGCTCATCATGCCGCTGCTCACGTCCATCATCATGCGCACCTTCGGCTGGAACGTGCTGTTCGCGCGCCGCGGCATCGTCAACGTCGCGCTGATGGGCATGGGGCTGATCAACCAGCCGCTGCGCGTGCTGGACGGGGCGTCCATCGTCTACGCGGGCATGGTGCACGTGATGGTGTCCTTCATGGTGCTGTCCATCATCCCGGTGCTGCGCTCGGTGGACCGCAGGCTGGAGGAATCGGCCCGCGTGCTGGGCGCCGGCGCGATGCGCACTTTTTTCCTGGTCACGCTGCCGCTCTCGATGGAAGGCATCATCACGGGTTGCCTGATCGTGTTCATGATCACCAACGGCAGCTTTGTCACCTTGCTGCTGCTGGGCAATAGCAGCGTCGTCACGCTGCCACTGCTGATCTACCAGCAGTTCAACCAGACGCAGGACATGAATTTCGCCAGCGCAATGGGAACGCTGCTGCTGGTCATCGTGCTGGCCTGCCTTTACGTGCAGAGCCGGATAGGCAAGGGGAGGGCGGCATGAGCCCGGCCTTATGGTCCTGGATGGCGCGCCGCCTGCCCGGCATGGCCCTGGGAACCTATGTGATCCTGTTCGTGGCGTTCATCCTGGCGCCCATTGTCATCGTGGTCCTCGCGTCCTTCACGCCGCACCTGGCGGTCGCCGTGTCGTTCGACGGCGTGTCGCTGCGCTGGTACCGGCGCATCTGGGAATACCGGCCTTTCGCCGATTCCCTGGTCACCAGCCTGGTCCTGGCCCTGGCCTCGACGTTCTGCGCCGCCGTTCTCGCCGTGCCGGCCGCGCTCGGGCTGGCGCGCAGCGACGGGCGCCTGGCCGGCATGGCGTCGTCGTTCCTGTTGTCGCCGCTGGCCGTGCCGCCCTTGGTCATCGGTCTGTCTTCTTTGTACTTCCTGTCGCACATCGGCCTGGGCGTGTCGTTCACCGCGCTTTTGATCACGCATACGGTGACTTCGGTGCCCTACGTCATGCGAACCGTGGTGGCATCCTGCAAGGGCTTGAGCGGCAGCTACGCCGAGGCGGCTTCGGTCCTGGGCGCGAATCCCTGGAAGACTTTCATCCATGTGACCTTCCCGCTGATCCTGCCCGGGATTTTCGCCGGGGCGCTGTTCTCTTTCCTGATTTCCATGGACAACCTGGGGCTATCGCTCTTTTTCGGCAGCGCCAGGATATCGACGCTGCCAGTCGTGATGTTGTCGTACCTGGAAAACCAGTTCGACCCTTCCATTGCCGCGATCAGCACCGTGCAGATGCTGATTGCCGTGGTGCTGCTGGTGGTGGTGGAAAAAATCTATGGCCTGCGTGCCTTGACCGAGCATTAGGCCAGGTGCCGAAAGGCGGCGCGCTGACAACCAGACCCGTCGCCTCCCTGTGACGTTCCTTGCGGAGAGTAGTGAAATGAAATTGCCGATGCATATGAAATTTCCCCGATATGCCGCGTTCGCGCTGGCGCTGTCGGCGGGGCAGGCCGCCCATGCGGCGGACCTTACCGTCACGGCGTTTGGCGGTTCCTGGGAACAGGCCTACCGCAAGTGCTTCGTGCAGCCTTTCGAGAAGCGCACGGGCAAGACCGTGGACGTGATCCTGGGATCGCCGACGCAGTGGATCAACCAGATCAGCGCCAATCCGTCCAAACCGCCCATCGATGTGATGGTGGGCGCGGTCGACAGCGGCATGATCGCGCGCCAGCGGGGCCTGGTCGATGAACTGACGGAAAAGAACGTACCGAACATCACGCAGATAAACCCCACCCTGCTCAACTACGGCGCCGGCTACGGATTTCCCATCACGTTCGGCGATCTGGGCCTGATGTACAACACCGATACCGTGAAGGCGCCGCCCAAGACCTGGAAGGAATTCGTCGACGGCACCATCGCCGGAAAATGGCACGCGGCGATTCCCGGCATCGCTTATGTCGCGACGCCGCAAGGCCTGATCGCGATGCTGGCCAAGGTCTACGGCGGCGATCTGGACAATGTGCAGCCGGCGCTGGACCAGATCAAGCGCATGCGCGACAGCGGCAACGTGACTTTCTACAACGACCCCAACACGCCGCTGGCTTCGCTGCGCCAGGGCGATATCGACATTGCCATGTACTTCGACGGCCGGGCCTGGGCCGAGCATGACGCCGGCGCCCCGATGATCGGCTATCTCAACCCCGAGCCGGGCGCCGTGGCTTTTCCCAACCTGGTGCAGAAAGTCAAGAACGGTTCTCCCCTGGGCTGGGATTTCGTCAACGATCTGGCCGGCGCCGAAGGGCAGGCGTGCTTCGCCAACGCCATGCTCTATGCCGCCTCGAACAAGAACGTGAAATACGACCCGAAGGTCGAGCCGCGCGTGGCGGTGGCCGAGAAATCCGTGTGGTTCCCGTCCGACAAGATCGTGGCCAACACGCCCAAATGGATCGAGATGTGGAACAAGCAGATCGGCCGTTGAAGCGCAAGGTATCGAGGCACGGATGACGAACAACGGAATGCGGGAGGGCGAGGCGGCGTGGGACCTTGACGCCCCCCCGTCCGCCGGGGCCGACGACGGGCCGGCCGGACCGCCGGCGCATGCGGCAGCGTTTGGCCAGAAGCTGCGAGCCGTGCGCAAGGCCAAGCATATGACGTTACAGGAGCTGGCCAGGCGGGCGGAGATATCGCCCGGTTTGCTGAGCCAGGTGGAGCGGGGCGTCAGCAGCCCCTTGCTCAAGACCCTGTTGAAACTGCGCAATGCCCTGGATCTGCCCAGCAGTTTCTTCTTCGAAGAGGATCCGCCGTTGCCGCAAGCCGAAGCCGATCCCTCGTATCTCTGCCGGGCGGGCGACCGGCCCCGCCTGGACATGGGCGACATGGCGCCGCACAAGGAGCTGCTGCATCACAACGATTCGCGGGTCTTCGAGATGATGATCATCCATATTCCGCCCAGGACCAAAGTGGGGCCGGCGGCTATGCAATATCCCTCGGAGAAGGGCGGCCTGGTGCTGGAAGGCCGCGTCGACTTGAATGTGGACGGCCGATCGTCGCTGCTGTCATCGGGCGACAGCTTCCTGTTCGACGGCAGCGCGCCGCATTTTCTTTACAACCCCACCGACAGCATGGCCCGCACGATCTGGGTCGTGGCCAAGCTGCCCAATGACTCGCCTTTTTAGCCATGGACTCAGAACGGATGCAGATTCGGCAGCTTGGCGATGATCCACAACAGGCGGGTCGGCGCGTCCAGCGGGTTGCGCAGTTGGTGCGGCAGGCTGCCGTCGAACAGGAAGCTGTCGCCGGGGTCGAGCAGGTTGCGGCGCCCATCCACGGTGAGTTCCAGCTGCCCCTGGAGAATCATGCCGCCTTTTTCCGATGGGTAGCTGATGACCTTGGGGCCCGAGTCGCCCGCGGGAGGAATCTCGACGATCATCATCTCGAAGACGCGCGACCCGCCATGGTGCAGCAGCTCCTTGTGCGGCGCGCCGAGTCCGAGATCCAGGCGCGGCCGGTCGCCGGCCCGGCAGATATAAGACGGATCCTGCAGGTACCCGGCGTGACCGGGCTCTTCCTCGAAGAAGAAGCTGGTGGGCAGTTCCAGCGCGTTGCGCAGCTTGGACAGCGTGCGCAGCGACGGGCTGGTTACTCCACGCTCGATCTGGCTGATCAGGCCCGGCGAAAGGTCGGCCCAGTCGGCCAATTGCAGCAGGGTGATGCGGCGCGATTTGCGATGGGCGCGCAGCTTGGCGCCGAAGGCGACAGGGCCCTGCTGGAGGCCGTCGCTTTCGGCGCTGCCGGAGTCCGGCTTGGCGGCGCCCGCCGCGGGATGGACAGTTTTCATGGAAATCCTATTTTAGTGTGCTTCTCGAGTCCGGTACGCCGCCGGACGATACAACGGAGCGGGCGATGACGAATGCGCAGCAAGTCGGATACGGGCGGTTTGCCATGCCCAGGATCGGCCTGGGAACCTGGGAACTGGATGGCGAGCGCGGCGAAGCCGCGATCGATGCCGCGTTGGCGGCAGGCTACCGGCACATCGATACGGCCAGGCGCTACGGCAACGAGGCGTTGATCGGCCGGGTGCTCAAGGCGCGCCGGGTCGAACGGGAACAGCTATTCATCACGTCGAAAGTCTGGTGGACCGACCTGGCCTACGACGACGCCTTGCGATCGATCGGCGAGAGCGTGGCCAGGCTGGATTGCGCTTATCTGGACCTGGCCCTGATCCATTGGCCCAACCCCGCCGTGCCGCTGAAGGACACGCTGGCGGCTTTCGCCCGGGCCAAGGCGCAAGGCTTGGTCCGGCATATCGGCGTTTCCAATTTTCCGACGGCGCTGCTGCGCGAGGCGCTGGCGGTGTCCGGCGAGCCCATCGTCGCCAACCAGTGCGAATACCACCCTTTCCTGGACCAGTCCGCGGTGCTCGATTTTTGCCGCGGGCACGACATGGTTTTCGTCGCCTATGCGCCGCTGGGCAGCGGCGCGCTATTGCGCGATACGCGGATAGCGGGCCTGGCGCAGCGCCATGGCCGCCAGCCTTCGGAGATCGTCCTGCAATGGCTGGCCCAGCAGCCGGGCGTCGCGGCCATTCCGCGTTCATCGGACCCCGGGCGCCTGGCGCTCAACCTTGGGACCGGGGATTTCACGCTCGACGACGAAGACATGCGGGCCTTGAATGCCTTGCGCAGGCCGGATGGGCGTCTCTTCGATCCGGCCTGGTCGCCGGCCTGGGACGTCTGACCATGGATACATTGCTTGGGCGGGTTGCATCCCGCCTGTTCCCTTCAACCCGATTTTGACGGAAAAACCATGAGCTATCGTGTAGGCGTCGACATAGGCGGATCATTCGCCGATTTCGCGGTACTGGATACCGAGACCAACGAATTGGTCGCCCTGAAGGTGTTTTCCCGGGCCGATGCGCCGGGCGACGACGTCAAGGCGGGCCTGGCCAAGCTGCGCGAAGACCATGGTATCGATCTGAGCCGGATCGAGTACTTCACCCACGGCACGACGGTGGGCGTCAACGCGGTGGTGCAGGGCAAGGGGTCCCGGCTGGGCCTGATAGCCAACCGCCATTTCGAGGATGTGTTCGAACTTGCGCGGCTGAAGACCCCCGACATGTACGACCTGTTTTCCAAGCGTCCGGCGCCCATCGTGCCGCGCGAGCGCGTGCGCGGCATCGACGGCCGCATGGGACCGGACGGCGCCGAAATCGACCCCTTGTCCGTCGAGCAGGCGCTCGAGGCCGCGCGGGACTTGTTCGAGCGCGAGCAGTGCGAGGGGATTCTCATCTCCTTTTTGCATGCCTACCGCAATCCGGCCCACGAGCGCAGCGCCAAGGCAGCCATCATGGCGCAATACCCGGACCGCTTCGTGCTGTGTTCGTCCGAGGTCTGGCCCATTGTGCGGGAGTTCGAGCGCACCATCACGGCGGGCGTGGCCGCTTATACGCAGCCCATCATCAACCGCTACCTGACTCGCCTGCAGGGCGTGCTCGACGGCCTGGGCGTGCCGGCGGACCTGCATGTCACCAAGAGCAATGGCGGCGTCATGCGCGCGGACACCGCCAAGGACGACAGCATCCAGGTGATCCTGTCGGGCACCGCTTCAGGCGTGATCGGCGCGTCCTACATCGCCGAGCGCTCCGGCCAGCCCAATTGCCTGAGCCTGGACATCGGCGGCACCACGGCCGACGTGGCCATCATCGAGAATGCCACGCCGCATTTCACCACGGGCGAATATGTCGGCGAGTATCAGATCTTCATTCCTTCGGTGTCGGTCAATTCCATCGGCGACGGCGGCGGCTCGATCGCCTGGGTGGACAGCTTCGGCGTGCTCAAGGTCGGGCCCGAGAGCGCGGGTTCCAATCCGGGGCCGGTGTGTTTCCGCCGCGGCGGCACGCGGCCCACGATCACCGATGCCTATGCGGTGCTGGGCTATATCGGCCACCATCCGCTGAGCTACGGCGCCGTCACGCTCGACCGCGAAGGCGCCGCCCGGGCCATCGGCGAATTGGCCGGCAAGCTGGGCAAGACGGTGCACGAGACGGCGGCGGCCATCATCGACGTATCGGTCTCCGGCATGTACGCCGGGGTCAGCCAGCTCATTTCGCGCTACGGCATCGATCCGAAGGACTACACCCTGCTGCCTTTCGGCGGCGCCGGCCCCATGATGGCCTGCCATTTTGCGCGCGCCATCCGCATGAAGCGCATCCTGGTGCCGCATACGCCGGGGGTGCTCAGCGCCTTGGGCGGATTGATCGCCGACACGCGCAACGATTTCGTCAAGACGACTTTCTACAAGCTGGACGAGGACTATGCCCCGCGCTTGAAGGAAGACTTCCTGGCCCTGAGGACAACCGCGGCCGACTGGATCGAATCCGAAACCGGCCAGGCATCGAATTACGGGCTCGAGGCCATCGCCGACATGCGCTACAAGGGGCAGTCGTTCGAAGTGCCCACGGCATTGTCGGTCGACGACGTCACCAGCCTGAATATCGCGGGGATGCGCGCTTCGTTCAACGAACAGTACCAGCGCATTTACGGCTACAGCGATACGGACGCACCCATCCAGATCATCACGCTGCGAGTCGTGGTGTCGGCCGAAAACCCCAAGCCCGTCATGCCCCGGATCGCCCAGGCCGACGCCGAGGCGCAGCCCGCCTACCGGACCGAGCTGTTCGTCGACGGCAGCCTGTGCGATACGCCGGTCTATGGGCGCGAAACGCTGCGCGCGGGACACCGGATAGCCGGCCCCGCTATCGTCACGCAGAGCGATACCACGATTTCCATCCTGCCCGGGTTCGAGGCCGTCGTGGATCCCCACGGCAACATCCTGATCGAATACCAGCAACATTGAGAGGACAGACGCCATGAATACATCGGAATTGCAGGTCTTCGCCAATTTCTGTGTCGCCGCGGCAGAGAGCATGGGCTACGCGCTGATCCGCACGGCGCATTCGACCTTCATCAAGGAAACCGAGGATTTTTCCTGCACCATCATGTCGGTCAATGGCCAGACCTTCGCCTCGCCCCGCACGCTGGGCGCGACCTGGTATTCGGGCCTGGACTACGAGCCGCTGATCCGGTCGGTCGAGCAATACGAGCCGGGCGATATCTACTGGACCAACGACGCCTACAGCGGCTCGGTCGCTACCCACACGCCCGACATCGTCATGTGGAAGCCGGTCTTCCACGGCGATCGCATTATCTGCTTCGTGGGCGGCCACGTGCACAACACCGACATGGGCGGCGCCGTTCCGGCCTCGCTGTCGCGTACGCTCACCGAGGTGCACCAGGAGGGCATCCGCTTCCCGCCGATGCGCATCATGAGCCGGGCGGGCGGCGTCAACGAAGAGGCCGTGCGCATCATGGCCTGCAACGTGCGGCTGCCCGAGCAGAACATCGGCGACATGCGCGCCCAGATGGCCAGCCTGACGGTGGGCGAGCGCAAGATCCTGGAGATCGTCGAGAAGCTCGGCGTCGAGGAATTCATGGACGGCGTGGAAAAGCTGATGGACTACGCCGAAATGCAGGCCAAGGAGATCGTGGCCGCGATCCCGGATGGCGACTATTTCTTCGACGACTATGCCGACGAGGACAGCGCGGTGGACGGCCGGCCGATGCGCGTCGCCCTGAACCTGCAGGTGCGGGGCAGCGAGCTGCTATTCGACTTTACCGGCAGCGATCCGCAGTTGAACTCGTCGTTGAACGTTCCGACCGGCGGCCGTGAGCGCCATGTCCTGCCCCTGGTCGGATTGGCCTATGTGCTGTACTCGCTCAATCCCAACATGATGCTCAATTACGGCATGTTGCGCGTGGCGCGCTGCATCTTGCCCAAGGGCAGCGTGGTCAACGCCGTGCATCCGGCCGCGGTGGGCATGCGCAGCTTGACTTGCCTGGTCATGCAGTCCGTGACCTTCGGCGCGTTCTCGCTGGCTTTGCCGCAAAAGATGTCGGCCTCGCCGTCTTCGGGCATGTCGGTCATGAACGTCAGGACGTCGGACGACGCGGGCAACACCATCATGGCCTCGCTGGGGCCGGTGGGCGGCGGCGCGGGCGGCAACGCGCGGGAGGACGGCGTGGAGGGATCCGGCGCCAACATGGCGTTCCTGCGCAACACGCCGGTCGAGATCATCGAAGCGGAAATCCCGATACGGATGCGCGAGTACCACCTCTATCCCGGCAGCGGCGGCCCAGGCAAATTCCGGGGCGGCCTGGCGCTGGTCATGGAGTTCCAGGTATTCGCGCCCAACACCATGGTGACGGCCCGCAACCGCGACAAGTCGTTCTTCGGCGCCTGGGGGGTGCTGGGCGGCAAGGCCGGCGCGGCTTCGTTCTTCCTGCTCAACCCCGGCACCGACCGGGAGGTCAGCCTCGCCAACACCGATATCGTGCATTGCGAGCCGAACGATGTGCTGCGCATCACCGGATGCGCGGGCGGCGGCTATGGCAATCCCATGGAGCGCGACCCGCAGGCCGTGCTGCGCGACTGCATCCGGGGCTTTGTCAGCCTTGGGCAGGCGCGCGATGACTACGGGGTGGTCATCCGCGACGGCAAGGTCGACGAAGCGGAAACCCGCGCATTGCGCGCCCAGGCGCCGGTGCCCGACCCGGGCCGGCACTTCCTGCACACGCCGGCCCGCACCGAGCATGAAAAGGTCTGGACGCGCGAGCGCTACATCGCCTTGACGGACTACCTGTTCCGCTGCCCGGTGACCTGGCGCTATTTCCTCAAGCACCATCTCTTCAGGGAGATGGAAGCCTTGCCGGACGAGCTGCGCCACAACGGCCGCACAGAGGTGGTGCGCGATCTGATCGCGGCGGCCAACGTCAAATACCATTTGAACCCTTGAGAACGAGAGACAACCTATGTCGAACCTGGGCCAGGCATTGAGACAGCCTCTGGAACGTATCCGTCCGGACGAAACGCTGCCCGTGGAGGTCGACGTCGTCGTCGTGGGCGGCGGTATCGCGGGATGCAGTACGGCGTGGGAGCTCGCGCGCGCCGGCGTCAAGGTCGCGCTGCTCGAGAAAGGCCTGGTCGGCGCCGAACAGTCCAGCCGCAACTGGGGCTGGTGCCGCCAGCAGGGCCGCGACCCCAAGGAACTCGAGCTGGCGCGCCTGAGCCTGCAGATCTGGCCCGAACTGTCGGCGCAGCTGGAGCGCGATGTCGGCTTCAGGGCATGTGGCGTCACCTTTCTCACCGAGTCGGAGGCGGAGCTTGGCGCCTGGCGCACCTGGAAGGAGATGGCGGCCGGCTATGGCGTGAAGAGCGAGTTGCTGAGTGCCGAGCAGGCACGCCGGCGTATGCCGGGTGGCACCACGGGCGCCTGGGTGGGGGGCCTGACCACGGCGGAAGATGGCCGGGCCGAACCTGGACGGGTCGCACCCTATATGGCGATGGCGGCGCAGAAGCTGGGCGCGGTGGTGGCAGAGCAATGTGCTGTCGACGGGGTGGAAACGGCCAATGGCCGCGTCGCCGCCGTCGTCACCGAGCGGGGGCGCATCGCTTGTGCTTCGGTTGTCGTGGCAGGCGGAGCATGGACCAGGCTCTTCCTGCGCAAGCTGGGCGTGGCGTTTCCCCAGGCCTATGTGTACGGATCGGTATCGCGCGTGCAGTCCGACGGCACGCGCATGGAAGATTGCATCGCGACACCGTACTTCGCGGTACGGGAACGCACCGATGGCGGCTTTACCGTCGCCAAGAGCGGCCGGGGCACGGTTTATCTGACGCCGGCCCTATTGCGCCAGGGATGGCGTTTCTGGCCCACCTACCAGGTGCGGCGCAAGAACGTGAGCCTGAGCCTGGCGCGCTTTTGGGAGGAGTGGCGCATGGAGCGCGACTACCTGGTGCGCGGCATCTCGCCTTTTTCGTCGCATCGCATCCTCGATCCCGAGCCCGATATGGATTTGCTCAACGACGCGGTGCGTCGGGCAGGCGAGATGTTCCCGGCATTGTCCAGGTCGACCATCCAGTCGGCATGGGGGGGCTGCATCGATTCCACGCCGGATGCCGTGCCGGTGATGTCGGGTATCCAGGCATTACCGGGCTTGTACGTGGCGTCCGGCTTCAGTGGCCATGGTTTCGGACTGGCGCCGGGCGTCGGCCGGGCGATGGCCAGCCTGGTGCAGGGCAAGCCGGCGCCCATCGACATGACCCCGTTCAGCCACGCGCGCATGCTGGACGGGCGGCGGTTGGCGCCCTATCTGCTGCTGTAGCCTCGTTGCCGCGCGGCCTGCCGGCCCGGCCCGAAGCCCTAGCGGGCCGGTTGCTTGTCGGCCAACTGGCCC
>DASWPO010000147.1:0-5844 GCA_036404015.1 Bordetella sp. | reverse complement strand
GCGCTGCCGGGCCGAGCCGTTTTCGCCGTCGAGCGCCTCGATCACCTGGGCGGCGCCGTCGCGCAGCGACTGGGCATGGGCCAGGCGCGTGTGTTCGGCCTGCAGGGCGTCCCATTCGCCGGGCGCCGGGGCCAGGGCGTCGAGCTGCTCGGCCTGCCATTGCAGGCGTTCGCGCTCCGCGGCCAGGCCGCCGGCATCGTGTTCGGCGGCGTCGAGCTGCTTGAGCCGGGCGCGCCAGTGCTTCCAGGCCTGGCCCACGGCCTGGCGCAGCGCGGCGTGTCCGCCGTGGGCGTCGAGCAGGTCGCGCTGGGCGTCGGGCCGCATCAGGCTTTGATGGGCGTGCTGGCCGTGGATGTCCACCAGGTATTCGCCCAGTTCGCGCAGCAGCGCCACGGTGACCGGATTGCCGTTCAGGTAGGCGCGGCTGCGGCCTTGGGCGTCGATGACCCGGCGCAGGGTCAGCTCCGGCCCGGCGTCGAGCTCGCGTTCGGCCAGCCAGCCTTGCAGCGTGTCGGGGGTGTCGAACAAGGCGGTGATGTCGGCGCGCTCGGCGCCCACGCGCAGCACGCCGGCGTCGCCGCGGTCGCCCAGGGCCAGGGCCAGGGCGTCGATCAGGATGGACTTGCCCGCGCCGGTCTCGCCGGAGAACACGGTGAAGCCCGCGTCGAAGTGGATCTCGGCCTGTTCGACGATGACGAAATCACGGATGTGCAGGGTGCGCAGCATGGGGACGAGGCAAATTGCTTAGTCGGCCTCGCCGTCACCGGGCTCGGTGATTTCTTGCGGCATGAGGTTCCAGTGCAGTTTGCGGCGCAGGGTGGAGAAGTAGCTGTAGCCCTGGGGGTGCACGAAGCGGATGGTGCAGGGCGCGCGCTGCACCTGGATGCAGTCGCCCGCCTGCAGGTCGGACCACGACTGCATGTCGAAGTGCACGTTGGCGCCGAACTCGCCGCGGCCCATGGCGGTGAGCGTGAGCTTGAGCACGCCGTCGCCGGGCACGACGATGGGGCGGTTGGACAGGGTTTGCGGGGCCACCGGCACCAGGGCCACGGCATTCAGGCCGGGGTGCAGCAGCGGGCCGCCGGCCGACAGCGAATAGGCGCTCGACCCGGTGGGCGTGGTGATGATGAGGCCGTCGGCGCGCTGGGCGTACATGTAGACGTCGTCGAGCTCGACGTGCACCTCGATCATGCCGCCGCGGCCGGCGCGGTTGATGACCACGTCGTTTAACGCCGTGGCGGTGTACATCTGCTGGTTGCCGCGCCAGACGCTGCCGGTCAGCAGCATGCGCTCTTCGATGCGGTAGTTGCCGTGCAGCAGCTGGGCCAGCGCGGTCTGCGCCTCCTGCAGGGCGATGTCGGTGATGAAGCCCAGGCGGCCGTGGTTGATGCCCACCAGCGGCACGCCGTAGGGGGCCAGGTGCCGGGCGGCCCCCAGCACGGTGCCGTCGCCGCCCATGACCACGGCCAGCGAGGCGGACTTGCCGATCTCCTCCATGCTGGCTGCCTGGTATTCATGGACCTGGGTATTGCGGGCCGTGTCGGCCTCGATGAGCACTGTGCGGCCCGCCTGGGTCAGCATGCCGGCCAGCGCGCGCAGCGGCGCATCCAGGCCGCTATCCTGGTACCTGCCGATCAGGGCAATGGTGGGGAAGTGCATCGTGTTTCAGACCCGTAGTATTCGTCGGTGTGGCGGGTGAGCCGATTATAGGGGCGCGATTGGCCGCCCGGCAGGATAAAAAGCCCCCACATTGCGCGCTGTGCACGGGCTGCCCCCCGAAGGGGGGCGTTTTGCCTTGGGACCGGTCCGGCGGCAAAAACGCCCCTGATCCGCAAAGATTCCCTAAAATAGGGGTATGGATGACCGCGCACTGGCACTACTGAAAGCACTGATCGAACGCTACATCGCCGACGGGCAGCCGGTCGGCTCGCGCACGCTTTCCAAGGTGTTCGACCTGTCGCCGGCCACCATCCGCAACGTCATGGCCGACCTCGAAGACCAGGGGCTCATCCACAGCCCGCATACCTCGGCCGGCCGCATCCCCACGCCGCGGGGCTACCGGATGTTCGTCGACTCCCTGCTGGCCGTGCGCTCCTACCAGTTCGAGCCCGGCTACATGCACGACGCCGCCGAAATGCTGCCCATGTCCGAGCCGGCCAGGGCGGTCAACGCGGCCGCAGCGCTCTTGTCCCATCTCACGCAGTTCGCCGGGGTGGTGCTCACGCCCAAGCGCTCGCAGGTGTTCCGCCAGATCGAATTCATCCGCCTGTCCGACAAGCGGGTGCTGCTCATCATCGTCACCCCCGACGGCGACGTGCAGAACCGCATTTTGTCGATGCAGCGCGACTACACCGAGTCCGACCTGCTCGAGGCGGCCAACTTCTTCAATATCCATTTTTCGGGCAAGTCCTTCGACGCGGTGCGGCGCACCCTGTCGACCGAGCTGGCCCAGCTGCGCGAAGACATTTCCAAGCTCATGCAGGCCGCCGTCGAGGCGGGCGCCGAGGCCGCCGACGACGGCGACACCATGGTGATCTCGGGCGAACGCAAGCTGCTCGACGTGACCGATATCGCCTCGGACATGGACCGCCTGCGCAAGATGTTCTCGCTGTTCGAGAAAAAGACCGACCTGCTGCAGTTGCTGGACATGTCCAGCCGCGCGCAGGGCGTGCAGATCTACATCGGCGGCGATTCGCAGCTCATGCCCGTGGAAGAGGTCTCCATCATCACCGCGCCCTACGGGGTCGACGGCAAGGTGGTGGGCACCCTGGGCGTGATCGGGCCCACCCGCATGGCCTACGAGCGGGTCATTCCCATCGTCGACATCACGGCCCGCCTGCTGTCGAACGCGCTCAGCCACAACCTGTAGCCGACGTGTCCGCCGACGCGCAACTTCCCCAGGCCGCGGCGGGACGCACGGGCGTGCTGCTCGTCAACCTGGGCACGCCCGCGGCGCCGACGCCGCGCGCCATCCGCGCCTACCTGGGCGAATTCCTGTCCGATCCGCGCGTGGTCGAGCTGCCGCGCCTGCTGTGGCTGCCCATCCTGCACGGCCTGGTCCTGCGCGGCCGTCCCGGGAAGCTGGCGCCGCGCTACGCCGGCATCTGGCAGGAGGGCGGCTCGCCGCTGCTGGTCTACAGCCGCCGCCAGGCCGAGGGCCTGGCGCAGCGCCTGGCGGACCGGGGCCTGGACGTGAGCGTGGCGCTGGCCATGCGCTACGGCCGGCCCTCGGTGGCCGAGGCCATGGCGGCGCTGCAGGCCGGCGGCTGCGAGCACATCCTGGTGGTGCCGCTGTACCCGCAGTACGCGGCCAGCACCACCGCCACGGCGGTCGACGCCGTGACGGCGCTGGCCAGGCGCCTGCGCGACCAGCCGGCCTTGCGCTTCATCAAACGCTTCTACGACGATCCGGGCTACCTGGATGCCCTGGCCGGCCGCATCGCCGGCTTCTGGCAGGAGCACGGGCGGCCGGACAAGCTCCTGATGAGCTTTCACGGCTTGCCGCGCCAGGCGGTCGAGCGGGGCGACCCGTACTACCGCGACTGCCTGCAGACGGCGGCCCTGCTGCGCGAGCGGCTGGGACTGACCGGCGACCAGGCCGAGGTGACCTTCCAGAGCCGCTTCGGGGCGGCCCGTTGGCTCGAGCCCTATACGGAACCCCGGCTGCGGTCCTTGCCCGGGGAGGGCGTGGCCTCGGTGGATGTCGTCTGTCCCGGCTTCGTGGCCGACTGCCTCGAGACCCTGGAAGAAATCGACCAGCTCGGCCGGGCGGCCTTTTTGCAAGCCGGGGGCAGGCAGTTCCGTTACATTCCCGCGCTCAACGACAGCGCGGCCTGGCTCGACGGCCTGGCGGCATTGGTGGCCAGCAATCTGCATGGCTGGCCGATGGGCAGGGCGGAAAATCCCTCTTGAAATCCCGGCGGGAATCCCCATCTTGGAAGAATAGGTATCTGTAACATTCCGGAGGACTCCCATGACGGCACCCCAAGGGCCGATCGACCCCATTCCTGAGCCCCAGCCCGAGGCCGATCTGCAAACCGAGCTGAACACCCTGCGCACCGAGCTGGAATCCGTCCAGGCCGCCCTGCAGGCCCAGCAGGAGCAGGTGCTGCGCGCCATGGCCGAGGCCGAGAACGTGCGCCGACGCGCGCAGGAAGACGTATCCAAGGCCCGCAAGTTCGGCATCGAATCCTTCGCCGAGAGCCTGGTGCCGGTCAAGGACAGCCTCGAGGCCGCCCTGGCCCAGGCCGACCAGACGGTCGACACCCTGCGCGAAGGCGTCGAAATGACCCTCAAGCAGCTGGCCAACGCCTTCGAGCGCAACCTGCTCAAGGAAATCGCGCCGGCCCAGGGCGACAAGTTCGACCCGCACCAGCACCAGGCCATCTCGTCGGTTCCCACCGAGCAGCCGGCCAATACCGTGGTGCAAGTCTTGCAAAAGGGCTATGCCATCTCCGAGCGCACGCTACGCCCGGCGCTAGTGGTCGTGGCCGCGGCCAAGTAAAGAATCGTCATGGCGGAGAGCTATGGGTTTTCCAGGTAATTAGGGGCAATTGCGAGCCGAGGACCCCGGAGCAATCCGAAGCGCAGCCCCCACCGGGGGCGAGCATCGGAATTGCGCAGGTCAGCCTCGGCGCTTTAAGAACCCAAAAGACCTTGAAAAGCAGCCACACTCCCCCATTTATCAATCATCCAAGCATTCCCACCCATTTTTCGAATCAACACTTCAAGGTAAGCATCTCATGAGCAAGATCATCGGCATCGACCTGGGTACCACCAACAGCTGCGTGGCAGTCGTGGAAGGCGGCCAGGTGAAAATCATCGAGAACGCCGAAGGCGCCCGCACCACGCCCTCCATCATCGCCTACATGGACGATGGCGAGATACTGGTGGGCGCGCCGGCCAAGCGCCAGGCGGTCACCAACCCCAAGAACACCCTGTTCGCCGTCAAGCGGCTGATCGGCCGCAAGTTCGAAGAAAAGGCCGTGCAGAAGGACATCAACCTGATGCCCTACAGCATCGTCCGCGCGGACAACGGCGACGCCTGGGTGCAGGCCCGCGACCAGAAGCTGGCACCCCCGCAGGTGTCGGCCGAAGTGCTGCGCAAGATGAAGAAGACCGCCGAAGACTACCTCGGCGAAGAAGTCACCGAGGCCGTGATCACCGTGCCGGCCTACTTCAACGACAGCCAGCGCCAGGCCACCAAGGACGCCGGCCGCATCGCCGGCCTGGACGTCAAGCGCATCATCAACGAGCCGACCGCGGCTGCCCTGGCCTTCGGCCTGGACAAGCAGGACAAGGCTGACCGCAAGATCGCCGTGTATGACCTCGGTGGCGGCACCTTCGACGTGTCGATCATCGAGATCGCGGACGTCGATGGCGAGAAGCAGTTCGAAGTGCTGTCGACCAACGGTGACACCTTCCTGGGCGGCGAAGACTTCGACCAGCGCATCATCGAATACATCATTTCCGAGTTCAAGAAAGACCAGGGCGTCGACCTGAGCAAGGACGTGCTCGCGCTGCAACGCCTGAAGGAAGCTGCGGAAAAGGCCAAGATCGAGCTGTCGAACAGCGCCCAGACCGACATCAACCTGCCCTACATCACGGCGGATGCGAACGGCCCGAAGCACATGAACGTGAAGCTCACGCGTGCCAAGCTGGAAAGCCTGGTCGACGAGCTGATCGAGCGCACGATCGCGCCCTGCCGCACCGCCATCAAGGATGCCGGCGTGAGCGTGTCGGACATCAACGACGTGATCCTGGTCGGCGGCATGACCCGCATGCCCAAGGTGCAGGAGAAGGTGAAGGAATTCTTCGGCAAGGAACCGCGCAAGGACGTGAACC
>DASWPO010000146.1:0-3939 GCA_036404015.1 Bordetella sp. | reverse complement strand
CTGCCCGGTCCGAAGCCTAGCGGGCCGGCTGCTTGTCGGCCAACTGGCCCGGGCTCGACGGCAGGGCGACCAGGTCGTTGATGCGCGACAGCAGCGCTTGCCGGTTGGCCTGACTCGACATGCCCGGACTGGACTGCTGCGAACTGTCGAGCAGGTCGAGCAGATTCTGGGACCACGCCTGCTGGTAAGGCGTGGTGGTGTCTGCTTCGAGATCGCCCATCACGTATTTCTGCACGCGCGTGGACTCGCTGGCGGACTGGTTCAGCGTGGCCTGCACCAGCTTGCCCTTGGCATAGGCAATCGTTGCCTGGCTCTGCGCGCTGTCGTCGATCTGGTAGTAGTAATAGTTCTGCGATTGCTTGTCGCCGGTCAGCGAGAGCGTGTCGCCGGGCTGCAGCGTCCGGTGAAAGCTGGCATGCAGCTGGGACTGCTGTGTCTGGTTGACCGTGTAGTTGAGCCGGCCGCCGGCCTGTATCGCGGTGTGCTGCGAGACCTGGTAGGCGAAGCCGTCGACCTCGCCCGGCTTCATGGGGTTGAGCGATTGGTTGGCCTGCGTGATCGAGGCGCTGAAGTCGGCCAGGCCGGTCAGCATGCTGCGGTCGGTGTCGCCGAGCGTGATCGATTGCGACGCGGCGGGCTGGGCCGGGTTGACGGCGTAGTGGCTGTTCAGTGCCTTGAAGGCGTCCGAGAACATGGACATGAGCTCGGCGTTGCCGTCGCCGCGGCTGCGCGCGGCGTCGAATTGCTGCAGATAATTGCCGAGCGCCCTGGCCTGCTGGTCGGCGCTGCCCAGGAGGGTGGGGTTGGACATGTCCACGTTGACCTGCACCGTGCCCAGCGGGCCGCTTGCCTTGACCGAGCGCTGCTGGTCGTCGGCGTGGAAGTCCACGGTCTGCGCGCCCTGTCCGCTGACGTCGACGGATGCGTGCAGGTCGACCGAGGCGAGCACCGTGGGGTCGAATTGCACAAGTCCGTCGAGGTTGAGGGCCGGCGGGTCGGCCGTCAGGCCGTCGATGGCATCCTGGAATCCACCGGCCAGCTTCAAGAGGGCCGAGCGGTCCGCGTCGGTGAGCGTGCCGCCGGTGACCGTGACGGCGGCAGCCAGGCCGTTGCCCTGGCTGTCGAGCGTGATCTGTACCGTGGCGCCGCTGCGCGTGGTGACGTCCAGCGAGATCTGGTTGTCGGCGCTGGTATGCAGGATGGACTGCGTAACGCTCTTGAGCGCCGAGCTTGGCACCGCATTGCCGGTCGGCAAGTACACCGATTGCGAGAAATCGCCGCCGCCTCCGCCAAGCTGCTCCAGCAGGGTCTGGCCCAGGCCCTGCAGGCGTCCCGCAAGCGTCGAGGCGGAGAAATTCTGGGCCATGAGCTTGGTGGCCGCATCGGCCGACTGGGTTTCCCAGACGGGCTGCGCAGGCGGCGGGAGGTAGACCAGGGCCGGCGCCGGGTTGGCCTGGCTCAATGTGACCGTGGTCGAGGAGGACGGGGTTGGGGACGGGACGCTGCCGGTCTGCGCCAGGGAGCTTGCGGCGGGAAGACTGGACGGGACCGGCACGGATGCGGCCAGCGTAGTCTGGCCCAGGGAAGCAATGACAGTCATGAGGAAGCCCGGGCGTGCTCGACCGCGATCTGGCCGCCCATTTTGGGAATGCTGAGTCTGATCCAGTTACGGCAGTTCCCGCCGGGAATTAAATGCCGGAGGGTGACTCTTTTGTTACCAGCGGGGCCGCCTCAATCGAATTTCAGTCCCCGCGACCGCACGATGGCCTGCCATTTGCCGATTTCGTCCGTGACGCGCCGGGCCAGTTGGCCGGCATCGGCCGGGCTGGGCATGACGCCCAGGGCCTGCAGTTTTTCCTGGACTTCCGGTTTGCCGACGGCGGCGAGGAAGGCTGCCTGGAGTTTCCCGACGATGGGGGCTGGCGTGCCGGCCGGCGCGAAAATCCCGAACCAGCTGCCGGCCTCGGAACCCGGCGCGCCCGCTTCCTCGAGCGTCTGGACGGCAGGGTAGTCCGGGCTGCGCTTGGCGCTGTCGACGCCGAGGAGCTTGACCTTGCCGCTCTTGATGAAAGGCGTCGAGGTGGCGAAGGTGTCCATGGTCACATCGACCTGCCCGCTCATGACGTCGACCATCGCCGGGCCGGCTCCCTTGTAGGGCACTTGCGTCATCGTGATCCTGGCGGCGGCCATGAACAATTCCGTGGCCAGGTGATTGGAGCTGCCGGGACCCCACGAGGCGAACGTGACCTTGCCGGGATTGGCGCGCGCATAGGCGATGAGCTCGGCTGCGTTGTTCGCGGGTACGGCAGCGTTGGCGACGAGGATGAACGGCATCTCGACGACCTGGGCCACCGGCGCGAAATCGTGCACGGGGTCATAGGGAAGATTCGGCATGGTGGCCGAATTGGTGCCGTGCGTGCTGGACGTGCCAAGCAGCAGGGTATAGCCGTCCGGCGCCGACTTGGCGACCCATGACGCGCCGATGGAGCCGCCGGCGCCGCCCTTGTTTTCGACAATGATGTTTTCGCTCAGGATCTGGCCGGCGCTGCTGGCGAGAAGGCGTCCCACGGTGTCGACCGCGCCGCCTGGAACAAAGGGAATCACCAGCCGGATCGGCGAGCGGGGGTAGTCGTCCGTGCCGGCGCTGGCTTGCGCCGCCGGCAAGCCAAGGGCCGCCAGCCCGGCCAGCAGGGCCGCGGCCATGCCTGTGAAAAAGGAGCGAGGGAAGAGGCGCATCAGAAAGGTACCGATCCCGTCACGATGGTACGGTGCATGAGGCGGCGCTGCTTGGGACCATAGTTGGGAACGCCTTGATGGACGGTAGCGCAGTTGTCCCACATCACGACATCGCCGACTGTCCATTTATGCGTATAGATGCGCTCGGGTCGGATCATGTGGTCGAACAGGGTGGCGAGCAGCGAATCGCTTTGTTCGCCCGGCATGTCCTCGATGCGCACCGTGAATCCTTCATTCACGTAGAGGCATTTCTTGCCCGTGAAGGGGTGCGTGCGCACGACCGGATGGGTGACTCCTCCGGTCAATTTATCCTCGATGTCGGTCGGCAGCGGCTTGGTGAAATGCGAGGTCTGGCTTTTCTTGGGCTTGCCGGCCAGGTGCATGGCCCGCTTGCCTTGCAGCTGCGCCTTGACCGAGCCGGGCAGGTCTTCATAGGCCTGGACGGTGGAAACGAATTCGGTATCGCCGACAGGCCCGCTTGCATCGCGCGGGACTTCGAGTGCGTAGAGTATGGAGACGCGGCTTGGGCGCTGCATATAGGACAGGTCGGTGTGCCAGTACTGGGCCGCGTCCGCCGCGCCGATGGGCTCCCCATCGACGAGGATGTTGCTGAGCACGAATACTTCCGGGTGTTCCGGCCTGGCGAACTTGCGCAGCGAGTGGATATCCAGCGATTCGCCAAACCTGAGGCTGAAGCGCTTTTGCTGCGCGTCGGTGAGCCGCTGTTCCGGAAAGACGACCACGCCGTAGCGATGCAAAGCCGCTTCGATGCGGGCGAGGGTGTCGTCGTCCAGGGGAACGGACAGATCCACGCCGTGAATCCGCGCACCCAGCGGGGCCGCGGCGGGCTCGACGCGCAATGCCTGGGCGGCGGGAGAGGTAAGTCCTGTCATTCGAAGAACTCCTGGCCGATGACGGGAACAGACGCGCGAGACATGGCAGGTGGCTGTCGCAGCGGTCTTGGCCGACTCGGTTCCGGATTGCTGAAAAGAGTCTATGCGCTGGATTTTTCGAGAATCAGGAAAAGGACCGCACACGATTCGAAGACATGCTATGCCCAAATTGATTGGAATTATTTAGGGAGAAACCCCGTGCCTGGCTGTGTCGAGGGATATTTCGAATTGCTGGCAATACCCTGAAAAACAAGTGTGTACGGTTGAACTGCCGTCGCGAACCTCAGGCCGCCTGCCGGCGCATCCGCCA
>DASWPO010000145.1:0-8517 GCA_036404015.1 Bordetella sp. | reverse complement strand
CCGGCGACCTGCCCACGCTGCGCGACAGCCTGCATGCCCGGCTGGCCGACATGCAGGCCGCGGCCGACACCCACGCGCTGCGCCAGCAAGCCGAGGCCGCCCAGGCGCAATACGCCGCCGCGGCCGGCAAGCTCTCGGCCGCGCGCCGCAAGGTGGCCAAGGACCTCGGCAAGCAAGTCAGCCTGGCCATGCAGACCCTGGCCATGAAGGGCGGCGCCTTCGAGGTGGCCCTGATCGACGGAACGCCGTCAGCCCAGGGCAGCGAAATCGTGGAGTTTCGCGTGGCCGGCCATACCGGCGCCACGCCGCGCCCGCTGGCCAAGGTGGCATCGGGCGGCGAACTGTCGCGCATTTCCCTGGCGCTGTCGGTCATGGCCAGCCGCGCGGCGCGCGTCCCCACCCTGATTTTCGACGAGGTGGACAGCGGCGTGGGCGGCGCGGTGGCCGAAGTCGTGGGCAAGCTGCTGCGCGAACTGGGCGAACGCCACCAGGTGCTGTGCGTCACGCACCTGCCCCAGGTGGCCGCCTGCGGCAACGCGCACTATCGGGTCAGCAAGACGGAAAGCCGCGGCCAGACCCGCTCGGGCATCGAGCCCCTGGCGCCCGAGGCCCGCGTGGAAGAACTGGCCCGCATGCTGGGCGGCATCAAGATCACGGACACCACGCGCAACCATGCCAAGGAAATGCTCGGCATGGCGTGATGCCTGGCCTATGCCTAGCGGATCTTCTGGCAGTTGCTGCAGATGCCGTAGAGCACCATGGCGTGGCTTTCCAGCGCAAAGCCGTGGTCTTTGGCTACCTTGTGCTGGCGCTTTTCGATGTCGGCATCGGTGAATTCGGTCACGGAGCCGCAGTTGGTGCAGATCATGTGATCGTGGTGGTCGCCGTCGTTGAGCTCGAACACGGCCTTGCCGGTATCGAACTGGCTGCGGGCCAGGATGCCGGCCTGCTCGAACTGCGTCAGCACCCGGTACACGGTGGCCAGGCCGATTTCGACGCTATCGGCGATGAGCGCTCGATAGACGTCTTCGGCGCTAAGATGCCGCTGATCCGATTTACGGAAAATATCCAGTATCTTCAGGCGCGGAAAAGTGGCCTTCAGGCCCATGGTCTTGAGATCGCTCTGGTCGGTCATTTTTTGATCACCCGCGGCTGGATGTAATTCATAAAGCAGTCCAGGCCATATGGC
The DNA here is from genome assembly GCA_036404015.1 of Bordetella sp. Taxonomy (GTDB): domain Bacteria; phylum Pseudomonadota; class Gammaproteobacteria; order Burkholderiales; family Burkholderiaceae_B; genus Bordetella. The sequence goes on along the minus strand of DASWPO010000145.1, from coordinate 7,328 downwards.
CCCGGCTGCTGCTGTCTCGCTGATACCTTTATGATAACGGTTTTACCTGTTTCCTTTTTCTAAACTTCACCGGGTCACCCGCGTTCATGGATCCTCGCCAGCATTGCCCCTCCGCCCACCCGTCGGCCCCTGGCCGCACGCTGCGCTACGCCCGGGCCGGCCTGACCGCCCTAGCCCTGGCCCTCGCCCTGGCCGGTTGCGGCTCGGAAAGTTGGGGCTTCCCCTATCGCGCCAGTGTCCAGCAGGGCAACTGGGTCACGCAAGAGCAGATCACCCAGCTCAAGACGGGCATGACCCGCGACCAGGTGCGCTTCGTGCTGGGCAGCCCCACGCTGACCGACGCGCTGCACGCCGACCGCTGGGACTACCCCTATTTCTTCAAGCCCGGCCACGGCGATTCGCAGGAACGCAAGTTCACCGTCTGGTTCACGAGCGACGCCCTGGCGCGCTGGTCCGGCGATGAACAACCCGAGAAGCAGCCCTTCCAGCTCGACAAGAACAAGGCCGAGGCGGCCGTCCAGCGCGCGATAGACGCCGCCAAGGAAGTGCCCCGCCCCTCGACCGACGGCGAGGGCGCCGCCCGGATGGGCTCCGGCTCCAACTAACTTTTTCCCGGAATTCCTATGCGTATCGCCATTGCCGGCGTGCGCGGCCGCATGGGCCGCATGCTGATCGAAGCCGTCCTCAATTCGCCGGACGCCCAACTGGCCGTGGCCCTGGATCGCGCGGGCTCGCCCGCGCTGGGCCAGGACGCGGGCGCGTTCCTGGGCCGCGACACGGGCGTGCTCGTCACCGACGATCTCGATGCGCTGGCCAACGCCGATTGCCTGATCGATTTCACCCGCCCGGAAGCCTCGCTGGCCCACCTGCAAGCCTGCGCGCGCCACGGCACCAAGGTCGTGCTGGGCACCACGGGCTTCGACGCGGCGGGCCGCGCCGCCATCGACGCGGCGGCCAAACAGGTCGCCATCGTGTTCGCGCCCAATATGAGCGTGGGCGTCAACGCCACGCTCAAGCTGCTGGACATGGCCGCCCGCATCCTCAACTCGGGCTATGACGTCGAGGTGTTCGAAGCGCATCACCGCAACAAGGTCGACGCGCCTTCGGGCACGGCGCTCAAAATGGGCGAGACCGTGGCGGCGGCATGGGGCGTGAAATTGCCCGAAGTGGCCACCTGGACGCGGCATGGCGAAACGGGCGTGCGCGAGCCGGGCACGATCGGTTTCTCGGTGGCGCGCGGCGGCGACATCGTGGGCGACCATACGGTGTATTTCTGCGGCACGGGTGAGCGTATCGAGATCACGCATCGTTCGAGCAGCCGCGCCACCTATGCGCAGGGTTCGCTGCGTGCCGCGCTGTTCCTGGCGGGCAAGCAGAATGGCCTGTACGACATGCAGGCCGTGCTGGGGCTGTAAAGTAAGCGTAGTGCTTGCTTTAAGCCGCTGCAGCTTGGGTTCTTTAGCCGCCGAGGCTGCCCTGCGCAATTCCGATGCTCGGCGCTGATAGCGCCTGCGCTTCGGATTGCTCCGGGGTCCTCGGCTCTTGACCTGGCAAGCCATAGCGTCAAAAAACGCATTAGGCAACGACGGGCTCGGGTTCTAGCGTTACGCCATAGCGCTGGCGGACATCGCGCTGAATTTCTGCGGCCAGCGCCATGATGTCCCGGGCGGTCGCGCCGCCGCGATTGACCAGCACCAGAGCCTGTCGATCATGCACGCCGGCAGGGCCCAGTGATTTGCCCTTCCATCCGCATTGATCGATCAGCCAGCCGGCCGCCAGCTTGTAGCGGCCGTCGGGCTGCGCGTAGGACACCAGTCCCGGAAAGCGGGCCAGCAGGTCGTCGCGCACACGGGCTTGGACCAGCGGGTTCTTGAAAAAACTGCCCGCATTGCCGATGACGGCCGGGTCGGGCAGCTTGGCGCGCCGGATGCGGCAGACGGCGTCGAAGATGGCGCGGGCCGTGGGTTCGCCGCTGGCGGCGAGCGCGGCGTCGCGCTGCAGGTCGGGATAGTCCAGCACGGGCCGCCAGGGACGCGGCAAGGCCAGGCGTACCGAGACGATCAGCCATACGCCAGGCTGCGCGTGCTTGAAGGCGCTGTCGCGATAGGCAAAGCGGCAATCCGCCGCCGTCATGCGCACCAGGCGGCGCTCGGGAATATTCCAGGCCAGCAGGCTGTCGAAACGGTCGGCCAGTTCCACGCCATAGGCACCGATGTTCTGCACGGGAGCCGCCCCCGCCGTGCCTGGGATCAGGGCCAGGTTTTCCAGGCCGTCCCACCCCCGGGCGACGCAGGCCGACACGACGTCATGCCAGGCCTCGCCCGCCGCGGCCTCGACGATCCAGGCATCGTCGCGCGCCTCGATCAGTTGCAAACCGCGCAAGGCCACGCGCGCCACCAGGCCGGGCACCCGGGCCGGCAGCACCAGGTTGCTGCCGCCGCCCAGGATCAGCAGCGACGCATATTGCCGCGCCAGGCCGGACAAGGCGTCGAGTTGCGAACGATGCGCCAGCAGCACGCAAGCCTCTGCCCTGGATGCCAGGCCCAGCGTGTTGCGCGAGGCAAGATCGCAAGCCTCGGGGAAAAGGTCCAGGGCTTGTGGATTTGGAACTGGCTGGTTTGACATCATGACCGGATAATTGCTATAGTCTTTTTCTTCGCTCATGATACGCGATGCGTAGGGTGAGGCAGCGAAAGCAAGGTAGTGAAAGCAAGCCAGCAAGATTCATGCAAGACCCAGCAAGACCCATGCGGGAGTAGCTCAGTTGGTAGAGCGCAACCTTGCCAAGGTTGAGGTCGCGAGTTCGAGACTCGTCTCCCGCTCCAAGGATTTTTGTCCATGGAAGGCTATAGAAATCCATGGAACACAGAGAAAAGGAGCTTCGGCTCCTTTTTCTGTTTCTGGAGCGTCCACGACAATCCAGGGACCTCCACCTACAGCCAGCGTTTTTAAGGCCGTATTTGAGGCCATAATTTGCCCCGCCAAGGAAGTACTTCCGTAGGCGACGCTGGCCGGGAGGGCTACGACTGGCATTTCCGCTACCACTGCTCAGGCAAGCAGCATCGCATGACGCTGGCCGTTTCTGGGACAGGAGATGACTCTGAGCGCCCAAATATCGGTGCGAACGACTGACCGAGTCTGGCCGATAATTGACGCTCGCAGCGCCGTGGCGTGCAGCAGCGCGTCAATCTGACCTAATGCATGCGTGTTCCACGCTTGCTCCAATCCGCCAAACTTGCCTGTACCCAATGCGTTCCGGCCATTCAGCAGATTCTTGTCAACCTGACATCAGGCTCCATGCCGCGTCCAGAAATCCGCACCCGAAACCAGCACATTGGTGTCGAGCACCACGCGCAGTCCGGGCACTAGCGTGCTTTCCGCTCTGCCGCCACGGCGGCCTCAATTTCAGCCAGGCCTTCTTCCTCCGGAACTCCGGCATAGCCATCGCTGATGCGACGGCTCAAGGCGTCGAAACGCTCCTGCATACGCCGGATGCGGGCGAACAGGTCGGCATCGACCAAGGCCGCGACGGGTTTGCCGTCCTTGTTGATGACGATACTGTCGTTGCGGTACTGCACCTGGTTGATCATTTCTCCCAGATTCTGCCGGAAGTTCACGGCGCTGACTTCAGTGATCATGGCCCACCTCTAACCATATTGATTAATATGATCATTATGATAAAAAGGCTTCTACATGCCCAGCTTTAGGCAGTCCCTTCAATACAAACCGGTTGGCGCGATCCTGACAGGTAGGCGAACAGATCAGCCTGCTCGCTGGCTCGGGGGGACCCGCCGATGGGGTGGCCGCACGCGAAGGCAGACGTCAAATCGATCAATTCGAACTAATTGAACCGAAGGGTTGTCCGTTTCTCCTCTCCTCAAGAAGAGTACCGCTATGGCACTGACCGATGCCGTCGTCCGGCAAGCCAAGATCACAGGCAAGGACTACCCCCTCAACGATTCCGATGGCCTATTGCTGTTCGTCACCGCGCGGCGCCGGGAGGTGCCGTTCTCCGATCGCGAGCACGGCCTGGCCTCGGCGCGGGAACGCCGCAATCTCGTGGAACACATCCGCAAGCGCGGCCCGGAAATAGCCCCCTGAGGGGGCGCGGATCAGTCGGCGATCACGATGATCGCGACATGGCGGTTCTGCGCTCGGCCTTGCGCCGTGCTGTTGTCCGCGACGGGGTAGCGCTTGCCCATGCCGACCGTCTCGAGGCCGTCGGACGGAAAGCCGTCGTTCACGAATTCGCCCGCGACGGCTTCGGCGCGGCGCTTGGACAACGTGTCGTTGTAGGCATCGGTGCCGGTCGAGTCCGTGTACCCCACCACCTTGAGATGCACCAGGCCCACGCCCCGCAGCGCCTTGGCGACGCCGTCGATGCTGCGCGCGCCGACGTCCGACAGCGTCGCGTCGTTGGTGGCGAAGAACACCGTGGCCGATTGATCGAGCGTCCATCCCTGGCTCGTCTCGACAAAACCCTGCTGCTTGAGCGTCGCGATCTGCTCCGCCGTCAGGCCGTGTTTCAGGGACTGGCATCCCGCCATCCCCACCGTCCCGGCAACCATGCAGGCAATCAACAGCTTGCGAATCCAGAGGGGCTTTGCGGTGGTATCGATCATCTCATCTTGTCCTGATGGGTTAAACAGCGGGTTGAGTGTGTGTTCCGGCGTCGCCGCGGCTCGCCTTGCGGGCATACATCGTCGCGTCGGCGTGTTCCAGCAGGCCGAGTTCGTCGGTCGCGTCTTGCGGATAGAGGGCCATGCCCACGCTCACCGACGCGACGAGGGTCTGCCCCGACTCCAGCGCGATGGGCACGGCCATCGCCGCGGCAATCGCCCCGGCCACTCGCTCGGCGCTGCCCTTGTCCTTGACCGGGTCGAGAATGACCGCGAATTCGTCGCCGCCGAAACGGGCGACGTCGTCGTTGTCGCGTAGCTGCTCGCTTATCCGCCGCCCGACCTCCCTGAGCACGAGATCGCCCGCGGCATGGCCAAAATTGTCGTTAATTAGCTTGAAATTGTCGCCGTCGATGAACAGCAGCGCGAACGAGCGCCCTTTCGCCTGCGCGCGCAGTATCGAGTGCCTGAGCCGGATCTCGAACGCCGTCCGGTTGGCCAGCCCGGTGAGGCTGTCATGCGTGGCCTGATGCTCCAGCGCGCGATACTCGCCCTGGGCGCCGGCCTCCCTGTGCTCCAGTTCGCTCAACAGGCTGTTGAAGTCGTTGGCGAGGTCGTTCAGCTCGACGAGGTCGGCCCGCGGCACGCGCTCGCCAAACGAACGGCTGTTGCGGACGCGGCGGGTCACCTCGGTGAACTGGCGAAGCGGATGCACGATCGAATGGAGCGTGCGCTGCGTCACATAGGCCGTCATCACGATGCTGGCGATGACGCAAGCCAATATCCACAGCAAGCCCGTGACGAGGAACCCCCATATGCTGTCGGAACTGCTCTGCACCCGGATCGCACCGACCCGCCTGCCATGGCTCAACACGGGCAGGCGGACGGACTGCTCCAGGAAGTCGAGGTTCTGGAACCAGTGCGCGATCGAGGTATTGGCGCGCTGCTTGCGCCAGACGGCGAGCGTCTGGCCTTGCATGTCGGTAACGGCGACGCTTTCCACGCTTGCCATCGAGGCGATCTCGTCGATCGCCGACCAGGTGGCCGGGCCATCGCGAAAAACGACGGCCGCCTCGGCCGCGAAGGCCATCGAGCGCGCCACGAGCTCGAGGTTCTGGTTGACGGTGCTGCGCAACTGCAGCAGCCCCGCCGCCATCAGCGCCAAGCCCACGAAGCACATGGCCGCTAATGCCGATCCCACGTGTGCGCGCAGCAGCACCTGAGAAAGCGTTCTGGGCTGTGTGGGGCTGTTGTTGGATGCCGGACGGTTTGTCATTTTGCTTGGTGCGGACGCGCCAGGAACAGGACTTTGGGATTGATGCGAAGGCCGCTTCGGGCAATCGTGTCGAGATTGGCCGAGAACGTCGCGGGCACGCCGGTGCCCGAGAGGCAGAACAGGCTGCCCATGAGGCAGCCGCTCGCCACGCCGGCGATGGTCAACACGGGACGGCCGACAAGGCGTTGGAACAGATGCGCCCGGTTCGCGTCGTCGACCTGCTCGATATAGACCACATCGCAATCGGAATCGAGGCGGAAATCGTCCGGCGCCAGGTCTTGCACGTCCGCCAGCTGCGTCGACCCGGACAGCTCGGCCTCCAGCGCGTCGGCGTGGATAACCGGCGTCGTGAGGCAAAGCCGCACCTTGCCGGATGCGGCCGGCCATTGCGTGAAGCTGATGATGCCGTCGATGATGCGCGCGATGTCCGCCTCGCGCGCCGATGCGGCGTCGGCGGCAGGCGCGTCCTGGGCATTGGCCAGTCCGTACGCGAGCGCGAGCAGGATGAGCGGGATGAGCCGCAAGACACGGCCTTCGAAAAGCGTCCGCATCCGTTGGGCGAATATTGGAACCTCCGTCCTCGATGAAATGCGGTAAACGGCCATACCGAAAGCGGACTCCCCCCGTAACGCGGCTAGGTGGCCGCGCCGCGCGCAAATTTCATGATGCAAAAAAAATCGTGGTGTTCAAGCCGTGCCCGAAGTTCTTGCTCAAATCCCAAACGCTCAATTCTATCCAAGCCTGAAAAGAAAAGGGCTTACCGCCTTGCGACTGTAAGCCCTTGATACTACGGGTCGAAACGGCGGGGTTCAAACTCGCTACACCTTGTATCTCATCGAATTAAAACGTGAATTCCAGTGAAACTCCACGGATCTCTACGGAATATAAAATACCCAATAAATACAAATAGTTATTGATAAAATTCGGCCATGACGATCCGCTGAGCCCCCCATAGCCTGCCGATCCAGTGGGGCAAAAACCGGAAGGGACGACATGAGCAAGGTCACCATCAAGGAGCTGGAAGCCCTAACTCAGACTGGCCGATCCGCTGACGCTCGTGACCGGCGCCCGGGTAACCTGGTGGCATGACAGCTTCAATCCCGTCGCGGGTGAAAACCCCTTCAATGGGACGAATCCGGCAACCTGATCAAGCCTATCGAAGGCGAACAATACGAACTCGGCGTCAAGGGTGAATATCTTGACGGCAAGCTCAACACTTCCGCGGCGCTATTCCAGCTGACCGAGACAAACCGGGCCATGTCAGACCCGAGGTTTCCCAACGAAGGGGATTACGTCGCGGCCGGCAAGGCGCGCAGCAAGGGGATCGAGCTGAAGGCGACCGGAAACATAACGCCCGACTGGACCGTATTGGCCGGCTACGCCTACTCCGACGCCTATTACATGGATAGCAGCACCAATCCGGACGGCCTCAG
>DASWPO010000144.1:0-1961 GCA_036404015.1 Bordetella sp. | reverse complement strand
TGCGGATCCAGGCCCAGGCGCTCGCGGTCCCGCACCGGCGTGTCGTCGATGAACAGATCGGCCTGCGCCAGTTCGCGGTCGAGCAAGGCGCGGCCCGCCGCCGACGCCGGATCGCACGCCAGGCTGCGCTTGCCCATCGCGAGATAGGCGAAGAGCGCGCTTTATCCGCCTTCCTGCAGCAAAGGCGCGGCCTTGCGCAGCGGCGAGCCCGCCGCGGGCTCGAGCATCACGACTTGCGCGCCCATCGCGGCCAGCAGCCTGCCCGCATAAGCGGCCGCGACCGTGCGCGAGCGTTCCACCACCCGGCAGCCAGCAAGCGGCGCGAGGGCTTGCGCGGAATCCTTCGCAGACATGTCGGTACTCCCCATTCGGCCGGCGGATTCAGCGGGTCACGGGCAGTTCGAGATCCACGCCCGAGCCATCCAGGAAGACCGGCAGCTGGACGTCGCGCGAAGGCAGGGCCACCGTGGCCAGCCCCGGCGTGGTGACCTCGCCGCGCTGATTGACGGCCGCGATTTCGATGTCCACCAGCCCGGCCTTGTCCTTCACGTACTTGCGGATCACCTTGCCCTTGCAGAACGTGGTGTCGCCCATGATGTTGAAACGCCGCATCTCGGTGCGCACCCGCTTGAGGACCCCCGCGTCGCCCATCCAGTTGGTCACCAGCGAGCACATCCAGGAAGACCGCTGCGGGCCGTAGTCGTAGGTGCCCGGCACGCCGACTTCCTTGGCGACCGACTCGCGATGATGGCCGATGCCGGTGTATTCCACGCCGCCGCCCGCTTCCGGGTTGCGGAAGAAATGGCCCGGGTGCTTGACGGCCGCCTGCAGCACCACGCCGTGCGTGTGCCCGCGTCCGCAGCCGACCAGAAAGCCCATGGTGTCCATCAGCGACAGGGGGCCGCGCGCGATGGTCGGCAGCTCTTCGCCTTCCTGCACGTCTTCCCAGTAGAGGACATTGGCGCCGCGGATGTTCTTGGGCTCGTCCAGCACCATCTGGTCGATGCGATCGCGCTCCTCGTCGGAATACTCGTGCTGCTCGATTTCCTTGTACTTGCCGGCGTCGCGCGCGGCCTTGCGCTCGTGGCGCGTGCAGGTGCCCAGCGCGCGCGCCACCAGCTCGCCGCGCTGGTTGTAATAGCTGGCCTCCACGTACTGCAGCACCAGCCGGCCCGAGAACTTGCTTTCCTTTTCCTCGACGCCGACCACGCGTTCGATCGCGCTGATGCGGTCGCCCGGACGGACATGGCGGAAAAGCTCCCAGTCGTTGCCGGCATAGAAGCCGTGCACGCCGGGCAAGCCCCAGCGCGTGCGGCCCAGCCAGCCGAACGCCATGGGAAACATGGGATGGCCGAGCTGCGTGCCGTAGCGCGTGCCCGTCCCATAGCCCACGTCGCGATACAACGGATTCAGGTCGCCGATACCGTTGCACCAATTGCGCAGCGTATCGGCCGTCGCGTCCTGCAGGTACGGTCCTTCGGGACGCAATTGCAGGCCGATCATCGCCCGGGCGGCGGCGACGGCCTCGTCGGTGATGCGGCCTTCGGCGGGCGCATCGCCCACATTGGATTTGGTGTTCATGACTGCGCTCATTGATTGCTCTCCTTGGTCGTCAAGACTTGTTCAATAGGTTTGTAGGCATGCGGCCGGCTAGCGGAAGGCCGCCGTGGCGGACATCGCCAGCTCGCCGTCCGGCCCCCTGGCCCACAGGGCCAATTCGCCGTCCCCGGCTGCGCGCCCCTCGAGGCGGAAACCGCGCGACACGAACAGCGGGCTGACCCCGCGAAACTCGAAGCGCGCAAGCGCCCTGCCCCCGCCCTGCTCCAGGGCGAACTGCTGCAGCAAGGTCGCGGTCAGCGGACCGTGCACGACGAGGTCCGGGTAGCCCTCTTCGTTGCGCGCATAGGCCTGGTCATAGTGGATACGGTGACCGTTGAAGGTCAGCGCGGAATAGCGGAACA
>DASWPO010000143.1:0-14905 GCA_036404015.1 Bordetella sp. | reverse complement strand
GTGACCATCGGCGCGCGCAGGGGGCGGTCGGCGCGGGGCTTCAGGGACTTGATGTCGCCCCACTTCAGCGGCGCGCCCTGGTATTGCTCGACCAGATTGGCCCAGCGCATTTAGTCGGGCGAGCACAGGCTGAGCGCCAGGCCCTTCTGGTCGCCGCGGCCGCTGCGGCCGATGCGGTGCACGTGGACTTCGGTGTCCTTGGTCACGTCCACATTGATCACGGCGCCCAGGTTCTGGATGTCCAGGCCGCGTGCGGCTACGTCGGTGGCGACCAGCACCGGGCAGCTCTGATTGGCGAACTGGATCAGGATTTCGTCGCGCTCGCGCTGCTCCAGGTCGCCGTTGAGCGCCTGGGCGCTGATGCCCTCGGACCGCAGGCGTTCGACCAGGTCGTGGCTGCGGATCTTGGTGTTGCAGAACGCCAGCGTGGATGCCGGGCGGAAGTGGGCCAGCAGCGCGGCCACGGCGTCCAGCCTTGCGCCTTCGTCGATCTCGAAAAAGATCTGCTCGATGCGGCTGGCGTCATGCTGGGCCTCGACCTTGACTTCGGCCGGGTTGCGCAGGAAGCGGGCGCTGAGCTTGCGGATGTTGTCGGGGTAGGTGGCCGAGAACAGCAAGGTCTGGCGCTTGGCCGGGCAGTGCGAGGCGATGGCGACGATGTCGTCGTAGAAGCCCATGTCCACCATGCGGTCGGCCTCGTCCAGCACCAGCGTATTCAGGCCGGACAGGTCCAGGCTGCCGCGCTCCAGGTGGTCCTGGATGCGGCCGGGCGTGCCCACCACCAGATGCGCGCCGCGGGCGAGCGATTCGGCCTGGGGACGCACGGGCGCGCCGCCGCACAGCGTCAGTATCTTGACATTGGGGATCTGGCGGGCCAGCCGGCGCAGCTCCTGGGCCACCTGGTCGGCCAGTTCGCGGGTAGGGCAGACCAGCAGCGCCTGCGGGGCCAGACGGTTGACGTCCAGGTTCTGCAGCACGCCCAGGCCGAACGCCGCGGTCTTGCCGCTGCCGGTCTTGGCTTGCGCGATCAGGTCGCGGCCTTCCAGGATGAGCGGCAGGCTTTGCGCCTGGATGGGCGTCATCTGTTCGAAACCCAGGCCCTGCAGGTTGTCCAGCAAGGCGGGCAAGAGGGGCAGGGAGGAGAAGGACGTGTTGGTCACAATAAGGCGGGCCCGCAAAAACTGGGAAAGTCTGGATCGACCGATAAGTGTATGCCTTTACCTTTTTTTGCCGCGTCCGATGATGGTCTTACCGCGGAAGATAAACAAAAAGCCGCCAAGTCAGGGACTTGAGCGGCTCTCTTGGCAATGCTCGGCACTGCTTGTATTGGTTCTGGTAGGCGGTATTGGAATCGAACCAACGACCTCCACGATGTCAACGTGGCGCTCTAACCATCTGAGCTAACCGCCTTCAAGCCTTTCGGCTGATACTGCTCTAGAACCCGCAAACCCCTTTTGGGGGTGGTCTGCACGAAGTGCCAACCGGGGGTTGTCTGTGGTGCCCAGGAGAGGACTCGAACCTCCACACCTTGCGGCACATGGACCTGAACCATGCGCGTCTACCAATTCCGCCACCTGGGCACTGCTAGTCCGTCACGCTGAACATTGGGTTGTGATACGCTTCGAAGCATTCGTGCTCCAGTCAAAAACCTGGAGCCCCCAGTGGTACATCAGTACAAATCAGCGGTACATTCTATTCAGTGTCTAGCCTTGGGCTGGCCACAGAAGCTGCGCATTATATACGGGATTTTCAGCTTTGGCAAAACGACCGAACAACGGTACACACAAACCATCCGTCCTCCTGGATGGCCTGCGAAACATGCCAGAGGGCCAGCCCAAGATTGAAAAGGCGGTGGAAAAACCGGCTGAAAAAACGGTCGAAAAAACGCTTGAAAAAGTGCCTGAAGAGGCATTTGAAAAATCGCTTGAAAAATCGAGAGTGGACAGCGCAGCCGATGAAGCGGTGAACGCGAAAGCCCAAGCGGGCGCCGCGCAGCAGGACATCCCCGCGGAGGGCGGCCCGCCGGCCAATGCGCCGCGCGCCGCCAAGAAGCCCAAGCCCAAGGTCACGCCGCACACGCCGCCGGATTTCGATCCGGACGTCCCTTCGCGCGAAGCCATACTCAACGCCCTGCGCGCGCTCACGACGCCGTTGTCGCCCGACGAGCTCGCGCAGCACATGAACGTCGAGCGCGAAGCCACGCGCGTGGGCTTCGACCGGCGGCTCTCCGCCATGGAGCGCGACGGCCAGCTCATGCCCAACCGCAAGGGCCTGCTGCTGCTGGCCAACAAGCTCGATTTCGTGGCGGGCAAGGTGCAGGGGCATCGGGACGGCTTCGGCTTTTTGCTGCGCGACGACGGCGGGCCCGACATCTTCCTGGCCCCGCGCGAAATGCTCAAGGTGCTGCACGGCGACCGCGTGCTGGTCAAGCCTTCGGGCGACTACCGCGGCAAGCCGGAAGGCATCATCGTCGAGGTCATCGAGCGCCGCACCAACAAACTGGTGGGCCGCTTCCTGCACGAGCACGGGCTGTCCATCGTGGTGCCAGAAGACCAGCGCATCAAGCACGACATCCTCATCCCGCCCGGCGATACCAACGGCGCGCAGCATGGCCAGGTGGTGTCGGTGCAGATCATCGAGCAGCCCACGCGCCACACCCAGCCCCTGGGCCGCGTGTACGAGGTGCTGGGCGAGATCGACGACCCCGGCATGGAAATCGAGATCGCGGTGCGCAAGTTCGACGTGCCGGTCGATTTCTCCGAGGAAGCCAACAAGCAGGCCTCGCGGCTGCCCGACGTGGTGCGCAAGACGGACCTGAAGGGCAGGGTGGACCTGCGCGACGTGCCGCTCATCACCATCGACGGCGAAGACGCGCGCGACTTCGACGACGCGGTGTATTGCGAGCCGGTGGAGCTGGGCACGAGCCAGCGCAAGCGCCCGGGCTGGCGCCTGCTGGTGGCCATCGCCGACGTCAGCCACTATGTGCGTCCCGGCGAGCCGCTGGACGACGATGCGCTCGAACGCGGCACCAGCGTGTATTTCCCGCGCCGGGTCATTCCCATGCTGCCCGAGTCGCTGTCCAACGGGCTTTGTTCGCTCAACCCGAGCGTCGACCGCCTGGTGCTGGTGTGCGACATGGTCATCCCGGCCAATGGCGCCAAGGCCGGCACCGTCACGGCCTACCAGTTCTACAACGCGGTCATGCACTCGCATGCGCGCACCACCTACACCAATGTGTGGGCGGCCCTGCAACAGCCCGGCGGCCCCGCGGCCAGCGCGCTGCAGTCCGTGCTGCCGCAGATCCAGAACCTGCACGAGCTCTACCTGCTGCTGGCCGAGTCGCGCAAGAAGCGCGGCGCCATCGATTTCGAGACCATCGAAACCAAGATCGTCTGCAACCAGCTCGGCCGCATCGAGCAGATCGTGGGCGTGGTGCGCAACGACGCGCACAAGCTCATCGAAGAATGCATGCTGGCGGCCAACACCTGCGCGGCCGACTTCATGACGCGCAGCAAGCATCCGGGCCTCTACCGCATCCACGAAGGCCCCACGCCCGAGCGCTTGCAATCGTTGCGCGAATTCCTGCGCACCATGGGCCTGTCGATGGGCGGCGGCGACGAGCCCACCGCGACCGACTACGGCAAGTTCATCGACTCGGTGCGCGGCCGCCCCGATTTCCCGCTGCTGCAGACCATGTGCCTGCGCTCCATGCAGCAGGCCATCTACAGCCCCGACAACGTCGGCCACTTCGGCCTGTCCTACCCGGGCTATTCGCACTTCACCTCGCCCATCCGGCGCTATCCCGACCTGCTCACGCACCGCGTCATCAAGGCGCTGCTCGAAGGCCAGCGCTACGTGCCGCAGCTCGAAGGCCAGCCCGTCATCAAGGGCGAGTCGCAGAGCGAGCACGAACACGCCGTCTGGGAAAAGCTGGGCCTCATCCTCTCGGCCACCGAGCGCCGCGCCGACGAAGCCTCGCGCGACGTCGAGGCCTGGCTCAAGTGCTGGTTCGTCAAGGAGCGCGTGGGCGAGGACTTCAGCGGCACCGTCACGGGCGTGGCGAGCTTCGGCATCTTCGTCACGCTGGACACCCTGCACGTCGAAGGCCTGGTGCACGTCTCCGAGCTGGGCAGCGAATACTTCCAGTTCAACGAGGCCTTGCACGAGCTGCGCGGCGAACGCACCGGCATGCGCTACCGCCTCACCGACAAGGTGCAGGTGCAGGTGGCGCGCGTCGACCTGGAGGCGCGCCGCATCGAGTTCCGCCTGGTCAAGGGCACCAGCTTCGAGACCTTGCGCAAAGAAGCCACGCGCCGTCCCGAAGAACCGCGCAAGATCAAGCGCGCCGCCGCGCCCAAGCCGCAGGCCTTGAAGGGCCAGACGGCCAAGCAGCGCCGGGCCGAAGCCAAGAAGGCCAGCAAGCCTGCCCAGGCGGTAAAGCAGTCGTCGCGGGCAGGAAAGAAATCAGTGCGGCCGCGCTGATGTGAAAAGCGGGCAGAGGCCCGCTTTTTTATGAACGGCAGATTTGCCATGGATGTCGACCAGACATGCAACACGCGCTTCACGCGTGACTATTTCATCCATTCGCAGATGTCCGTCTAGCCGCAATCCGCCGCGCGGATGACCATGCAACCCGATGTCATTTTCGATCGGGGTTCGCATGGTGCGCATCATCTGTTTGCTGAGCCTGGCCTGGCTGGCGGGTTGTGCCGCATGGGGCGGCATGGCGTTCGAGCAGGGCGCGGCAGGACAATACGATTTCAACTGGCGCCTGTCGGGCGACCCGGCCGTGGCGCCCTTGCAGGTGTTCGGCACGGGCCGGCAGATTTGGCTGCAGTTCCCGCCGGGCCAGGAAGTGCCGGCCATTTTCGCCAGCACGCCGCAGGGTGACCTGCCGCTGGCCTATCGTCGCCAGGATCCTTACGTCGTCATCGACGGGGCATGGCAGGCCCTGACCTTGCGCGGTGGCCGCTATGTGGCACGGGCCTCGCGGCAGGATGTGCCGGTGGCCTCCTCGCGGGAGATGCCTGTCGCTGCGGCGAACCCGCCTGCGCCGGCCGGCGGACCGGCCAAAGCGGCTTTGACCGAGCATGTGCCTTTGGTGCACGTGCCTTTGGTCGGCGATACCACGGCAACGCCGGTGGTTCCGGTCCAGCCGCCGCGTGACTCGTCAGGCAGGCCATCGGCATCGGCGGCAGGCGAGCCGGCAACCGCACATCCGGTTCTTGCCCCCATGGTGCTGCATGCGGGTCCGCCCGATGCGACCTTGCGCGGCGTGCTGGCCAGGTGGGCAGCCGCTTCCGGCTGGACGTTCGAGCCTCAGCACTGGGCGGTCGATGTCGATATTCCCCTGGCGGGCGCGGCGGAGTTTCCGGGTGATTTCAAGCAGGCGGTGCGGGCATTGCTGGCGTCCACCGAACTGTCCGAACGACCGGTGCAGCCTTGCTTCTATGCCAATCAGGTGTTGCGGGTCGTGGCCTACACCCAGGCATGCGACCGCTCGGCTGCTCCTGCCGGAGCCGCGTCATGAAGCGCGGACATATGGCGGGCGTGGCGCTATTGACGAGCATGCTGGGGGCTTGTGCGCTGCCACAGAAAATGGAAGCCTTGCGCGGCCGGGCCGATGCGGCGCAGCAATCGCTCGATGCGCAGCAGCGCCGCTTCAAGCAGGGCCTGGCCGATGTCGAGGCGCGCAAGGCGGCGCAGGACGTGGCCAGGCCATGGTTGGCCGGGCCGGCCCAGCCCCTGGCGCGTGAAGTCCTGCTGCCGCCGGCCTTGCGGGCCAATGTCGACACCACCCTGCTCTTTGCCGGGCAGGCCGACCTTCCCGGCATTGCGGAGCGGCTTTATCGCGCCACGGGAATCGCGGTCCGCGTGCATCCCGATGCCTTGCTGCCGCATGACTTGTTTCTTCCCCGGCTGGCCGAAAAGGCGCCGTTGGCGGTCGCCGGCGCCACGCGCGTGGAAGTTCATGCGGGGCCTCGCCCCTTGGCCGACACGCTCGATGCGCTGGCCGCGCAGCTTTACCTGCATTGGCGCTATTACCAAGGCGCCATCGAGTTCTACCGGACGCAAACACGTGTCTTCGACGTGCGCGCGTTGACCTTGGCCAGCAAGGTCGACGCCCGCCTGGGGCGCGCGGCCAATCCCCAGAGCGGCGGTTTCGAAAGCAGTTCCAGCACGGCGCTCAGCTCGGGCGAGCACCTGGCCCTGCAGGCCGTGCGCAGCAGGCTCGAACCTTTTCTGACGCGGGCGGGCGTGATCGCCGAGGTAGAGAGCGGCGGGACGGCGCTGGTGGTGACCGATACGCCCGACGTGCTGGATCGCATAGGCTCCTTCATCGAACGCGAGAACCGGGTGCTGACCCGGCGGGTGCGCCTGGTATTCGAGGAGATCACCCTGGCCGCGCATGACACTTCCGAAGCCGGTCTGGATTGGTCGGCCATTTATGCCAGCTTGCGCGGCACCGCTGAAAGCGCTATGGCGGCCGGTGCGGGCGCAACCGCGGGAACCTTGCAGGCGGGTATTGCCGCGGGTCCGTTCCAGGGGTCTCGCGCCATCGTTTCCGCCTTGAGCGAACGCGGCGCCGTGCTGCGGCATGCCAGCGTTCCTCTGCAGACGCTCAATCGGCGGCCGGTCACGCATGCCGTGCGCTCGACGTTCACCTATATCGACCAGGTGCAGAGCGTGGCCCTGCCGTCGGCGTCCAGCGGCATCACCGCGGCCTTGCCGTCCGTTTCCATCAGCCAGAAGCAGGAGACGGTCGGTACTTTGCTGACCCTGGTGCCCGACGTCCAGGACGATGGCAGCATCCTGCTGTCAGTGTCCTACGACAACACGGTCGCGCAGCCGCTGAAATCCATTTCCTTCGGCCAGGAAGGCAATCAGCTGCAGGTGCAGCAGCTCAATGTGGACGGCAATGGCATGGTGCAGCAGGTCGAGCTGCGTCCCGGCGTCCCGGTCATTCTTTCGGGATTCGATCGGCGCGAGGACGAGTTCGACCGGCGTCGCCTGACGCCGGACTCTCCTTTGTTGACGGGTGGCCTGGATCGAGGGGCCAGGGATCGATTGACGACGGTGGTGCTCATCACGGCCCAGGTCGAGGACGGTCTATGAGGAGTGCGCCATGAAGCAGGTATCCAGCCACGCATTCATGCTTAGGCGGGACGGGGCGGGGCAGACCTTGGTGTTCGGGTTGACCTGGTTTGCCCTTGTCGGCAGCCATATCGCGGCCATGGCCCGCTCCCGGGCTCGACAGCTCAAGGCCACGCATTATGCGGCGGGGGGCCTGCGGGCGGCGGCAGGCGGGTGCGTGCGCCTGGACCGTGGCGCCCGGCGCGGTGAGCTGCACGCCGCGGCCCAAGCCTATGCGCAGCTTCATGCGGAAGGGGCGGCCTGCAGCGTGGTCGCCTTGCCGGACGGACGGTATTGGCTGGTTGCCACGCAGGATGGCGCCGTCATGTCGCGCGGCGATCATATCCACCCGACCCGCGAAGCGGCGGAACAGGCATTGCGCGTGCTGCAGGCTCAGCGGCCCGCGCTGCGCCTGATCGACGGCGAATCGTTGCTGGATCGCATGATGCAGTCCCTGGACGCCGGTTCCCGGTTGCTGCCCGTGGATACGCGCTGGAGCAGCTTGCCCTGGCCTGTCCGGGCCTGCGTCCTGGGCGCGGCATTGGTCCTGCTGTGGCCGCCTGTCCGGGACCGCTGGCGCGCCTACCATGCGCCGGCGCCGGTGCTTCCCGACCTGGTGGCTTCCAGGCAGGCTGCTTTCGATGCCTGGCGCGGCGGCATTCGCATCCATACGCCCGCCGACCTGAAGCGCCTGACGGAATCATTTCATCGAATTCCCCTGGCCTTGCGCGGCTGGACTTTGAAGCGCATCGCGTGCGAACCGCAAGGGCGCGACTGGCGCTGTGCCGCGCATTACGAACGCGCATGGTCCCAAGCGACATTCGATGCGCTGGCGGCCGCGGCGCCCCAAGGCTTGCAGGCCGAGTTCGAGACCCTGGACCGCAGCGTCCTGCGCTGGCAGGTGCCGGGCGCGAGCACGACGCTGGCTGCCGTGTCCTTGCCCAGGCGGCCCGCGCAGGCTTTTCTCGGCAATCTGCAACGCATCCATCCCGCCTTTTCCGAAATCAGGCTGGGTTTGCCGGTCGAGCCTGCCGTGCCTTCGATTCAAGCGGGCCAGGCGGGGCCGGTGGCGGTGAAACCGGACTTGCCGGGATTGCGGACCCGCACGCTTTCGGTAACCGGGCCGCTGCGCTCTTTCGGGGTGCTGGCCCTGCAGAGCACCGTGGCTTCCTGGTCGTCTTTCACCTTGCGCGTCGATGCCGGCCGTCCTTCCGCATTGGCCGGCAGCGTGCTGCTCGCCCAACTTCAAGGGACTGTTTATGAATTGCATTGAATTCTGCCTGGGCAGGAGATATGCCTGGGGGCTGGCGGCCCTCTGCGCAGCTTGGCCCGGACCGGCGCCTGCGGTGGATGCCGCCCCTGCGGCAGCCGTCGAGTCGCCATGGCCGGAAGCCGATACGGTGCTCGACCTGCTGCGCGCCGATGCGCAGGCAGCCGTCGCCGGCAAGCAGCTGGAACGCGCCCAGGACTGGCTTGCCATGCCTGCATCCGTGGCCTCTCTGCATGCGCCCGCGGCCTCGCGTGCCGATCCTTCCGGCAATGACCGGGACAGGCTCGACGTGCTGGCCATCTATGGCGTGGGCCAGGCCTTGCATGCCGACATCGCAATCAATGGCGAGCTTTGGCGCTACCGCCAGGGTCGACGCTGGCCGCAGGGCATCGATGACGCGGCCGGCGAACCGCGCTACAGCCTGGTGCGCATCGAGCAGCCCTGCGTGCGTCTGCGCTGGCAGGAAGCGCAACGCACGGTATGCCTGCACAGGCGGGAGGGTGGCGATGAGTGAGCCTCGCGTTGCCGACTCGGCTGGAAGCCGGCCTTATGAGGCGGCGCCTGTTGCGCGGGGCCGGCCCGTGCTCGAGTCGCCTGACGATCTGGCGGCCTTGGTCCCGCGCTTCGTCCGTTCTCTGGGAGCGGAATTCGATCTTGCCGCCTTGTCCGGCCGGGTCTGTCCCGTCTTGTTCGAGGACGGCAGGGCTGCCTTGTTCGCCCTGGCGGACTACGCCGATGGCGACCAGGCCGACGAACTCGAGCGCATGCTGCAGCGGCGCGGCTTGCGGCTGGCGGATCCGGCGCGCTATGTCGTTGTGTCCTCTTTGTTGTTGACCGTGGCGCGCGACCCACTCCACGGCGCCTTGGCAGGGCATGCCGAGATGCCGTCCCAGGCCCGGCGTTCGGCCCTGGCCTCGATGTTCGCGGAGTTCGTGCGCTGGGGCGTTCAGGCGGGTGCGAGCGACCTGCATATCAACGTCAATGAGCGGGGCGGCGCTTCCCAGGTGCGCTACACCATCAACGGCGCCTATGTGGCGCCCGATTGCTTCGAAGGCATTGCGGCATCGACCCTGCGCGAGGTGCTGGCCGTGGCCTGGATGGATGTCCGGGGCGGCAATGGCGCCGTGTTCGATCCGCGTATCGAACAGCAGGGGCGCATCGCCATGCAGGTGGACGGCACGCCCTTCATGCTGCGCTGGGCGTCGCTGGCAGCCGATGCCGGACCCTCCGCCTGCCTGCGCCTGCTGCGTCTGGACACGCCGGACGGCGGCGCCACGCTGGCGCAGCTGGGCTACCTGCCTTCCCAGGTGCGGATGCTCGAAGGCGCGCGCGAACGCGAAGGCGGCGCCATCGTCATTGCCGGCATCGTGGGGTCGGGCAAGTCGACCACGCTTGCCACGCTGATGCGCGGCATCGATCCCGCGCGCAAGGTCATCACCCTGGAAGACCCGGTCGAATACCTGATCGGCAATGCCCTGCAGAACACCGTGGGCAGATCGCTGGATGCCGAAGTACAGCATCCGTTCGACGCCAAGCTGCGCACCATCAAGCGCTCGGCCATGAACGATCTGCTGATCGGCGAAGTGCGCGATCACGAGACCGGCAGGGCATTCATGGATCTGGCCGGCAGCGGCGCCAGCGTCTACACCACGACGCATACCGGATCGGCATTGATGATTCCCGAGCGGTTGGCCTCGGATTTCATCGGTGTCTCCCGGGATTTCCTGGCCGCGCCAGGCGTGCTCAAGCTGCTGGTCTACCAGATGCTGCTGCCGCGCCTGTGCACTGCATGCGCTTTGCCCTTTGAGGTTTTGTGGCGGGACTCGGGCAGGCCTGGCGAAGGCCTGGCCTGGCGCAACTGGGCCGTCGAGTTCGGCCGGGTGTTCAGTGCCGACCCTCGCCGTTTGCGTGTGCGCAATCCAGCGGGTTGCGCGGCATGCAATCGCCCGGGACTGGAGCGCATGGCGCTATCGGGACATGACGGCCGCACGGTGGCCGCCGAGATGTTCGAGCCCGCCGATGACGCCGTCTTGCTCGACTGTATTCGCCGCCGGGACAATCCGTCTTTGATGCGCCATCTCGCCAGCCTGGCGCGCAGCCCGGCGGACGATGTCGACATGTCGGGCAAGTCCGTCAGCCTATGCGCCGTCTACAAGGCCTTGCGGGGCGAGATCGATGCCCGGATGCTGGCTCGCCAGTTCGGCCTGTGCGGCTGGGCGCGCCGCCGGACGGCGCCATGAGGTTGGCGAACAGCGTGGCGGACAGCGCGCGGCTGCTTGCGCAGGCCGAAACCTGGTCGCGTTGGATGGCATGGATCCAGGCGCGCCTGGATGCCTGGCGGTTCAGAACCTTGCGGGCGGACTATTACGGCTACCTGGCCGAAATGCTGCGAGCCTTGCAAGGGCGCAAGACCTTGCTGGACCATTTCGAGGACGACGCGCGGCGCTATGGTCCGGCATCGGTGCGTGGCCGTTTGTCACGGCACTGGGCGCGCCGCTACCAGGAAACCGGCGGCGATCTGGCCGCGGCATGGACCGGGGTGTTGCCGGCCGACGAATGCCTGTTGATCGCCGCGGGCCAGCAGGCGGGCGGCGAGGCGCTGGTCGCGGTGTTGCGGGATCTGGCTCATGTGGTGCAGCTGGTCCGCACGGTTCGCGACGAACTGCTCGCCACGACGGCGGCCGGCGTGGCGGCCATGCTCGTGGCGTTTGCGCTGCTTTGCGCCGTGCCGTATTTCACGGTCCCGCGTTTGCAGCACGTATTCCAGGGACTGCCCGGCGAGTATCTGGGGCCGGTTGCCCGCGCACTGTATGCCTTGGCCGACGGCGTAAGGGACTCGTTTGTCGTGTGGATTTTCGGCCTGCCGGCTGGCGTGGCGTTGATCCTGTGGAGCCTGCCCAATCTTACTGGCCGCCTGCGCGGGCGGCTGGATCGCTTTCTTGTCTGGCGGCTATATCGCGATTTCCACGCTATCCGGTTCCTGGCCATGCTGTGCGTATTGCTGCGCCGGCGCGGCAATATCGATACCCGGCTGCGTGAAGCCCTGTCAGGCCTGGCCTGGAATGCGCGGCCATGGCTGGCCGCTCATGTCGGGGCCATGCTGGCTCGCATCGACGCCGGCATCGTCGGCGCGGACAGCCTGGACACGGGGCTGCTCGACCGCGAACTGTGGTGGTTCTTGTCGGACATGGCTGGCGCCCATGGGCTGGTCGGCGGATTGCAGCAGGCCCGCCTGCGCATCGAGTCCCATGCCGCGGCGCGTGTGCGCAGGCAGGCGCAGGCCTTGCGCTGGCTGTGCCTATTGGGTGCAACGGGGACCGTGATCAGCCTGTCCCTTTGGCACTACGCCGCCATCGACGAGCTGAGGCGGGCCTTGATGCAGTTTCACGCCTCCGGCTGATTCAGGCGCCTGTCCTTCAACGCTTGCTTCCCATTACTTACCAGGAGCCTTCCATGCACATCGCTTTCGTCGTCCCGTCTTCCGCCTCGCGGCAGCGCGGCTTTTCCCTGATCGAGGTGTCCATCGTCGCGGCCATCATCCTGCTTGCCGCCATCATCGGCATCCCGGCCATCGGCAACTATGTCATCGAGAACAAGGTGCCCGAGGTCGGCCGGGAACTGCAGCGCTTCGTTGCGCGGACCAAGGCCAATTCGCAAGGGGCGGGCGCCATGCCTTATACCGATATCGATACCGGCACGCTGGCCAATGCCGTGAGGGATTCCAGCGTGTTGTCGGTCAATGGCACGGGCGCCGCCGCCGTGGTGGCGCACGGCCTGGGCGGGGCGGGAACCACGGGCAATGGCGTGGTCACCGTCGAGCCCGTCGTGTTTGCTTCGGGCGGCGCGGGCTCGGGCTTTGCCATCACGCTCAATCGTGTCAGCCATGCCGCCTGTCCGAGCCTGGCGTCGGTCATGCAGCGTTCTGCCGAGATCATCGCGGTGCAGGGGCAGGGCGGTTCGGTCGTGGTCAAGGACAGCACGGCCGCGCCGCCCTTGGTCTATATGGCGCCGCGCGCCGAAGCCCAATGCGCCGAGGGCGACAACAATACCTTCATCTTCACGGTGCGTTGAGGTGCCGTGCCCATGATCGCGCGGAACCGGAAACAGCAGGGAAGGCGGCGCGCGCAGCGCGGCTTTGCCCTGGTCGAGCTGGCCGTCGCCCTGATGATAGGCACGTTGCTGCTGGTCTGGGGCTCGGCGGCGGTGATGCGGCGCGCCGATGACGCGGCCGCCCAGGCGACGGGAGCCTGGCTGCTGGAGATCCGGCAGGCAAGCCAGCGCATGCTGGAGCGCCATGTCGACATACTGGCCGAAGGCGGCGTGCCCGCCGGTGCCGATGGCCAGCCTTTGTACGCGGATGCGCGCGCGCCGACCCTGGCTGAGTTCAAGGCCCAGGGCCTGCTGCCTCAAGGTTTCTCCGAGTCCGCGCCGACGGGCGGGACGGCCCTGATACGCTTGATGCCGCCTTCGGCCTGCCCTGGCGAGGCCTGCCGGGTCGATATGCTGGTGTACGCCTCGCAAGCCCTGACCGATGCCTATGGCGCGCCGGACATGATGCGCATGGCCGTGTTGACCGACGCGGCGGGCGGGTATGGCGGCCATGCCAGCGCCGGTTCGGCCGGCCGCCTGCGCGGCAAGATTTTCGATTTCCCCAATCCTTATGCGCCGGGTGCCGAGGCGCTGCCCGCGGGCACGCCGGTGCTTTGGGCCGGCGTGGACGTGGCCTCGACCAGCCAAAGCCGGTATGTGCGGCGCTTCGACGACAGGGATCCCCAACTCAAAGGCGGATTGACCGTGGCCGGCGGCATCAACGGGGAAGGCCTGGTCACGGGCTGGCGCCTGCAGGCCCGCGAGTTCCTCCAGGTGTCAGGGTGGGCCAGCCCTGGCAGCGGCTGCGAGTCCGACGGCCTGGTGGGGCGCACGGGGGCCGGCTTGCTGGTGTCGTGCCAGTCGGGCGTCTGGACGGCCTCCCCGCCAACGCAGACCGTGGTCCAGTATTTTTCCGGCCCCGGCGGCGGGGCGTTCTGGGCCAACGGTACGGTTTCCTGCCCGGGCGGCTACAAGGTGCTCAGTGGCGGAGCGCAGTGCATTGCGGGAGTGGCTTCGACGCTGTCCTATTCCAATCCGCAGGGCGATTGGGGGTGGTACGCCTCGTGCGAGACCGGCAGGACGGGGGCGGAGACGGATATCCAGGTTTATGCCGTCTGCATGATGCGCTGACGGCCTGGCATTCAGTCCGCCGTTGCCCCGGATTCAAGCACGATGCGCGCCCACTTCTGGTCTTCCGACTTGATGTAGCTGGCGAATTCCGTCGGCGACTGCACCAGGGGATCGGAGCCGATGGCCTGCAACTTCTCGGCCATGCCGGGTTTGGTCACCGCCTGGCGTATCAGCGTGGAGAGCTTCTGCACCACGTCGCCGGGCATGCCTGCGGGGCCGAGGATGCCGTACCAGATCGTCACGTCGTAGCCGGGCACGCCGGCCTGGGCGATGGTGGGCAAGCCCGGAAACAGGGGCGAAGGATTGGTGCCCGAGACGCCGAGGGCACGCTCCTTGCCGGCTTTGACCAGTTCGACGTGGCTGGGGATATTGTCGATCATCAGGTCGATGCGTCCGCCGACCAGGTCGGTCACGGCCGGCGCGGAGCCCTTGTACGGGATGTGGGTGAACTTCGTCCCGGACAGCGATTCCAGCATGACGACGGCCAGGTGGCTGGAGCTGCCTATGCCCGAGGAGCCGTAGGTCAGCTTGCCGGGCTCGGACTTGGCCAGCTGGATCAGTTCCGTCACCGAATGCGCGGGCACCTGGGGGTTGACGACCAGCACATTGGCCGAGGACGCCACCATGCCGATCGGCGTGAAGCTCTTGACGCCGTCGTAGCGCAGATGCTTGTACAGATGCGGATTGATGACCAAGGCCCCCGTGGTGGAGAAGAACAGGGTGTATCCGTCCGGCTCGGCGTCCGCCACCCATTGCGCGCCGATGGAGCCGCCGGCGCCGACCCGGTTCTCCACGATCACGGGCTGGCCCAGCAGCGGCGAGAGTTCGTTGGCGATGAGCCGCGCCGTGGCGTCGGTGCCCGCGCCCGGTGGAAACGGCACGACCAGGCGGATGGGTTTGTCCGGATATTGCGCGTGCGCCGCCGCCGCGCCGCACAGGGCGGCGGCGGCCAGCAGGCGCGTCAGGTTCTTGAACAGATGCATGTAGTTTCCCTTGATGTATGAATGGCCGTGCCGGTCAGGCGATTGCCCGCAGCCGTGCGATGAGATCGTTGACCTGCAGTACGTCGGCGTATTTCTGGCTCATGTCGAACAGGTTGACCTTGTGGGATGTTGCGCCACGGTCGTAGACGCACTCCTGGGCGACGGCCACCTTGAAGTTCAGCGAGAAGGCGTCGACCACGGTGCCGCGCACGCAGCCGCTGGTCGTGCAGCCGGCCACGATGACGGTGTCGACTTGCTTGTCGATCAGGTGGCTGCACAGGGCGGTGCCGAAGAACGC
>DASWPO010000142.1:0-14984 GCA_036404015.1 Bordetella sp. | reverse complement strand
GGTCGGGCGCGATCACGTCGCGGTAGATCTTGCGGTAGATCTCCATGCCCGACATGGACGACAGCAGGGCCGACCAGCGGTAGAACTCGCTGTACATGCCATTGTCGGCATCGGCGCCGGCGGCGCGGCCGGCGGGCATGTCGTCGTCGCGCTCGTGGAATTTCACGTCGAGCATGCGCGCGGTGTTGTCGGCGCGTTCGAGATGCATGCCCAGGCGCAGGAAGTACAGCGCCTCGTCGGTCTGCATGGTGGCGACGGTGACGCCGCGCGCCAGGTGCGCGCGGAACTTCACCCATTCGAAGAACTCGCCGGGGTTGCGCTCGGGCAGCCCGTTGTCGAGATGCTGCAGCAGGCCCAGCCAGGTGCTGTTGTAGGTTTCCCAGACCTCGGTGGTGAGGCTGCCGCGCACGGCGCGGGCGTTTTCGCGCGCGCCGCGCAGGCACGCGTAGATGGACGAGGGGTTGTCGGCCTCGCGCACCATGTAGTGCAGCACGTCCTGCGGCGTGATGCCGGGATAGCGCGCGTCATAGCCGCCCTGCAGCTCGGAGATGCGCAGCACGGCGCGCCAGGAGTTCTCCAGCGTCTGCAGGTCTTGCGGCAGGAGCGACATCTGCAGGTTCACGTCGAGCATGCGCGCGGTGTTCTCGGCGCGCTCGATGTGGCGGCACATCCAGAAGAGGTTGTCGGCGGTGCGGCTTAACATCTCAATCCTCCAGTACCCAGGTGTCCTTGGTGCCGCCGCCCTGGCTGCTGTTGACCACCAGCGAGCCCTCGACCAGCGCCACGCGGCACAGGCCGCCGGGCACGGTGCGGATGTCCTTGCCGCACAGCACGTAGGGGCGCAGGTCGACGTGGCGCGGCGCCACGCCGGACTCGACGTAAGTGGGCACGGTGGACAGGGCCAGCGTGGGCTGGGCGATGTAGTTGGCGGGGTTGGCCTTGACGCGCGTCTTGAAGTCCTCGACCTGCGCCTTGCTCGAGGTGGGGCCCACCAGCATGCCGTAGCCGCCGGCGCCGTGCACTTCCTTGACGACCAGCTCGTGCATATTGGCCAGCACGTGCGAGAGCTCGGCGGGCTTGGCGCACTGCCAGGTGGGCACGTTCGACAGGATCGGCTCTTCCGAGAGGTAGAACTTGATCATGTCGGGCACGTACAGGTAGGTGGCCTTGTCGTCGGCGATGCCGGTGCCGATGGCGTTGGCCAGCGTGACGCGCCCGGCGCGGTACACCGACAGCAGGCCCGGCACGCCCAGCACCGAGTCGGCGCGGAAGGACAGCGGATCGAGGAAGTCGTCGTCCAGCCGCCGGTAGATCACGTCGACCCGCTGCGGGCCGTGCGTGGTGCGCATGTAGACGGTGTTCTGTTCGACGAAAAGGTCCTGGCCCTCGACCAGCTCCACGCCCATCTGCTGGGCCAGGAAGGCATGCTCGAAATAGGCCGAGTTGTACATGCCCGGCGTCAGCACCACCACGGTGGGGTCGTCGATGCTGCGCGGGGCGACCTCGCGCAGGTTGTCGAGCAGCAGGTCGGGGTAGTGGGCGACGGGCGCGACCTTGACCTTGGAGAACACGTCGGGCATCAAGCGCATGGACATCTTGCGGTCTTCGAGCATGTACGACACGCCCGAGGGCACGCGCAGGTTGTCCTCGAGCACGTAGAACTCGCCCTGGCCGGCGCGCACGAGATCGATGCCGGCGATGTGGCTGTAGATGTCCTCGGCCACGTCGATGTCCTGCATCTCGGGGCGGTACTGCGCGTTGAGGAACACATGCTCGGCCGGGACCACGCCCGCGTGCACGATGTCGTGCCCGTGGTAGATGTCGTGGATGAACATGTTCAGCGCGCGCACGCGCTGCTTGAGGCCGGCCTCGAGGCGTTGCCAGTCGTTGGCGGGGATGATGCGGGGGATCAGGTCGAACGGAATGAGCCGTTCGGTGCCGGCGGCGTCGCCGGCCACTGAAAATGTGATGCCTACCCGGCGGAAACTGAGATCGGCCTCGATCTGGCGGGCTGCCATGGCATCGGAAGACTGGCTGTCCAGCCAGTCTGCGTACGCCCGGTACTGGGGACGTACTTGGCCCTGCGCGTCATACATTTCGTCGTAAGCCGCGGCGGGACGGGGTGCAGCATCGTGCATGAATCCTCCTTCACATGCGCACTGTATTGGCAGCTTGAGTGAGCCGCTCTCGTGCGTCAAACAGGGCTTACACCTACGAGCAAGCGTCATGCCAGCTCTGAATTGGCTGGCTTCGGCACGGTTCCAGTGCGTGCTGGCGATTCAAACGGAAAAATCGGCGACGGACGCCTCGTATGAGGGCATCCGGCACCATGATAGTGCTGCTAGATGGCTAGGGGATTAACCGAGGATGAATCGCATGATGCGCGACCTGGCCGAATCGGGGGCCGCGCCGAGCGGCGCGTTCGGCAGCCAGCCGTCGGGGGTGAGGATGGCATCCAGGCGCCGGTCGTGCGCGGCGGGTTCGTAGTCCTCGGGCAGCCGGCCTTCGGTCCAGGCGATGCCGATGGCGATGCAGCCATGGCCGGCTTCGTCCAGCGCGGCCAGCGTGCGGTCGTAGTAGCCGCCGCCATAGCCCAGGCGATCGGCGCGGTCGGTATAGCCCAGCGTGGGAACCAGGATCACGTCCGGCACGCAGGCCGGGCCCGCGGCCGGTTCGGCGATGCCGTAGGCGCCGGCGGCCATGGGCGCCGCGGGCGTCCAGTTG
The DNA here is from genome assembly GCA_036404015.1 of Bordetella sp. GTDB lineage: Bacteria > Pseudomonadota > Gammaproteobacteria > Burkholderiales > Burkholderiaceae_B > Bordetella. Next base: position 12,260 of record DASWPO010000142.1, on the reverse strand, counting down.
CGGAATTCCAACGGCTGCCCGGGGCCTGTCACGCAGGGCAGGCAGACCTGCACGCCATGGTCCGACCACTGCGCCAACAGGGGCCGCAGGTCGGGCTCGCCGGCCAGGGGCCAGAAGGCCGCCACCGAGGAAATCGTGCGTCCCGACGGGGCCAGCGCATCGCGGGCCGCGTTGAGCCAGCTGAACAGGCGGCCGCGCATCAGCAGGGCGCCGCGGTCGCGCTCATCGTCGGGCAGGTCGGCGCGCGCTTGTTTCAATCGCGCGCGCAGCGCGGCTGCTGTATTCTGTGCGGAAGTTTGATTTGGCATGACCAGTTGTGACGATTCATTGCGCATCGGCCCGACGGCCGCATACGCAACATCCGCACGCTGCACCCGCATCAAGGAAGGGCAATGACGCAGGATCCCGAAACGGCACGTTATCAGAAATCCGCTTCGCCGGTCCGGCCATCCGCAGCCTGGGTGGTCTCGCGCATACGTCTCTGGCTGCCGATGCTGGCCATGGTGATTGCAGCCTGCTCGTCGGTCGACGCCCAGCAAAGCACCGGGGCGCCCGCCGCGGCCCAGGCCCCTGCGCTTGCCTCGCTGGCGACGGGGCCCCTGCCGGTTTTCCATGCCGCGATCCAGCCTCGCCCGGTGCAGGCCGGCCTGCCGCCTTCTCCCGACACTCCTGCCCGCCAGGCCCTGATCGACGCCCACGATGCGCAAGGCCGGCCGCAGTGGGGCGCCCTGGCGCAGGCCGCCGCCGCGCAGGCGCGCGACGACCCGCTGGGCATCTATGCCGAATACTGGCTGCTGCGCTACAAGCTGGCCTTCCCGCTGCCGGGCTCGCATCCGTTCGACGACGCGCAGCAATTCCTGGATGCCCATCCCCAGAGCTACCTGGCCGACAAGCTGCGCGCGGATCTGATCCTCATGGCGGCGGCGCGCGGCGATTTCCAGGCGGTGCAGGACCTGGGCGAGCCTATCAACCGCGGCCCGGCCGTGGCCTGCGCCCGGCTCGACGCCCAGCACATGACGGGCCGGCGCGCCACGGCCGAGCAGGCGCTGGCGGTGTTCCAGCCGGTGCGCAGCTGCTGGAAGCTGTACGACCAGCTGGTGGCCGACGGCGTGCTGGGCTGGGACCAGATCATGCCCCTGCTGCGCGACGCCATCGAGGACAACCGCATTCCCGCGGCCACGCAGCTGGCCGGCTACATCTTCGAAAACAACGACCGCAAGAAGCTGGCGGTGCTGCTGAAAGACCCGCTGAAGTGGCTGGCGCGGCAGAGCAAGTCGGTGGTGGGCCGCAACGAGAAGGCCCTGCTGTCGATCGCGCTGGCCCGCCTGGCGCGCCAGGACCTCAATACGGCCGACGCGTATTTCCGCAACGAGTGGGAGCGCTACATGGCCAAGGGCGAGGCGGCCTGGGTGCGCAGCCAGTATGCGCTGGCGGCCGCCTACGCCCAGGACGACCGCGCCGAGCAGTGGTACCGCGAGGCGGGCGACGTGCGCCTGAGCAAGACCGGCCAGGCCTGGCGCGTGCGCAGCGCCTTGCGCGCCGCCAGGATCGACTGGAAATGGGTGCTGGCCTGCATAGCCCAGATGCCGCCCGAGCAGCAGGCCGAGCCGGGCTGGGTGTACTGGAAGGCCCGCGGACTGGCCGCGTCGGGCCAGGCGGACGCCGCCAGCCAGGCCTATGCCGGCATTGCCGACCAGTTCAATTTCTACGGCCAGCTGGCTTCCGAAGAGCTGGGCCGCCCCATCGTCCTGCCGCCCGAAGCGGCGCCGGTGACTTCGGCCGAAATGGCCGAGGCGCGCCGCAATCCCGGCCTGGTGCGCGCCGTGCAGCTGTTCCGCCTGGGCTGGCGCGCCGAAGCCGTGCCGGAATGGAACTTCGCGCTGCGCGGCATGACCGACCGGCAACTGCTGGCCGCGGCCGAGCTGGCCCGCGCCGAAGACATCTACGACCGGGTGGTCAACACGTCCGAGCTCACCGCGCACGAATTCGACTTCACCCAGCGCTATATCGCGCCCTTCGACGGCAAGGTGGCCGCCAAGGCGCAGGCGATCTCGCTGGACCCGGCCTGGGTGTACGGGCTGATCCGCCAGGAGTCGCGCTTCGTGACGCAGGCGCATTCGTATGTGGGCGCCGCGGGCCTGATGCAGATCATGCCGGCCACGGCCAAGTGGGTGGCCAAGAAGATCGGCATGACCGATTTCGACCCGACCCGCGTGCACGATTTCGATGTCAACACCGAGCTGGGCACGCAGTACCTGAACATCGTGCTGCAGGCCGTGGACGGTTCGCAGATGCTGGCTTCCGCCGGCTACAACGCCGGGCCCGGCCGGCCGCGCAACTGGCGCGCCGCGCTGTCGCACGGCGTCGAGGGCGCCATCTTCGCCGAGACCATCCCTTTCAACGAAACGCGCGACTACGTGCAGAAAGTCATGGCCAACGCCACCTATTACGCGGTGATCTTCACCGGCCGGCCGCAATCGCTCAAGGCGCGCCTGGGCCTGGTCGACCCCGGCCAGTCGCAGGTGCTGGCCAACTCCGATACGCAATAATGGCGGCAAGGCTGCCGCGGGGCAGCCGTATCGGAGCCCTGTCTTCATGAACCCCATCGATCCGGCCCCCGAGTCCGCCGCCGACCCCGCCACCGCCGGCCTGCAGGCCTATGTGGTGGGCGGCGCGGTGCGCGACGCGCTGCTGGGCCTGCCGGCCGGCGACCGCGACTGGGTCGTGGTGGGCGCCACGCCCGAGGACATGGCGCGCCGCGGCTTCACGCCGGTGGGCGGCGATTTCCCCGTGTTCCTGCATCCGGTCACCAAGGAGGAATACGCGCTGGCGCGCACCGAGCGCAAGTCGGGCCGCGGCTACAAGGGCTTCACCTTTTATACCGGCGCGGACGTCACGCTCGAGCAGGACCTGCGGCGCCGCGACTTCACGGTCAATGCCATGGCCCGCTCGCGCGAGGGCGTGCTGGCCGATCCGCTCGACGGCGTGGCCGATCTGCGGGCGCGGGTGTTCCGCCACGTGGGCGAGGCCTTCGCCGAAGATCCGGTGCGCATTTTGCGCCTGGCGCGCTTCATGGCGCGCTTTACCGACTTCGGCGTGGCCGGCGAGACCATGGCCTTGTGCCGCCAGATGGTCGGGGCGGGCGAGGCCGATGCCCTGGTGCCCGAGCGGGTGTGGAAGGAAGTGTCGCGCGGGCTGATGTCGGCGCTGCCTTCGCGCATGCTGGACGTGCTGGCGCAGTCGGGCGCGCTGGCCCGGGTCATGCCCGAGTTGCAGGCGGCGGCGCAGGTCGGCGCGGAGGTGGATCGCGCGGCCGCCGCGGGCCTGCCCCTGCCTTCGCGCTATGCCTTGCTGAGCCGCTTGTCCGAGCGGCGCGAGGCCTTGGGCAAGCGATTGCGCGTGCCGGCCGATTGCGCGGACCAGGCCCGCCTGCTGCCGGGTCTGGTGGATGGCTTGCCGGGCGCGACGGATGCGCAGGGCCGCCTGGCCCTGATCGAACAGTGCGATGCCTTGCGCAAGCCGGAACGTTTCATGGCATTGCTGCGGGCGGCGGCCGTGGTCGGCGCGCCGGTGGATGAGGCCGCCTGGCAGCGCAGGCTGGATGCCGTGCGCGGCATCGACGCAGGCGCCATCGCGCAGGCGTGCGCGGGCGATCCGGCCCGCATCAAACCCGCGCTGCGCCAGGCACGCCTGGACGCCTTGCGGCAAGGCCCCGAGGCTTAAAGCGAATTGCGGCGGTCGCCGCGGGCAAAGCCGATGAGCGACGCGTCCACCGCGCGGCCGACGGCCAGCACCTTGAAGAGTTCGCCCATCTCGGCCTCGGACAGCAGCTTCTGCACCGGCGCGGCGAGCTGCGCGTAGGCCTGGACGTCGCCGGTATCCTGCCGGCCCAGAATCTGCAGCAGCCCGGCATTGATCAGGAAGTGCGCCTGCGAGGCATAGCCCAGCACCTCCAGTCCGCCGTCCAGGGCGGCGTCGGCCAAGGCGGTGAAATCGACGTGGGCGGTGATGTCCTGCAGGCCCGGGGCGACGAAGGGATCGGCGTGGGCATGGTGGCGCAGATGGCACATGAGGGTGCCGCCCAGGCGTTGCGGGTGGTAGTACTCGCGCTGGGGAAAGCCGTAGTCGATGATGAGCGCCGCGCCGCGCGCGAGCCAGCCGCCCATTTCCCGCATCCAGGCCTCGGCCTGCAGGTTGATCTCGGACACATAGCCGGGCAGGGGCGGCATGCGGGCGGCGACGGCCTTCGCCAGCACGGCGGGGGCGGTCCGGTCTTCCCAGATGAAGCCGCCCGTTGCGTCCAGCGCCACGCCGCGCTGCATCACGCGGCCGGCGTCATTCCAGGCAAACAGCGAGACCGGCATGGCGTCGAGCACTTCATTGGCCAGCACGCAGCCCTCGAAGGCAGCGGGCAGGGCGTCCAGCCACTGCACGCGTTCGCCGTAGGCGGCCAGGCGCGCCTGCTGGCGCTGCCGCAGGTCGGCCGATACTTCCATGATCTGGTATTGCACGGGGTGGCCGAGGCGGTCGAGTTCCCGCAGGACCCCTTCGGCCAGCGCGCCGCTGCCCGCGCCGAACTCCAGCACAGTGCGGGTGCCGGTGGCCTGCAGGACTTGATGCGCCTGTTGCGCCAGGGTGCAGGCGAACAGCGGCGTCAGCTCGGGGGCCGTGACGAAGTCGCCCTGCGGCAGATCGCGGGTGGCGTCGCCGCCCGCGGCCAGCTTGACGGCGCCTGCCGTGTAATAGCCCAGGCCCGGCGCGTACAGCGCGTGGGCCATCCACAGGTGAAAGGGCAGCCAGTCGCCGGCGACGCGGATCACGCCGCGCAGGTGCTCGGCGACGTCGGCGCTGTGCGCGGCGCTGGCGGCATCCAGCGCGGGGAGGGAGGAGGGGGGCGTGCGTTGCATGAGGCGTATTTTCCCACGCCCAAAGCAAGACGGCCCTGCTCCCGAAGGGGCAGGGCCGTCTTGCTACCTACAAGGCAGGATCAGCCGCGGCGTTCGAAGCGCTTGGGGCCGCCGGCGCGCTTTTCGAAAGGCTTGTCGCCGCGCGGCTTGGCGCCGAAGGCCGGCCGGTCGCCAACCGGGCGGGCGACGGCCGGACGATCGCCGAAGCTGCGCTGCGGACGGTCGCCGAATTCACGGCGCTGGCCGTTGGCGCCTTCGCGGGGAGCACGGTCGCCAAAGGCGGGACGGTCGCCGAACGAACGGACGGGACGATCGCCGAAATCGCGTTGCGGGCGGTCGCCGGCCGGGCGCGCGGCGACGGGACGATCACCGAAGCTGCGCTGGGGGCGGTCGCCGAATTCGCGGCGCTGGCCGTTGAAGCCTTCGCGCTGGCCCTGGAACTTGCCGCCTTCGCGGGGGGCGCGGTCGCCGAAGGCGGGGCGGTCGCTGAACGGACGGGCGGGACGATCGCCGAAATCGCGTTGCGGGCGGTCGCCGGCCGGGCGCGCGGCGGCGGGACGATCACCGAAACTGCGCTGGGGGCGGTCGCCGAATTCGCGGCGCTGGCCGTTGAAGCCTTCGCGCTGGCCCTGGAACTTGCCGCCTTCGTGGGGGGCGCGGTCGCCAAAGGCGGGACGGTCGCTGAAAGTGCGCTGCGGACGATCGCCGCGGTCGTCGAACTTGCGCGGGGCGCGGTCATAGCCGCCGGGGCGCTGGCCCTGGAACTTGCCGCCGCCGGGCTTGCCGTGGCGGGGGGCGTCGGGACGCGCCGAGCGCTGGGGCTCGAGACCGGCGATGATCTCGGCGTTGAGGGTCTGGCCGATATAGCTTTCGATGCGGCGCACCTTGTGGCGTTCGCCGTGGACGGCCAGGGTGAACGCCAGGCCGTCGCGGCCGGCGCGGCCGGTGCGGCCGATGCGGTGCACGTAGTCTTCGGCCTGCAGGGGCAGGTCGTAGTTGATGGCGTGGCTGATGCCTTGCACGTCGATGCCGCGGGCGGCGACATCGGTGGCCACCAGCACGCGCACCTGGCCGCGCTGCATCTGGGTGAGGGTGCGGGTGCGCTGGCGCTGGTTCATGTCGCCGTGCAGAGAGGCGGCGGCAAAGCCTTGTCCGCTCAGGCGGTCGGCCAGCTCGTCGGCGCCGCGCTTGGTGGCGGTGAAGACGATGGCCTGTTCCAGCTTGACGTCGCGCAGCACGTGGTCGAGCAGGCGCATCTTGTGGGCCTGGTCGTCCGCGTAGAGCAGCGTCTGGGTGATGTTGGTGTGCTTGTCGCGCTGGTTGGACATCTCGATGCGCTGCGGCTCGCGCATCATGCTCGCGGCCAGCTTGGCCACGGTGCCGTCCAGCGTCGCCGAGAACAGCAGGGTCTGGCGTTCACCGGGGGTGCGCTCGATGATGGTTTCGATGTCTTCGATGAAACCCATGTCGAGCATGCGGTCGGCTTCGTCGAGCACCAGGGTGTGCACGGTGTTGAGTTTGACGCGGCCGGCCTTGATGTGGTCGATGAGGCGGCCGGGCGTGGCCACCAGCACGTCGATGCGGCGCGACAGGGCCTTGAGCTGGGCGCCGTAGGGCACGCCGCCGACCACGGTGGCCACTCGCAGATCGGACAGCTTGCTGCCGTAGACCTGGGTGGCGTCGGCCACTTGCTGGGCCAGTTCGCGGGTGGGGGCCAGCACCAGCACCTGCACGCCCGTGCCGCCCTGGCCGGATTGATTGGCGATGCGGTTGAGCGCCGGCAGCATGAAGGCGGCGGTCTTGCCGCTGCCGGTCTGCGACGAGACCATCAGGTCGTGCCCTTGCAGGGCTTGCGGGATGGCGGCGGCCTGGACGGTGGTGGGGGTCTCGAGACCGGCTTCGGTGAGGGCCGAGACAAGTGCGGGCGCGAGGCCCAGTTCTGCGAAAGACATGACTTTCCCTTGCCGCTTTTGGCGGCGTTGCGCACGGGACGGGCAGGAGGTTGGTGAGCCGGTCCGGAGCTACGGTTGATAAGCATCGTGCCGACCAAATCAACCGTACGCGCGGCAACGTTCAGACAACGAACGCAAAAAGCGCCAGGAAAGAGGTCAGGAATCGATGAGATTCGGCATCGGACCGGTTTGACCGGGAGGTGCGCTGGCTTGTGTTGCGGTGCCAGGCGGAGGGCCAAGTAACGGGACGGACTGCAGGGGGCCTTGAGGGTGCGACGAGCCGCGAACTGCAAAGGCCTGAAAGAAAGTATGCCGAATCAAATAGTGCAGTGCCGCAATCATAACCCGGTTCGCTGCATTGTGTCTAGGGTTAACCCGAAATTCCTGTAGACCAGTCGATGGCGTGTGCATTCTGGGCCTGCAGCCAGGCATTGGCCCGGCTGAAATGCCCGCAGCCCAGGAAGGGAATCGGCGGCCGGCTGGCGGACAGGGGCGAAGGGTGGTTGGCCTTGAGCACGAGATGCGGGCCGCCGGCCGGCAGCAGCCCTTCCTTGGCCTGGGCGTGGCCGCCCCACAACATGAAGACCTTGGGGTGCGGCTCGTCGGCCACGGCGCCGATCAGGGCATCGGTGACGTCTTCCCAGCCGCGCCTGGCATGGGCGCCGGCCTGGCCGTCCTCGACGGTGAGCGCGGTGTTGAGCAGCAGCACGCCCTGGGCCGCCCAGGGCGCGAGGTCGTTGCCGGCGATGCGGGCGCCCGGCACGTCGCGGGCGATTTCCTTCTGGATGTTGCGCAGGCTGCGCGGCGTGGGGCAGTCGTCGGGCACGGAAAAGGACAGGCCCTGGGCCTGGCCGGGGCCGTGATAGGGGTCCTGTCCCAGGATCACCACGCGCACCTGGGCCGGCAGGAGTTCCTGCAGCGCGCGGAAGGGACGGGCCGGGTAGACCGTCGCGCCCTGGGCCAGCCGTTCTTCGACGAAGGCGGTGACCGACTGCAGCGCCTGCGCGGCGCGGGGGGATTGCAGGGCGGTGCGCCAGGGCGCGGGCAGGCGGGCGGCCTCGGCGGCCAGGGTGCTGGCGCTCAGGCGGTTGCTGTGGGGGGCGGTGTCGGAGAAAAGCATCGGGAGTCGGCGTGTCAGGCGGTGGGGGCGTCGGGTTGTTCCATGGCCTGGTCGAGCGCCGGCAGGGCGGCCAGGAAGCGGCGCAGGATGCCGGCCGAGTACACGCTGGCCACTTCGCGCAAAAAAATCGGAAAGTCGAGGTGCGAGTCTGCGTCGGCCCGGTCGGAGATGGTGCGCAGCACGGCGCAGGGCACGTTGAATTCGTAGCAGACCTGGGCCACGGCCGCGCCTTCCATTTCGACGCACAGGGCCTCGGGTATGTCGGCGCGCAGTTGCGCCACGGTGCCGGCGTTGTTGATGAACTGATCGCCGGTGGCGATCAGGCCCAGGTGCACGGCGGGCGCCGTGGGCACCTCGGCGAGGAACTCGGCGGCGCAGCGCAGCAGCAGGGCCGAGAGCGCATCCGAGGTGGCGAAGCGGTCGACGTGCAGCCAGGGCACTTCGTGCCGCGGGAACAGCGGGCGGGCGTCGAGGTCGTGCTGCACCAGGGCGCTGCCGACGACCACGTCGCCGACTTGTACCTTGGTGGCCACGCCGCCCGCCAGGCCGGTGAACACCACGCGATCGACCTTGAACTCGTGCAGCAGCGTGGCGGCGGTGGCCGCGGCCGCCACCTTGCCCACGCGCGTGAGCGCGATCACGCAGGGCTGCCCATGCAGCACGCCCTGGTGGTAGTCGCGCATGCCGATGCGCCGCGTGGTGGCGCCGGGGCCCATCTCATCCAGCAGCGCGCGGATTTCGTCGGGCAGGGCGGCGAGTATGCCTAGGGTTGCGATGATGGACTTCCGGGCAGGTAAACCGTGTATGCCTCAGCCGATCAGCTTGCGGTATTGGACGAAGCCGGGCTTGTCGGCGATGCGGTCGTACAGCTGCATGGCGCTGTGGTTAGTTTCGTGGGTGAGCCAATACACGCGCGCCGCTTTCTGCCGGGCGGCGTCGGCGTAGACATGTTCGATGAGCGCGCGGCCCGCGCCCGTGCCGCGCACATCGGGCGCGACGAACAGGTCTTGCAGGTAGCAGTAATTGCCGGCGGTCCAGGTGCTGCGATGGTAGATCCAGTGCACCAGGCCCACGGCGCGGCCGTCGACGGCGGCCAGGGCGGCGTTCATGGGTTCGGCCGGGTCGAGCAGGCGCTGCCAGGTGGAGCGGGTGACCTCGTCGGCGATATCGACGTGGTAGAACGCCTGATAGCCCTTCCAGAGCGGCAGCCAGGCATTGAAATCGTCGGCGGTGACAGGGCGTAGTTGTACGGTCATGGATGGCGGGGCAAGGGGGTTAGAGACGGGCTTCCATCGCCTCGGCGATATGGCGCAGCACCTGCAGCCGAGCATAGCGCTTGTCGTTGGCCGATATCAAATGCCAGGGCGCGGCGGGCGTGCTGGTGCGGGCCAGCATTTCATTGGTGGCGGCCGCGTAGTCTTTCCAGCGCTTGCGGTTGCGCCAGTCTTCGGGCGTGATCTTGAAGTTCTTGAAGGGCGAATGCTCGCGTTCGTGGAATCGCTCGAGCTGCACGCCGGCGGTGACGGCCAGCCAGAACTTCAGCACGATGGCGCCGCTGTCGGTCAGCTGTTCCTCGAAGTTGTTGATCTCGCCGTAGGCGCGGCGCCAGTCGGCGGGGGTGGTGATGTTTTCCACGCGCTCGACCAGTACGCGGCCGTACCAGGAGCGATCGAAGATGGCGACGCGGCCCAGCGCCGGCACATGGCGCCAGAAGCGCCACAGATAGGGGCGCGCCTGCTCGTAGGAGCCCGGCGCGGCGATGGGCGTGATCTCGTACTGCCGGGCGTCCAGCGCATGGGTGACGCGCCGGATGGCGCCGCCCTTGCCCGCCGCGTCCTGGCCTTCGAAGGCCAGGACCAGGGAGTGCTTCCCGTGGAACTTGGGCGAGCGCGTGGCCCGCGCCAGCCGGCCTTGCAGCAGGCCGAGCTCGGTCTCGTAGTCGTCTTTCTCGAAGCGCGCTTCGTAGTCGAGCTTGCCGAGCCGGTCGATGATGCGCACGTGCTTGCGGCCTTCGCCCGGCACATGGATGCGCACCGGGCGCGGCGCATGCCGGCGGCGCAGCGCGGCCAGCACGGCTTCGGCCGTGCGCAGGTGGCGCACCTGCGCATCGGCGCTGGGCACCACGCTCCAGGGCGCATGGGCGGTGTCGGTGTGCGTGATCGCGGCCTGGCCGGCGTTGCGCAGGCGGTCGAATTTCTTGGGGACTTTGAGGTCCACCGGCATGACTTTCCAGGCGGTCTCGGGGCTGGACAGCAGCGTCTTGGCGCGTTCGGCCTGGGCCTGGGCGGAGAGGTGGTACCAGAGCTTGATGATCTGCACGCCGTTGGCCGAAAGCTCGGCCTCGAAGCGGCGGATGTGTTCGGCCTCCTGGTCGATGCGGGCGGCGTCGGGGTGCTTGCGGGCGGCTTCGCGCAGCAGGGGCACGTACCAGGAGCCGAAGACGATGCCGATGCGGCCCTTGGCCGGCAGGGCGGTCCAGTAGCGCCAGAACGGCGGGCGTTCGGCTTCTTCGGGGGTGGGGGTGTCGAAGGCCAGGGTGTGGATGTGGCGCGGGTCCATCCATTCGTTGAGCAGGTTGACGGTGTCGCCCTTGCCGGCGCCGTCGATGCCGGCGATGACGATCAGGAGCGAACGGTCGGCGCGGTCCAGCAGTTGGTATTGCGCCTTGAGCAGCGCGGTGCGCAGGCGGGGTTCCTGGTGCTTGAAGAGGTCCTTGGGGAGTCGGGGGTCGGATTCTGCTTCTTCGAACATGGCCGGGGTCCGCTGGATGGAGGATGCGGCGATGTTGCGGGATTCGCTGGCGGCGTGCAAGTCGTTTGTCGGTTGGGCTTAAGCTATAAGCTGAACGGGACGGGAGAGACGGATACATGGTGCAACTGATCTTGCTGCTGCTGGGCGTCGACTACCTGCGCCGGCGCAGCCGCGCGCTGGCCATCGCCGGCATGGTATTCCTGCTGGCCGGCGTCGTGCTTTTCGCCGACGCGCTGGACGGGGCCGTGTATTTCCCGCTGGCCGTGTTCGCCGTCCTGTTCGTCGTCGAGGGCCTGGCCACGCTGTGCGTCGCCACCACGGGTGTCGGCGGGCAGCGCGTGCTGCGCTACGTCAAGGGCGGCTTCGTGCTGCTGGCCGGGGTGTTGATCCTGGCCGGGGACCATCATGGCCATTTCGTCCTGTCGATGATCTTCGGCCTGCTGTTCCTGGTCGACGGCCTGATGCAGTGCCTCGCCAGCTATATGGTGCGCTACGGGCGCTGGCGCTATGTCTTCGCCGCCGGCGTGGCGGAGATCCTGCTCGCCGTGTTTTTCTTCCAGCCCTACCCCACCCACTATGTCGGCACGCTGCCTTATTGCCTGGGCCTGTTCCTGTTCTTCGCGGGGTTGAAGCTGCTGTCGCTGGCCGCGCGGGTGCGGCGCCTGTCGGCCAACCCGGCGTTCGTGCCGGATCCGGGCCTTGGCTTCGCGCCGGCGGCGGGCGCGCCCGCATCGCGGCGGACCGTCTGGGACGGCCCGCCCGCGCCCTCCGAAAAGGCGCTGACCGTGCACGTCTGGACGCCCGCCGGTTCGGCCAAGGCCGAGACCAGGAACTATCCGGTGGTCAACCGCTACATCGCGGCGGTCGACGCCCATGGCGTGGTGTCCACCGGCCATGCGGCGCTCGAGTCGCCGGAAGGGATCTATGTCAGCCTGTACCCGGGCGTGGAGATCGACCATTCTCCCTCCGAGTTCGGCACGCTGCTGCGCGCCACGGCCGAGAACGACATCCCCGGCGTGTTCCAGCCCGACTATGCGACCGAATCCAAGGCCTGGTGTCCTTCGACCGTGCAGGTGCGGATCCGCAATTACGATTCGCGCAAGCTGGGCGAATTCTGGGAGGCATACCGCCGGGACACCACCTACAACCTGACCCATCGCAATTGCTCCAGCAGCGTGTCGGCCGCGCTGGACGCGGCCTTGGACGGCACCGTGGGGCGGCTGGCCGGCCGGGGCGGCGGGGTATTCCTGCGCCTGCTGTTGACGCCCGAGCTGTGGGTCGCCTCGCAGATCCGCAAGCGCGCCACGACGATGTCTACCATGCCTTCCCCGCCTTTACCAGTTAAAGTTCGCCACCACTCTGTAGCATCGTTTATGCTGGTTTCATTATTCAGTTCCACTATCTTATAGGGTGTAGCTAACAATATAGCAGGATCGGCCTCGCAAACCTTTTTTATTTGTTCCATATGCCATTCGTGGTTCTCGCTCGTCCAAAGCTTTCCTTCGGATGCTAAGATGTGGAATGGTGCGA
>DASWPO010000141.1:0-3664 GCA_036404015.1 Bordetella sp. | reverse complement strand
AGGTGACCATGCTGCCGGGCGTGGGCGGCATCGAGGTCGGCCCGATCAACGACCTGGTGTCGTACCGCCACTTGAAGAAGCAATGAATCCGGGCAAGGCTGCGATGCGCTGGGGCCTGCGCGCCGCCGGCTGGATGCTGACGCTGGCGACCACTTTCGCCGGCCTGCTGGCCGTGACCTTCTTCATCGGCCGCAAGGTGCCCATCGACCCGGTGCTGGCCGTGCTGGGCGACCGGGCCTCGGCCAGCGCCTATGCGGCGGTCCGCGCGCAGATGGGGCTGGACCAGCCGCTGCCCGCGCAGTTCGCCATCTATGTGCGCGAGGTGCTGCACGGCAACCTGGGCACTTCGCTGCTCACGTCCAATCCGGTGCTCGACGATATCGCGCGCGTGTTCCCCGCCACGCTCGAACTGGCCACGCTGGCCACGGTCATCGGCATCCTGGTCGGCGTGCCGCTGGGCGTGGCGGCCGCCAGGCGCCATAACCGCGCCGTCGACCACGTGGCCCGCTTCGTGGGCCTGATCGGCAGCTCCATGCCGGTCTTCTGGCTGGGCCTGATGGGCCTCTTGCTGTTCTACGCCCGGCTGCACTGGGTGGCCGGCCCCGGCCGGGTGGACCCGGCCTACGACGACATGGTCGACACGCGCACCGGCAGCCTGCTGATCGACGCGCTGCTGGCGGGCGAGTGGGACGTCTTCGCCAACGCGCTCTCGCACATCGTGCTGCCGGCCTGCATCCTGGGCTATTACTCGGTGGCCTATCTCAGCCGCATGACGCGCGCCTTCATGCTCGAGCAGCTCGGCCAGGAGTACATCGCCACCGCGCGGGTCAAGGGCGTGCCGGAATGGCGCGTGGCGTGGCGCCATGCCTTCGGCAATATCGCCGTGCCGCTGTTGACCGTCATCGCGCTGACCTACAGCAACCTGCTGGAAGGATCGGTGCTCACCGAGATCGTCTTCGCCTGGCCGGGCATAGGCTCCTATCTCACCGGCGCGCTGCTCAATGCCGACATGAACGCCGTGCTGGGCTGCACCCTGGCGATCGGCGCCCTGTTCATCCTCATCAACCTGCTCACCGACGTGCTGTATCGCGTCTTCGACCCGAGGGTGCGCACATGACGGGCGCGACAGACACCGTGCCGCGCACCGGCCGCCGCGCCTGGCTGCTCAGCGCCGAGCCCGCCTCGCGCACCCAGGCCGCGCTGGGCCAGGCCTACCGGCGCTGGCGCCGGCTGGCCGCCAACCCCTTGTCGCTGTGCGGCCTGGCGGTGCTGATGCTGCTGGTCCTCATCGCCCTGGCAGGCCCCCTGCTGCCGCTGCCCGACCCGCTGCGGCAGGTCCTGGCCGACCGCCTGCTGCCGCCCGGCAGCCCGGGCCACTGGCTCGGCACCGACCAGCTCGGCCGCGACCTCCTCTCGCGCCTGGTGCATGGCGCGCGCCTGACCCTGGCCATTGCGGTGCTGGTGGTCGTGGTGGTGGTGCCCATCGGCCTGCTGGTCGGCACGGCCGCGGGATTCTTCGGCGGCTGGATCGACCGGGCGCTGATGCGCTTGACCGATATCGCGCTGGCCTTTCCCAAGATCGTGCTGGCCCTGGCGCTGGCCGCCGCGCTGGGGCCCGGCGTGTTCAACGCGGTGATCGCCATTTCCATCACGGCCTGGCCGGCCTATGCGCGGCTGGCCCGCGCCGAGACGCTGCGCCACGCGCAGGCCGACTTCATCCATGCCGCCCGCATGCAGGGCGCTTCGCGGCTGCGCCTGCTGCTGCGCTACATCATGCCGCTGTGCGCCTCGTCGGTGATCGTGCGCGCCACGCTGGACATGGCCGGCATCATCCTGAGCGTGGCGGGCCTGGGCTTCCTGGGCCTGGGCGCGCAGCCGCCCAGCCCGGAATGGGGCTATATGGTGGCCTCGGGCCGCGGTGTGCTGCTCGATGCCTGGTGGGTGGCCACGCTGCCCGGCCTGGCCATCCTGGTGGCGAGCCTGGCCCTGAACCTGCTGGGCGACGGCCTGCGCGATGTTTTCGACCCCCGCCACGGAGACTGAACATGACGACGGCCCCCGCGCTTTGCGAGATCGAGCGGCTGCGTATCGATTTTCCCAACCCCGACCGGCAGTGGTCGACGGCCGTGCGCGACGTGTCGCTCACGCTGGCGCCGGGCGAGCGCCTGGGCATCGTCGGCGAGTCGGGTTCGGGCAAGTCCCTGACCGGCCGGGCGCTGCTGGGCCTGCTGCCCGCCGCGGCGCGGATGTCGGCGCGGACCCTGCGCTACCAAGGGCGCGACCTGCTCGCCATGCCGCCGGCCGAACGCCGCCGCCTGTGCGGGCGGGAAATGGGCATGATCCTGCAGGACCCGAAGTATTCGCTGAACCCCGTCATGACCGTCGGCCAGCAAATGCGCGAGGCCTACGCGCTGCGCGATCCCGGCATGAAACGGCGCGAGATGGACGAAGCCGTGCTCGACGCGCTGGCCGCGGTGCACATCCGCGATCCGAAGCGCGTGAGTACCTCCTATCCTCATGAGCTGTCGGGCGGCATGGGGCAGCGGGTGATGATCGCCATGATGGCGTCCAACGGCCCGCGCCTGCTCGTGGCCGACGAACCCACCAGCGCGCTCGACGTGCTGGTGGCCGCGCAAGTGCTGGACGTGCTGGACGGCATGATCGCCCGGCACGGCACGGGCCTGATCTTCATCAGCCACGACCTGCCCCTGGTGGGCGCCTTCTGCGACCGGGTCGCGGTGATGTATGCCGGCCGCGTGGTCGAGACCTGCGCCGCGCGGGACCTGCACCGGGCGCGGCACCCCTACACGCGCGCCCTGCTCGCCGCCAGCCCGCCGCTGGCCGATCCGCCCGAACGATTGCCCGTGATGACGCGCGACCCGGCCTGGCTGGAACCCGCCGGAGCAGACGCGCCATGATCGACGTGCAGGACGTGGGCATCCAATTCCCCGGCCGCGACGGCCCGGTGCAGGCGGTGCGCCATGCCAGCTTCCAGGTCGCCGCGGGCGAGGCCTATGGCCTGGTGGGCGAATCGGGTTCGGGCAAGACGACGCTGCTGCGCGCCATCGGCGGACTGGTCGCCGCCAGCGCGGGACGCATCGTGCTCGGCGCGAACACGGCAAGCACGAATGCGGAAAAATTGTCGCCGCGCGACGTGCAGATGGTGTTCCAGGACCCTTATGCGTCCTTGCATCCGCGCTTCACGGTGGACCGCACCTTGCGCGAACCCCTGGCCATCAACGGCCTGGACAAGCACGACGAACGCATCGTCGACGCCCTGCGCGCGGTGGACCTGGGTCCGGCCCTTCGCTTTCGCTATCCGCACCAGCTCTCCGGCGGCCAGCGCCAGCGGGTGGCCATCGCGCGCGCCCTCATCGTCGAGCCCCGCGTGCTGCTGCTCGACGAGCCGACCTCGGCGCTGGACGTATCGGTGCAGGCGGAGATCCTCAATCTGCTGCGCGGCTTGCACCATGATCGCGGGCTGACCCTGGTGCTGGTGAGCCACAACCTGGCCGTGGTGGGTTTCCTGTGCACGCGCATCGCCGTGATGCGCCAGGGCGAGATCGTCGAGCAGGGTAACACCGCGGAAGTACTGCACCGGCCGCGCGATCCGTACACGGCCGCGCTGCTGGAGGCAGCCATGCTGAGGCCGAAACGCGCAACG
>DASWPO010000140.1:0-2386 GCA_036404015.1 Bordetella sp. | reverse complement strand
CGCAAGCTCGTACCAGCGCCGCGCCGCCGCAGGCTCGCCCTTCATGAAATAACCGGTACCCACGGTGGCCAGGCGCGCGCCGGCGTCTGCGCCGTTTGCTTCGAGGACCCGGGCGGCGAGCCGATGGGCCAGCGCGGCGAGTTCGTCGCCGCGGGCGCGCGCCTGCTCCGCCTGGGCGCGGTGGCAGGCGGGGTCCGCGGTCAGGGCGGCATCGGTCGGCGGGATAGTCATGACCATGAGCGTGACAAATATTTCTGAATAGTTGCTGAATTTTTCTGATATGCTCCGCCTCGGTTGAATATTTTCTGAAAGATTAATGAATTTCAGCTTAACCGGAGCAATGCATGTCTTCTGCACTCATCACCGCCCTTGGCGCGGGTTCCAATCTCGACTTGCAGGACATCCTCGACAAGGTCAAGGCCAATGAGCAGCAGCAGCTGGTCGCCTTGCAGAGCCGCCAGACCAAGCTGGCCACCCAGATTTCCGCCTATGGCGCCGTGCAATCCGCGCTCGGAACCCTGCAGACGGCCGCCCAGGCGCTGATCGACCCGCAACTGACCAACAGCGCCAAGGTCACGGTGACGGGTAGCGATTTCACGGCCACGGCCCAGCCTGGCGCGACGCCGATGCAGTCCCAGGTCAAGGTCGAGGCGCTGGCCAGCACGTCGCAGTTGCTCTCCGGCGCCATTTCCGAGCGCGCGGCCGCCATCGGCAGCGGCGGCACCCTGGCCATCACCCTGCAGGACGGCAGCACGGCCAGCATCGACCTGCAGGCCGGCGGCTCGCTCGACGCCATCGCCAAGCAGATCAACGCCGACGGCAAGATCGGCGTGCAGGCCTCGATCATCAACGACGGCACGGGCAGCCGCTACCTGATGCTCAGCTCGCGGCAGACCGGCACGCAGGCCGCGGTGCGTTCCGTCACGGTGTCGGGCAACAGCGCGCTGCAGTCGGCCATCGGCTACGACGCCGACCAGCCCGCGAGCTCGGCCCTGACGCTGCGGCACGCGGCCACCGACGCCAAGGTGCTGATCAACGGGGTCGAGATCACCAGCGGGTCCAATACCTTGACCAAGACCATCGACCAGGTCACCCTGACGCTCACCGCCGTCAGCAAGGACGACGGCGGCGCGCTGACCATCGAGGCCGACACGGGCGCCAGCGTGCAGGCCGTGCAGGCCTTCGTCGACGCCTACAACACGGTCATCGGCAAGATCGCCTCGGTGTCGGGCTACGACGCCGGTTCGAACACCTCCGCTCCGCTGACGGGCGACGGGCTGCTGCGCGGCATACAGAACACGCTGTCGCAGGCGCTGCGGGTGCTGGTGCCGGACGGCGGCCTGAAAACCATCACGGACCTGGGCCTGGACATGACGCCGCTGCCCGCCGCCAATGGCAGCGGCGCGACGGTGCCGGCCGGCGGCCTGCTGCTGAACCTGGACAAGCTGGATTCCACCCACCGCAATGCGCTGAGCACCGCCTTGCAGCAGAACGCCGCCGACGCGGCCCGCGTCCTGAAAACCCTGGGCACCCAGATCGCCGCCGCTACCAAGGGCATGCTGGGCAAGACGGGTTCCATCGGCAGCCGCACCGCCAGCCTGAACAACTTGTCGGCCACGCTGCAGGACTCCTATACCAAGACCGCGGCGCATATCGACGCCAACATCGCCAGCATGCGCACCAACTTCATCAAGCTGGACGTCCTGATTTCGCGCATGAACTCCACCAGCAGCTACCTGACGCAGCAGTTCGCGGCCTGGACGAACAGCAAGGACTAGCCGGCGGCTCAGGCCGAGGCCTGGCCCGGCAGCGAAGCCACCAGCAGCGCCCGCGCGCCCTGGTACTGGCTGCTGCGCAACCCGTGCTCCAGGGCGGCGTTGGCCAGGGCGCCTTGCAGGGCGGGCTCGGCGTTGAAGGGCAGGGCCGGCACCAGGCCCATCTGGATGGTATTGATGTCGTCCAGCATGAGGTGCAGGCGCTCCTCCCAGATCAGCAGGGCGGCGAGCTTGGCCAGCGTGCTGGTGACCGTGCCCGGCATGGGCAGCCGCATCGGCGGCTGGGCCTGCCGCAGCCAGTCGGTCAGGCGGGCTGCCGGCATGGGGCGCGAGATCACATACCCCTGCACGGCATCCGAGCCCAGCACCATGATGGCCTCGAGCATGTCCAGGTCTTCCACGCCTTCGACAATGACCGTCTTGCCCAGCGAGTGGCCCAAGCGGGTGAGCTGGTAGATGAAGCGCAAGGCCTGGGATGGGTCCTGGGCGGCGGACCCCACGATGTCGCGGTCGATCTTGATGGTGTCGAACGGCAGTTGCTGCAGGCGCGCCAGGCTGCTGTGGCCCGAGCCCAGATCGTCTTCGGCCAGTCCCACGCCAAGGGCCTTGAA
>DASWPO010000139.1:0-5854 GCA_036404015.1 Bordetella sp. | reverse complement strand
CCCATGGGCGTGCGGGCGACGGAAACAATGACGATCGGATCGGACATGATGTGACTCCTAAAACAAACTCAAACCGTTTCGTTGAACAGCTCCCGGCCTATCAACATGCGACGGATTTCGCTGGTGCCGGCGCCGATTTCGTAGAGCTTGGCGTCGCGCCACAGGCGACCCGTGGGGTAGTCGTTGATGTACCCGTTGCCGCCCAGGATCTGCACGCCTTCGCCGGCCATCCAGGTGGCCTTCTCGGCAGTGTAGAGGATTAGTGATGCACAATCTTTACGCACCTGGCGCACGTGTTCCTTGCCCAGGCGGTCGAGGTTTTTGCCCACCGTGTAGGCAAAGGCGCGGCTGGCCTGCAGCACGGTGTACATGTCGGCGATCTTGCCCTGCATGAGCTGGAACTCGCCGATGGACTGGCCGAACTGCTTGCGGTCGTGGATATAGGGGACGGCCACGTCCATGACGGCCTGCATGATGCCCAGCGGCCCGCCCGAGAGCACGGCGCGCTCGTAGTCGAGCCCGCTCATCAGCACGCGGACGCCACCGTTGAGCTGGCCGAGCACGTTTTCCTCGGGCACCTCGCAGTCCTGGAACACCAGCTCGCCGGTGTGGCTGCCGCGCATGCCCAGCTTGTCGAGCTTCTGCGCGATGGAGAAGCCCGCAAAGCCCTTCTCGATGAGAAAGGCGGTGATGCCGCGCTGATGCGCCTCGGGGTCGGTCTTGGCGTAGACCACCAGGGTGTCGGCGTCGGGGCCGTTGGTGATCCACATCTTGCTGCCGTTGAGCACGTAGCGGTCGCCCTTCTTGTCGGCGCGCAGGCGCATGCTGACCACGTCCGACCCCGCGCCCGGCTCGCTCATGGCCAGCGCGCCGACGTGCTCGCCGCTGACGAGCTTGGGCAGGTACTTGCGCTTCTGCGCCTCGTTGCCGTTGCGGTGGATCTGGTTGACGCACAGGTTGGAGTGCGCGCCGTAGGACAGGCCGACGGACGCGCTGGCGCGCGAGATCTCTTCCATCGCCACCATGTGGGCCAGGTAGCCCAGGTTGGTGCCCCCGTATTCCTCGCTCACCGTCATGCCCAGCACGCCCAGGTCGCCGAATTTGCGCCACAGGTCCATGGGGAACTGGTCGGTGCGGTCGGTCTCGGCCGCGCGCGGCGCAATCTCGGCCGCGGCGAAGGCGGCGACGGCCTCGCGCAGCATGTCGACGTCTTCGCCCAGGTCGAAGTTCAGGCCCGGAATGTTCATGGTTTGTCTCCTCGCGTGTCTTTGCGTTTGCTTTACGCTTGCTTGACCAGCAGCAGCTCCTGGCAGAGCCGCTCCTGTTCGCTGATTTCCTGCAGGGTTTCCTGGATGTCCAGGCGCTGCTGCTCCAGCGCCGAGCGGTGGCGGGCCAGCACGTTCAGGTATTCGCGCAGCTGCAGCTCGGTGTCGCCCGGGGTGTCGTACATATCGATCAGCGCGCGGATCTCGGCCAGCTGCAGGCCCAGGCGCTTGCCGCGCAGGGCCAGTTTCAGGCGCGTGCGGTCGCGCGCGTCGTAGACGCGATTGCGCCCCTCGCGGCCGGGGCTGACGATGCCCTGGTCTTCGTAGAAGCGTATCGTCCGCGGCGTGATCTCGAACTCCCGCGAGAGCTCGGAAATGGTCCAGGTGGGCGGCATGCGATAAGTTGCAGTTTACGTAAACGTAAACTTACGCCGGTCGACCCGGTTCCGTCAAGATGGCCGCGGGCTGTCGAGCGACGGACTCGGTGCTCCTGACAAAGGCTTTTGACGGGTATCCACCAAATCGGCCTGGTTGGCCTCTTGACGAACGCTGGATGCCATTTTATCATTCCATGTATTAATGGAATGATAGATGCCCCACGTACACCCAACCGCCTGCCAACACGATGTCGATACGGTCTCGGCCATCGACTACGGGCCTGGACAACTCGATACCGCTGCCGCCATGTGCCAGGCGCTGAGCGATCCGGCCCGCCTGCGGCTGCTGTTGTGGCTGGCCCAGCGCGAAATGTGCGTATCCGAGCTGGTTGAATTCGAGCAAGCCAAGGTCAGCAGTATTTCCGCCCGCCTGCAAACCCTGCACGCGGCCCGCCTGGTGACGCGACGCCGTGAGGCCAAGCACATTTTTTACGCGCTCGCCGATGAGCACGTCCACGCCCTGCTGCGCAACATCCTCGGCCACGCGGCCGAGGCGGCACCGGGCCAATAACCGCCATTGCTTTCTTCAAGGAACACGACATGTCGACCTGCAACCACCCCCAGCATACGAACCACGCTCACCAGCACGGCCCGAACTGCGGCCACATCGCCATTCGGCACGAAGGCCACGTGGACTACCTGCATGACGGCCATCTCCACCATCCGCACGGCGACCACATCGACGAACATGTCATCGCAGTGTCCGCGACGAATCCGGACGTCTGCACCCCTGCCCATGCCTGCGCGGGCCACGACCAAGGCCATGTGCATGGCCCCGAGTGCGGCCACCAGGCGGTGCCGCACGGCGACCATGTGGATTACCTGGTCGACGGCCACCTGCACCATCCGCACGGCGACCACTGCGACAATCACGGGCCGATCGCTCTGGCATAAGTCGCGCCCGCAGGGCAGCCCGTGGTGGGTCGAGGCCCGGTCAGTCGCCGTCTTGCAGGTATGCGCGTATTCGGGCAGCGATCATTTCGAGTTGTTCCGGTTCGGCCCGCACGCTCGCGTGCGCCCGAAACATTGTGTCCGGACCGCGATCGCCATCCGGCGGGTCGTGACGATGCAGGCGCGGGCCGCTTCCTCCGACAGTTCCAGCAAGGTTTCCGCAGGCTCCTTGGGGATCACCAGCACGTGGCCGTCGGCCTGGGGCATGATGTCCATGAAGGCCAGCGTGTCCGCATCCTCATAGACCCGAATGGACGGGGCCTCGCCACGCAGGATCTTGGCAAAGACGTTATCGGAATCGTAGGCCATCGTGAACATACCTCCTTATCTATAAGACCATGGACGCCGGCAGGCGCCGGTCGCTGCGCTGGGCAAAGTAAAACCATTCGTTACCCGCCAGGGCACTGGGATTGGGAAACATCACGAATCCATCGTCGGGAGCCAGGACGGGACGCCCATCGCGGCGTTGGCCGATCAACTGGCCGGCCGACACCGGGTCGAAGCTGTTCCAGGGCCGCCCACCGATCGCATGTATTCGGTCGTACCGACCCCATAGCGGGCGTCGAGCAGCCCGGGCGTGCGGGTCTGGCCGCGATCGCGCCGGCGCCGCACCCCGCGCGCATAGGCTTCCATCCAGCCTTCGACCAGCCGCCGCGGGCCAAGATGGGTCGCGAGCTGCGCCTCGGCCCTCGCATGGGCAAAGGGTTCCAGATCACCCGCATTATCCTCAGGCCCCAGCATGGCGAACGGCTGGCCTGGTGTGTGAAAGGAATGCAGATCCAGCAGCACATCGTGCGCCTGCAGCCAGGGGCACAGCACGTTGGCGATCCGGTCTTCAAAATCCGCCGGCTGGAGGGTGACGCCCAGGTTGCGATTCAGGTTCCGGTCGCCGTGGCGTCGTCCCAACTGATAGGCCTGCAGGCTGGCGGGAAGTGGCGGTGTGGCCATGGCATCCTCTCAAAGCACAGTTGGATTGGGTACATCGCGATAGAAGCAGGAACGATAGCCTACATGGCAGCTTGCGCCGGAACCGGCGACCCGCACTCGCAGCCAGACAGCGACCGGCTCCAGTAGTGCGCCTCACCGGCTTCGATGGTCCGACACAATGCCTCGGCGTTCATATAGCCCAGCATCAGCACGTCGCCGGTCGCCGCGTCGGTGGTCACGCACGGGATCAGGCCGTCTCGGTCAAATCAGCCGAATGGGCGCTGACAACGAGCGCGGTCTTGTTCTTGGTGGTCATGATGCAGATTTCCCTTCTTGGTTCTTGTGGATCCTGGGTGCTCGGCGGACGGGCGCAGAGACCATCCTGGAAATTGCCGCTGGCCAAGCAATATCCGCTGCAATACGGTTAGATGGGGAAACTCCACTAGCATGCCAATGACCAGCGCGGCATAGATCAGCGGCTGGCCGGGCAGCGCCGCCATCGTCACGGCCAGCATCAGCGGCGCGTTGCGAGCTGCGATATTCATGGTCAGCAGCGCGTGGTCGGGATAGGCCAGCCGGCCCAGGCGGCTGATGCCTTCGCCCAGCAGGAAGGTCGATACGAAGAACAGGAACACACCCAGCAGCACCCAGGCAAAGACGGTGCGGTGCTCCAGGATGACCGCGATATTGGCGGCGAAAATTTCCATCACCAGCAGCGCAATCACCCAGGGCGCGGCCTGGTCCACGCGGTGCAGCACGCGGCTAAAGCGCGCCTTGCCCAGCAGCCAGTGCAGGCCGTAATGGGCCAGGACGGCCGCGGCCAACGGCACGAGAAACCAGTGCAGCAGCGTATCGCCGATGATGGCCGCCTCGACCTCGACCGGGCTGCGGGTGAACAGGTGCAGGTAGACCGGGTACAACAGGAGCTGCACCACCATGTTGATGGGAATCAGCGCCGTGCCCAGGGCGAAGTTGCCGCGGGCCAGCCGCGTGAAACCCAGGAACCAGTCCGTGCAGGGCGACATGAAATAGATCACCAGCCCGACCATGAACAAGGGCTGCGAGGGCAGCAGGACCGAGGCGATGGCGTAGCCGATGGCCGGAACGCCGAGGTAGTTGGCGAGCAGGATCAGCCCCAGGACGCGGACGCCGCCGCGCAGTTGCGCGACAGCCCCGAAGGGCACGCCGAAAAAGAGCAGGCCGACCAACACCAGCAAGGTACGATCGACCTGGCCACCCAGCAGCTCGCCTACTGTGGGCCACTGGTGGCCGATACCGGCGCCGGCCACGATGCTGCCGATCAGCAGCAGGGAGATCCAGGACGAATGAAAGGTGTTCCTGAGGGCAGTCAGCATTCGCAGCCCTCGCAGCATTCGCTGTTGCCGAACGGACCCCAGGCGCCGGTTTTTAGCAGGCTCGCGTCCCGATCCAGGCATTGCGCGATGCCTTCGGCGATCAGGCCGAAGCGCTGGCGGAACTTGTAGATGAAACAGTAGATGCGCGTGTCATGGCGCACCTGCGGGCCGACCAGGAACAGGCCCGGCGTAATCGTCGATTCGTCGGCTTCGGACAGCACCACGCGGCCGTCTTCGTCCCAATCCCAGAGTTCGGCGATCTGCTGCGCACCGCCGCCCTGGAGAAATCCCGTACCCAGAATTGGGGCCTGCTTCTCGTCCCAGTAACGGCCGTCGCCCGCGTGGATGCGAAAGCCTCCGCCAGCGTTCTGGGTAATGCCGATCACATCCACGCCGAATACGATCTCCAGCAGTCCCGTGTCGATGGTCTCGTACAGCCGCTGCCGGCTGTAGGGCGAGAGCGACAAGCTCGGGTCGTGCGGACCGTGAGGGTCCCAGGTGGTCTTGCGCGCGAGCAGCCGCACCTTGCGCCCGAGCTTGACCAGATTGAATGCCGCGTCCACGCCGCTTTCGTAGCCGCCGACCACGGTGTAGCGGCGGGCCTTGAACGCCTGCCAGTCCACGACCTGGGCATAATGCGGGCACCATTGCGCACCGGGGAAAGGCGCCAGGTCGGGGAACTGGAATTCGCCGGTAGCCCAGATCAGAAAGCCCGCCTGCAGCTTGCCCTTGGACGTATCCAGGATGAAGCCGCCGCCCGGCACCGCCCCGACCGCTTCGACCTTGCAGTCGCAGGCGACGGGCAGTTCATGCCCCTTGGCGATGAAGGCCAGGTAATCGGCGTACTGCGGGCCGCTGAGATGCTCGACCCCGGCAAAAATTGCGGGCGAACTCGGCTCATTGACCGCGTTCAGGTCGG
>DASWPO010000138.1:0-3348 GCA_036404015.1 Bordetella sp. | reverse complement strand
CGCCAGGCCGATGGCCTCGGTCAGGCAGTTCATGGAGTTGGCCGTGAACATGCCCGAGCACGAGCCGCAGGTGGGGCAGGCGCTGCGCTCGACCATCTCGGCCTCGGCGTCGGTCACCTTGGGGTCGGCCGCCTTGATCATGGCGTCGATCAGGTCGAGCTTGACCACCTTGCCGTCGGTGGGCGAGGTGATCTTGCCCGCTTCCATCGGCCCGCCCGAGACGAACACCACGGGGATGTTCAGGCGCATGGCGGCCATCAGCATGCCCGGGGTGATCTTGTCGCAGTTGGAGATGCACACCATGGCGTCGGCGCAGTGCGCGTTGACCATGTACTCCACCGAGTCGGCGATCAGCTCGCGCGAGGGCAGCGAATACAGCATGCCGCCGTGGCCCATGGCGATGCCGTCGTCCACGGCGATGGTGTTGAATTCCTTGGCGACGCCGCCGGCGGCCTCGATTTCCCCGGCGACCAGGGCGCCCAGGTCTTTGAGGTGCACGTGGCCGGGCACGAACTGCGTGAACGAGTTCACGACGGCGATGATGGGTTTGCCGAAGTCGCCGTCTTGCATGCCGGTGGCGCGCCAGAGGGCGCGCGCGCCGGCCATGTTGCGGCCGTGGGTGGAAGTGCGGGAACGGTAGTGCGGCATGGATTGTCTCGTCGGAACGATGCCCCGGTATGTCCTGGGCAATTGTTGTGCTGAATGCGAAATCGGAGGGAGCGCGCGGTGCGGCACCGCTTGTGACAGGTGCGCGGGCATCGCGACAGGTGGCCCGGCCGCAGCCGTTTTCCCGGCGGGGCACCGTAGGGGTTCAATAATACGCCGGATTTACCGGGCTCCCGGCCAGGCGTCCAGGGACCTACCGGGGCCTGCCGGCGCCCGCGCCTCGCCCTGGCTGGCCGCGCAAGCCCTGCAACAGCTCGACGACCTGCCTCAGCCCCCGGCCCACCGGCTTGTCGTGCCGCAGCACCACGGCCAGCTGGCGCCTCAGCCTGGGCCGCAGCGGCCGCACGGCCAGGCTCGCCCGGGCGCCGCTCCCCGTCACCGCCAGGCCCGGCAGCACGGCGCAGCCCAGCCCGGCCGCCACGATCTCCTTCATGGCCTCGGTGCTGCCCAGCTCCATGACCGGCCGGGCCGGCACGCCCGCCGCCTCGAACCAGTCGTCGCACAAACGCCGGGTGCGCGCGCCCGGTTCGAACAGCACCAGCGGACGGCGCGCCAGCTCGGCTGGCGTGGCGCGCGCCGGAAGGCCGGCTTCGCCCGCCGGAAAGATGGCCACGAAATCATCATCCAGCACCGGCGTCACCTGGAACATGCGCCCCGCGGCGGGCAGGGTGACCAGGCCGATGTCCAGCACGTTGTCCTCGATGCCGCGCAGCACGTCGGCGGTATTGCCGGTGCGCACCACCACGTCCAGGTCAGGGAAGCGACCGCGCAGCGTGGCCAATAACGGCGGCAGCAGATAGGTGCATGCCGTGCCGCCGGTGCCCAGCAGCACGCGGCCGCCCACGCCGGCGGCGTGCGACTGCATGGCCCGGTCGGCCTCCGCCGCCACGGCGTCGATGCGCCGCGCATAGTCCAGCAGCGCCTGCCCCGCGGCGGTGGCCGTCACGCGCCGCCCTACCCGCTCGGCCAGACGCAGGCCGTAGCGCCTTTCGAGCTGTCGCACCTGCTGGCTGACCGCCGGCTGCGACAGGCCATGCCGTTCGGCGGCGGCCGAAAAGCTGCCGTGCTCGATCACGTCGAGGAAGATCCGCAGGTGGTCCAGGTTGAGGCCGCGCATGTCCGGGCAGGCGCGGCGCAGGGCCGCGGCCGTTTCGAGTCCAAGGTTTCAAGTCAAACTTTTCCTTATCATAAGCAAAAGCGTCCAAATCTTCTCTTATTGATGGAGGGAAGGCACACTATGCGGATTTTCCGGGCTCCATCTTCTCCCCGCTTGCCGACATGACCACTGCTTCCCCCCTCATCCGCGACGCCCTCGATCCCGACGTTCCCGCCATCCAGCGGATCTACGCCCGCCACGTCCTGCACGGCACCGCCTCGTTCGAGCTGGAGCCGCCCACCATCGAACAGATGCGCGAGCGCCGCGCCCATGTGGCGGCGCACGGCATGCCCTATCTGGTGGCCGAGGTCGACGGGGTGGTGCGCGGCTATGCCTATGTCACGCCTTACCGCCCGCGCCCGGCCTACCGGCACACGGTGGAGGATTCGGTCTATGTGGAAGAAGGCTGGGCCGGACACGGCATCGGCGGCAAACTCATGGCCGAGCTGATCGCGCGCTGCACGGCGGGCGGGTGGCGGCAGATGCTGGCGGTGGTGGGCGACAGCGCCAACGCGGCCTCGTTGGCCTTGCATGCGCGGTTCGGCTTCCGGCCGGTGGGGACGCTGCGGTCGGTGGGGTTCAAGCACGATGCATGGCGCGATACGGTGCTGATGCAGCGCGAACTGGGCGAAGCTGAACATACGCCGCCTGCGCGGGCTTGATGGGCTGGGTGATGGGTGTCTGTTGGATGCGTTATTGAGTTCTTGAGTCGCATCGGTGCAAGGGGTATAGCCATTCGGCTGCATCGCGGCGGCTCGGGCGCGCCATCAGGCGCCCTCGGTCCTTCGGACTTCCCGCCGCTCAACGCAGCCGAATGGCTATACCCCTTGCACCGATGCTTGAAGCGTCTCGAATTTCGAGGCTGTCCAGTCTGTCGGGAGGCGGGCAGGGCGTGTCGGCCGGTAGGCGGCCGCCGAGCGCTTCCGTAGGGAGGGCGGGGGCCTTCCGGGGGCGTGTTTGAGCGGAGCGCAGCGCAGCGAGTTCGCCCCCGGCCCGCCCGGACGAGGAAGGCGATGGCCGAGGCCCCGTCCAGGGGCCGAGTCAGCCGCCGTGGCCGACACGCCCTGCCCGCCTCCCGACAGACGGCTCAAGAACTCGAACACGACGCCCCCTGCCACCTCAGCCACCCAGCCGCCCGCAACGCGCAAGCCGGGCACTTTCCACACCCATACCCACAATCATGGCGAACGCCCCGTTCGCCCAGATAACAGGTATGGCTATGCTCGACGATCAGGTCCACCAGCGCCTGCCCGCCCAGTTCGTGCGCCAGCGCCCAGGTCTGCGCCTTGTCGCGCCACATCAGCGGCGTCTCGATCACCACGCGCGAGCCCAGGCCCAGGCCCAGCGTCACCTGCTGCGACTTGATGGTGTCGTCGCGACAGTCCGGATAGCCCGAGAAATCGGTCTCGCACATGCCGCCCACCAGCACCTCCAGCTGGCGGCGATAGCCCAGCGCCGCGGCCAGGGTCAGGAACAGCAGATTGCGGCCCGGCACGAAAGTGTTGGGCAATCCGTTGGCCTGCATC
>DASWPO010000137.1:0-20480 GCA_036404015.1 Bordetella sp. | reverse complement strand
AGCGCCACGCGCTGCTGCTGGCCGCCCGACAATTGCCGCGGATGGCGCTTGGCATAAGCTCCCAGCTGCACCTGCTCCAGCGCCTGGCGCACGCGCCGGTCGGCCTGGCCGCGCGGCACGCCGCGGATGGCGAGCGGGAACCGGATGTTCTGCTCGACCGTCATGTGGGGAAACAGGGCATAGCCCTGGAACACCATGCCGAAATCCCGTTCCTCGGGCAGGCGGCGCGTGATGTCGCGCTCCTCGAACAGCACCCGGCCCCCGGTCGGTTCGACGAAGCCCGCGATCGTCATGAGCGTGGTCGTCTTGCCCGATCCGGACGGCCCGAGCAGCGTCAGGAACTCGCCGGGCGCCAGGGAAAAATCGACGCCGTCGAGCGCCTTCACCGCGCCGAATGATTTGTGCAGGCCCTGCACGCGCAACAAGGCGCGATCCGGCGCCGAAAACTGGCTCATGGCGACTCCCGGCGAACCCGGCGTCCCACGAGCAGGCGCTGGACGCACAAACAGGCAAAGGTGACGGCGATCATCAAGGTCGCGACGGCGGCAATCGACGGATCGACGTTCTGGTTGATGCCGTCCCACATGGCGCGGGGCAGCAGATAGACATCGCGCGTGGTGACGAACAGCAGCACCACGATTTCGTCCCAGGAGACGATGAAGGCGAACAAGGCGCCCGACCACACGCCGGGACGGATCGCGGGCAGCGTGACGCGCCGCAGGACCTGCCAGGGCCGGGCCCCCATGGAGCGGGCCGCCTGTTCGAGCCGCGGATCGAAGTTCGACAGCGCCGAACCCACCGACATGAACACGAACGGCATGGCGGCGATCACGTGTGTCAGCACCACGCCGGCAAACGTGTCCAGCAGCCCCAGGTCGATATAGAGCCGGTAATAGGCCAGGGCGCCCACGATGGTCGGCACGATCAGGGGCACCAGCGCCAGCAGCCGCACCAGGCCGCCCAGGCGTCCGCCCAGGCGCCAGGCGCCGATGGCGGCCAGGCTGCCCAGCAAGGTGGCCAGCGCCGTCGATATGGCCGCCACCATGATGCTCTGCAGCGCGCTGTCGCGCCAGGCCGGGCTGTCGATCAGTTGCCGGTAATACTGCAAGGACCAGTGCTGCGCGGGAAAGGACAGGTAGCTGCGGTCGGTGAACGAAACCGGGATCACCGCCAGCCCGGGCAGCAGCAGGTAGGCCAGCACCAGCAATGCCAGGACCTGGGCCAGCCTGAACCACCATGAAGGCCGCACCGTCATGATGCCGCGCCGAACAGGGAAGGAATACGCACGAAGCGCGACACCAGCAGCAGGCTGCAGATCACCGCCCCCAGCAGCACGCTGGCGAAGGCCGTCGCAATGCCCCAGTTCGTGCTCTCGCTGATGCCGAACTCGATGTACTGGGCCACCATCATGACCTTGCCGCCGCCCAGCAAGGCCGGCGTGATGAAGAAACCCATGCTGAAGATGAAGACCAGCACGGCGGCCGCCAGCACCCCGGGCATCGACAAGGGCAGATACACCGAGACGAATGTCCGGACCGGCCCCGCGCCCAGGGCGCGGGCGGCCGCCGTCAGCGCCCTGTCTATGCCCAGCATGGCCGTCAGCATCGGCAGCACGGCGTACGGCACCATGTAATGCACCATGCCGATCAGCACGCCCGTTTCATTGCGCAGCAACAGCAGGGGGCTGTCGATCACGCCCAGGGCCATGAGCGTGGCGTTGACCACGCCCGTGCGCGACAGCAGCATGGTCCAGGCGAAGGCCCGCACCAGCACCGAAAGCCAGAACGGCACCAGCAGGCCGATCAGCATCCAGCTGCGCGCGCGTTCGCCGACGTTGGCCATCACATAGGCCAGGACGTAGGCCAGCAGCAGCGACAGCGCGGTCGTCCACAGGCAGACGCGCAAGGTCGTCGCCATGATCCGCAGGTACAGGGGTTCGGCAAAGAGATGGGCATAGTTGCCCAGCCCCGGCACGGGCTCGATGAAGCTGAGCGACAGCACGCGCAGCACCGGCGCCAGGAACAGGCCGCCCACCAGCACCACCACGGGCAGGACCAGCAAGCCGGGGAGCACGGCCTGGCTGGCCCGCAGCGCCGGCCGGCTCACCACGCGGCCTCGGGCAGGGCGGCGTCCAGGCCGCCGTCGCGATACACGGCCTTGCCGCCGAGCAGCGTGGCCCGCACGCAAACGTGCCGCAGCTCGTCGGCCTCGATGGCGTACGGGTCGCGGTCGAGGACGATGAGATCGGCCAGCTTGCCGGGCGACAGGGTTCCCTTGCCGGCCGCCAGGCCCTCGGCCCTTGCCGGGTTGACCGTATAGCAGCGCAAGGCCTCGTCTATCGACAGGGCCTGATGCGCGCCGATGACGGCGCCGGACGCCGTCTTGCGCGTGACCATGGACCAGATGCCCAGGAAAGGATTGCGCTCGCACACCGGCGCGTCGGAATGGCCGCAGACCAGCACGCCCCGGCGCATCATGTCGCGGTGCGGCCACAGCCAGGCCATGTCCGGCTCGGGCCGGTTGCGCAGGTAGGCATCGCCCAGGCTGTAGAGAAAGCCCGTGGCCGACGAATCGATCACGCCCAGCCGCGCCATGCGCGCCTGGGTGGCGGCCGGCGCGCAGCAGCAATGCTCGATGCGCGGCGGCACGGCGCGCGGGTTGGCCACCAGTCCTTTTTCGAAGGCATCCAGCGCGAAGTCGATGCCGCGGTCGCCGTTGCCCGTGGCCGCGACCTGCAGGCCCGCCGCCATGATGCGCGCCACCTTGGCGGCGAGATCATCCGCCTCGTAGTTCACGTCGCCGCGGTTGGGCGGCTGGCCGTCGCCGCCATCCTGGCCCGCATAGGGCGCATAGTAGGCCGCCGTGCGCCCGCTGGTGCTGCCGTCCGAGCCGTATTCCACGCCCAGCAGGCGCAGCGTTTCGTCGCCATCGCCGAAACGCAGGCCGGCCTCCAGCACCTCGTCGACCAATTGCTGGTCGCGTCCGTTGAGCATCATGCCCAGGCGCACCGGCAAGGCCCGGCCGGCATTGAGCCGGCGATAAGCCTGCACGGCCAGCCGGCCGGTCAGGGCGTTGTGCACGCTGGTGATGCCCAGGCGCGCCATCTCGCGAAAAACGACGGGGTAGCCGTCGAGATAGTCTTCGATGCGATCGGAAGCGGCGATCAGCGTGGTGAACGCGAAGACCCCGCGGCCGCGCGCCATGCCGCCGGCCGGCTCCAGGCAATGGCCGGGCACTCGGTCCGCCAGGCCGCTATCGCGCAGCAGCCCGAAGGCGGCGGCGTTGGCCAGGCCCACCTGGGCATCGCGCCGCAACAGGAACACGGGACGGCCCGGCGCGGCCGCATCCAGCATGGCGCGGCCGGGGTAGCCGCCGATGCGGGTTTCATCGAAGCGGAATCCCAGGCACCAGGCGCCGGCCGGCATGCGGGCATGGAAATCGGCAATGCGCTGCCGCAAAGCCTCGGCCGAAGACAGTTCGCCCAGGTCTTCCCAGCGCCCCTGCTTGACCGCCTGGCCGTCGGGATGGCAGTGGCTGTCATGGATGCCCGGCATCGCGAAAGCGCCGCGCAGGTCGGCCTTGATCGTGCCGGGCCCGGCCAGGTTGAGGCAGTCGGCATCGCTGCCCGCCCCCACGATGCGGCCCGCGCGGATGGCCACGGCCTGCACCACGCCCAGGACGGGGTCCAGCGTCGCGATGCGCCCGCCATGCAAAACGAGATCTGCGTGAAAAGACATCGGCGCGCCCTGATCAGCCTGTGATGACCTTGACGTAATCGTTGTAGACGCGGTCCTGGTTCTCGCCGTGCCAGGTCGAGTCCGCCACGACCTGCAGGCGGAAGTTGTCGTCATCGGTGGGATTGTCCTTGCGCAGTTCGGGCGGCACCATGGCGCTGGCCGCCGGGTTGGCCGGGCCGTTGCCCATCAGCTTGAGCAGTTCGATCTGGCTTTCGGGCGACTGCGTGGAGGCGATGAAGTCGAACACCTTGCGGCCCGCCGGATTGTTCTTGGGCACCAGCCAGCCGGCTGGGATGAGTATGCCCTGGTTCCAGGTGAAGTCGATGTCCGACCCGGGCTCGCGGCGCAGCAGCACGGCCCGCGTATGCCAGATGAGCCCCATGACGGCCTCGCCCGAACGCAGCAGCTGCTGGCTATCGGCCGCCGTCTTCCAGAAGATGGCGTTGTCCTTGATGGCGGCGATGCGCGACAGCGCGCGTTTTTCGTCGATGGGATAGATCTTGGAGGCATCGGCCGGCACGCCATCGCTCATGAGCGCGGCTTCCAGCGAAGCCAGGATGCGGTCGGGCAGGATGCGGGTGCCCGGGAAGTCCTTGACGTTCCAGAAATCGGCCCAGGTGTTGGGGGCCTTCTTGGGGAAGGCCTTCTTGCTGAACGCCAGCACGAAGCTGTAGATGAAGTGCGACACGCCGTATTCGCTGCTGAAGCCCGGCCGCACCTTGTTGCGGTCGACGATGCGGTAGTCGATGGGTTCGAGCAGGCCCTGCTTGCCCAGCGAATGCGCCACGGCCAGGTTGGCATCGCAGACGTCCCACACCACGTGGTTCGATTCAACCATGGTGCGGATCTTGCCGAAGGTGGGGCCGGTGCCATCGAATTCGACCTTCATGCCCGAGGCTTTCTCGAAAGGCTGGCCCCAGGCCTGCGGCTGGTACTTGAGCGCATCGCCGCCCCAGTTGCACACCACGATCTTGCCGGCATCGGCCTGGGCCTGACCGGCGGGGAGCAAAGCCGTCAGGCCCGCCGCGCCCAGCATGCCCAGCAACTGCCGGCGCCGTTCGGAGCCCAGTCCGGGATCGGACAAGGCGCGTTGTGCTGCGTCCAGCAGGCAGGGATCTGCCACGGGTTTGCTCATGACGGGGCTCCAGTGCGGGGGTAAGGGAGACCCATAATGACGAACCAGCGATTATTCATGCAAGATATGACTTTTACACCTATCCGTATTTCCACCTAAACGGCCTTTCCACCGCAACGTTCACCTGGCGGCCCTGCGCCGACACTGCATGAGCCCACGCCCCGCCCTGGGCCTGACACGCCCGACCACGCTGCACCAACCCAGCTTTGCCCAGTTGAGCGTCTTCAACGCCGTCATGGTCACGGGCTCGGTATCGCGGGCCGCCAAACTCCTGGGCATGACGCAGTCGGGCGCCAGCCGCATGCTGCAGCAGCTCGAGCAGGACACCGGCCTGCGCCTGTTCGAACGCGCGCACCAGCGCCTGACGCCCACGCAGCAGGCCCACCAGCTGCAGGCCAGCGTCGGTCGCCTGCGCGATGCCTACGGCGCCGTCCAGCGCGCCATAGGCGGCCTGGCCGACCCCGATAACGGCACCGTCACCGTGGCGGCCATTCCCACGCAGGCCACGACCTTCCTGCCCGAAGCCATCCGGCGGCTGCGCCAGCGCTTTCCCGGCATCACCCCGAGCGTCGAGATCCTGGCCAATCCGCCCATCGTCGACCTCGTGCAAAACGGCCGCGTGGATTTCGGCCTGGTGCACGACATCACGCCGTCGCCCGACACGCACAACGAAGACATTGGCCTGCAGCACGTGGTGTGCGCCGCGCCGCGCGGCCACCGCTTCGAGTCGCTGGACTGCGTCACGCCGCAGGATCTCAAGCCGGAGACTTTCCTGTCCTACGGCCCGCAGACCAATTTCGGCTATCTGGTGGAAAGCGCCTTCACCGAGGCCGGCATCCACATGCCGATGGCCGTCGAGGCCACTTCGTCGGCCGCGCTGCTTGCCTTGATACGCGCGGGCGTCGGCGTCGGCCTGGTCGAACCCGCCGCCATCGTGCCGTTTCCGCTCGATGCCTTCGTGATACGGCCGTTCCGGCCCACGCTGTGCATGTATTCGCGCATCATCCGCTCCCGCGCGCGGCCGTTGACGCGCCACGCGGAGCTGCTGATCGAGGAATACCGGGCCGTCGTCACCGGCCCGCAGCCGGCCTATTTCCAGGCCTGAGCGCAAGAGGCGCAAGGCGCCTCAAAGGCCTGCGGTATCGAGCGTGAATGCCGCGGCCGCCCGGCCGATGCGGTCGTTGACCGCGTCCCACGCCGGCGCCCGCGGCGGCGCCTGCACCAGCAGGCGGGCATAGCCGCCGCCGTCGAGCTCGCGCAAGGTGGCGTAGAGCGCCTGCGCGTAATGCGCCGGATCGGCCGGCACGGCACGCACCTGCACGCGCGCCGCCAGATCGGCCGGCAGCGGCGGCAGCTCGGCATAGCTCACCAGCACGCAACGGCCCGCGGGCAGGCCCGCGCCTTGCACGACCCGCGCCAGGCGCGCGTCGTCGATCAGTTCCAGCGGGGTATGCGGCGCATAGTGGGCTTTCAGCGTGCCCGAGGCGCGCGGCGCGGCGGCGTCGGGACGATGCACCGGCTGGCCCAGCACGGCCGCGATCTGCGCGGCGCTGATATGGCCGGGGCGCAGCAGCACGGCGCCCACGCCCTGGTCCAGGCGCGACAGGTCGAGGATGGTGGACTCGATGCCGACCTCGGCCGCGCCGCCGTCGAGCACGGGCATGCCCTGCGCCACCTCGTCGGGAAACTCGCCGCGCACATGCGCGGCCAGCGTGGGCGAGACCTGCCCGAACTTGTTCGCCGACGGCGCGGCCACGCCGCCCTGGCCGCTGGCCTTGAGCGCCGCGAACGCCCGCAGCAGGGCCTGCGCGACGGGGTGCGAGGGGCAGCGCAGGCCGACGCTGTCCTGCCCGCCGCTGACGGCGTCGGGAATGTGCGGCGCGCGCTTGAGTATCAGCGTGAGCGGCCCGGGCCAGAAGGCCTGCATGAGCTTGCGCGCCTCGGGCGGTATTTGCGCGGCCCAATAGGCCGGATCGCCCTCGGGCGCCAGGTGCACGATGACCGGATGGTTGGCCGGACGGCCCTTGGCGGCGTAGATGCGCGCCACGGCCTGCGGGTTCTCGGCGTCCCCGCCCAGGCCGTAGACGGTCTCGGTGGGAAAGGCCACCAGCTGGCCCGCGAACAGGCGGCGGGCCGCCTGCTCGATGTCATGCCTGGAGGGCTGCGGGGCCGGGGCGTTCATCCGCGTCATTGCGGGGCGGCCATGCCCAGCGCCGCGGCCACGCGGGCCGCATCGGCCTGGGCCTGGGCCAGCGTCTCGCCCACGATGGTGATGTGGCCCATCTTGCGGCCCCGGCGCGCCTCGCGCTTGCCATACAGGTGCAGCTTGGCGCTGGACGAGGCGGCCAGCGCGGCCGGCCAGTCGGGCTCGCGCGCCGTCCCGGCGCCGGCGGGAAACCAGACGTCGCCCAGGATGTTGAGCATGACCGAAGGCGCCACCACGCGCGTGCTGCCCAGGGGCAGGCAGGCCATGACGCGGGCCTGCTGCTCGAACTGGCTGGTGACGCAGGCATCGATGCTGTAGTGGCCGCTGTTGTGCGGCCGCGGCGCGATCTCGTTGACCAGCAGGCGGCCGTCGGCGAGCACGAAGAACTCCACGCATAGCACGCCGTGGTAGCCCAGGCCCTGCGCGATGGCGCGCGCCGCCCGCGTGGCGGCCTCGCGATGCGGGGAAGGACAGTCGTCGCCGGCCACCGTGGAGACCGCCAGGATGCCGTCGCGATGCGCATTGCGCGACACGGGATAGGCCACGTCGGCGCCGTCGAAGCCGCGCGCCAGCACGACCGAGATTTCATAGTCGAGCGGCAGCAGGGCCTCGAGCACGCAGGGCACGCCCTGGAATGCGGCGAAAGCGGCGAGCGCCTCGGCGCGGGTCTGCACGCGCGCCTGGCCCTTGCCGTCGTAGCCCAGCCGCGCCACCTTGAGGATGCCGGGAAAGAGCGCGTCGGGCGCGGCCCGCAGGTCGGCCTCGCCGCGCACGGCGGCATGCGGCGCCACCGGGATGCCTTGCGAGGCGATGAAGGTTTTTTCGGCGATGCGGTCCTGCACGACGGCCACGGCGTCGGCCGCCGGGCTGACGCGGCAGCGCGTCGACAGCGCGCGCAGGCTGTCGGCCGGCACGTTCTCGAATTCGGTGGTCACGGCCGGGCAGAGTTCGGCCAATGCGGCCAGGCCGGCGGCATCGTCATAGGCGGCCTGGATGTGGCGGTCGGCCACCATGGCCGCGGGGCCGTCGGCGGCCGGGTCCAGCACGGCGACCTTGTAGCCCAGGCTCTGCGCGGCGTGGCAGAACATGCGGCCCAGCTGGCCGCCGCCCAGAAGGCCCAGCCAGCCGCCGGGCGCGATGGGTTCGACATCACGCATGATTCAGGCCCCGGGCAGCGTCATGGCGCGCGCCGCCTGCGTCTGGCTCGCGCGAAAGGCCGCCAGCCTGCGGCGCAAGGCATCGTCGGTGGTGGCCAGGTTGGCGATGACGTGCAGGGCGGCATTGGCCGCGCCGGCTTCGCCGATGGCGAAGGTGGCCACCGGGATGCCCTTGGGCATCTGCACGATGGACAGCAGCGAGTCTTCGCCGCGCAGGTATTTGGACGGCACCGGCACGCCGAACACCGGCACCTCGGTCAGCGCCGCCATCATGCCGGGCAGGTGGGCCGCGCCGCCGGCGCCGGCGATGATGGCGCGCAGGCCGCGGCCTGCGGCCTGCGCGCCATAATCGGCCATGTCCTGCGGCATGCGGTGCGCCGAGATGACCTTGGCCTCGCAAGGCACGCCGAAGTCGCGCAGCATGGCGACCGCGTGCTGCATCACGTCCCAATCGCTGGAGGAGCCCATGATCACGCCGACCACCGGAGTGGCCTCCTGCGTGGCGTCTTGCGCCGTCGAGTCTGTCTTAGCCATGGAGTAAAGTTCGGATAATTGCCTGGGCAGCGCCATCTCTCGGGGCCGCCCGCCGGAAAACCCTGGATTTTACCCGCCATGAGCGCTCCCGCCTCGCCGACTGCCTCCTCCATGTCCGCCACGGTCATCGACCTGCCCCTGCGGGACTGGCGTTCGCCGGACGCCGCGGGGCTGTCGGCGCAGGCGCTGCACGCGCTGGAACAAGGGCAGGTGCTGCATTTCCCGCACCTGGGCTTCGCGCTGACGGAGGCAGAACAGGCCCTGCTCGACCCGGCGCTCACCGACCCCAAGCGCAAGAACATCAGCCTCACGCCCAAGGGCCTGGCCGGCACCGTGGCGACCGGCGCCGCGCGCGACCGCGTGCAGGACGTGCTGCAACGCTACCTGGATTCCACCGGCGCCCTGCTCGATGCCCTGTTCCCCGGTTATCGCGACCACCGCCATTCGCCGGCCACCAGCCTGCGCCTGCATGCCATCGGCACCTGGCACCCTTCGTGGCGCAAGGACGACCGGCTGCTGCACGTCGATGCCTTTCCCTCGCGGCCGCTGCACGGCGAGCGCATCCTGCGCGTGTTCACCAACATCAACCCCCGCAACGAGCCGCGCACCTGGCGCGTGGGCGGCTCGTTCGAGGCATCGGCGCGGCACTACCTGCCCGGGATGAACAAGCCCTGGCGCCCCTGGCTGGCCGGGCTCATGCACAAGGCGGGCATCACCAAGCGGCGCCGCACCGAGTACGACCACCTGATGCTGCAGATGCACGACGCCATGAAGCGCGACGAGCGCTACCAGCGCGAGGGCGACTGGACGCAGGTGGATTTCATGCCGGGCAGCACCTGGGTGTGCTTCTCCGACCAGGTGCCGCACGCGGCGATGGGCGGACAGTTCATGCTGGAGCAGACCTGGCAGCTGCCGCTGGCGGCATTGGGCTATGCGGAACTGGCGCCGGTGCGCGTGCTGGAAAAACTCGCCAAGCGGCCCCTGCTGGCCGCCTGAACCGCCGGTTGTGGCGAAAACGCCAAAACCGTGGCGCAGCGCCGCATTTTTCGCTTGCGGGCCGCTGCGCGGCCTTGCCCCGGTGCTAGAATTTTTTGCATGGCCAGTCCGCTTTCCGGCCGGCGTTTCATACCCGGCCCCGGACCCGCGCCCTTGATGGGTATTTTCATGCCGATCCCGACCGACACCTGACCCCCGCGGACCCGCGCAACGTCGTCCGCACGGTTCGTGCTTTCTCTTTTTTTCCCAAGAAACTCAAATGACCTCCGCTTCGTCGCCGAAGCGCCGCTGGTGGGGCGTGATCGCCCTGGCGTTCTCGGCGTTCATTTTCAATACCAGCGAATTCGTTCCCGTGGGCCTGCTGCACGCCATCGGCGCGAGCTTCGACATGCCGGCCAACGACGTCGGCCTCATGCTGACCCTCTACGCCTGGGCCGTGGCGCTGCTGTCGCTGCCCGGCATGCTGCTGACCGGCCAGGCCGAGCGCCGCAAGCTGCTGACCCTGGTGTTCGTGCTGTTCATCGCCAGCCACGTCCTGGCGGGCGTGGCCTGGAGCTTTCCGGTGCTGCTGCTGGGCCGGCTGGGCATCGCCGGCGCGCACGCGATCTTCTGGTCGATTTCCGTGGCCCTGGCGGTGCGGATGGCGCCCGAAGGCCGCAAGGGCCTGGCGCTCGGCCTCATCGCCACCGGCACCTCGATGGCCATGGTGCTGGGCATTCCGCTGGGACGCGTGGTGGGCGAGGTCCTGGGCTGGCGCACGACCTTCCTGGCCATCGCCGTCGTCGCCTCGCTCATCCTGGCGGTCCTGCGCGCGACCCTGCCCGAACTGCCCAGCCAGAACGCAGGCTCGCTCGCGAGCTTGCCGTCCCTGTTCCGCCGGCCCACGCTGGTCCTGCTGTATGTGCTGACCGCGGTCGCCATCTCGGCGCACTTCACCGCCTACACGTATATCGAACCCTTCGTCTACCAGGTGGCCAAGCTCGGCGACAACGCCGTCACGGCCATGCTGCTGCTCTTCGGTATCGCGGGCATTCCGGGGGCCATGTTCTTCAATCGCCACTACGCCAGGCAGCCCAAGCGCTTCCTGCTGGCCACGGTGGCCGTGCTGACCGCCTGCCTGCTGACCTTGCGGCCCAGCGCCGCCAGCCCGGCCGTCCTGTCGATGCACGCCCTGCTGTGGGGAGCCGCGATCATCTGCTTCAACCTGGCCATGCAGGCCTGGATACTGCGGCTGGCCTCGGACGCCACGGACCTGGCCATGTCGCTGTTCTCGGGCATCTACAACATCGGGATCGGCACGGGCGCCCTGCTGGGCAACCTCATCGCCAACCACGTGAGCGTGGCGTACGTGGGCTGGTTCGGCGGCTCGCTGGGGCTGGTGAGCGTATGCGTCTGCTGGATGGCGTTCCAGGTCAGGATGGACGCGCCGCCGCGGATGAGTTCGCCGACGGTCTGACGCCGGCGCGGCGGGCGCGGGCTAGCGGGCCGCGTAGGCAAGCTGCTTGAGACAGGCGGCCACGCCGCAGTCGAGGCTGGTGCCCGCGGCGCTGGCCAGCGCCGCCGCCAGGAACAAGGCCATCACCACGGCGCCAAGCATCGACACGGGGCACTTGAGCGCGTTGTCGCCCCAGCGGCGGTCGAGCGCCAGCATCAGGAGCGAGAACACGACCAGCGCGCCGAAGACCAGGAAGGCCCAGCTGTACAAGTGCAGGCCGAAAAGCAGCCGGGCCCCCAGGTCGGCGGGCCGCAGGGCCAGCCAGCCGGAGATCGCGGCGCCGGCCAGGGCGGCGGCGATGGTCATGGCGTAGTGCAAGGGCGAAGGGCCCAGGCGGACGTTGAGCAGCAGGCCCACGCCGGCCAGCACCAGCGCCACGCGCTGCAAGGCGCACATCGGGCAGGCATAGTCCACCGCCAGGCCCTGCCACACCAGCGAGAAGACCAGGCTGGCGCAGATCAGGAACAGCAGCAAGGCGTTGAACTGGCGCGAGCCGTGCCCGGGGTTTTGCAGAAAGAGTGCCATCCGGCCCCTACCCCTTCACAGCGACAGCGGCAACGGGCCGTCGAGATGCTGGTAGGCCCAGCCCGCGAATAGACCCAGCGTGATCAGCCACAGGACGAAGCAGGCAGGCCGCTTGCCCAGCATCCCGTAGCAGATGGCCAAGGCTCCGGTCAAAAAGGGGAACACCATCACCATGTCCTGCTCTCCCATATTTAGGCACAAGCAGTATAGGTAACAAAGCGAAATTGTTGCAACTAAATGAGCGCCGGGATGCCTTGACTATTCTTGCCACTCAAGCCGGGGACGGATCAGGCCGTCAGACGGTCGAGCGCCTCGCGGTACTTGGCCGCCGTCTTCTCGAGCACGTCCTTGGGCAGGCGCGGCGCGGGCGGGGTCTTGCCCCAGGGCTGGGTCTCGAGCCAGTCGCGCACGAACTGCTTGTCGAACGACGGCGGGCTGATGCCCTCGCGGTAGCCGTCGGCCGGCCAGAAACGCGACGAATCGGGGGTGAGCACCTCGTCCATCAGGTACAGGGTGCCCTGCTCGTCCAGGCCGAACTCGAACTTGGTGTCGGCGATCATGATGCCCTTGGTGGCCGCGAACGCGGCGGCCTCGACGTAGAGCTTGATCGTGATGTCGCGGATCTTCTCGGCCATTTCCTGGCCGACTTCCTTGACCACGTGGGCGAAGTCGACGTTTTCGTCGTGCATGCCGAACTCGGCCTTGGCCGCCGGGGTGAAGATGGGCTGGGGCAGCTTGCCGGCCTGCTTCAGGCCGGCCGGCAGCGGGATGCCGCAGATCGAGCCGGTTTCCTGGTAGTCCTTCCAGCCCGAGCCGATCAGGTAGCCGCGGGCCACCGCCTCGACCAGCACGGGCTTCAAGCGCTTGACCACCATGGCGCGGCCGCGCACCTGGTCGACTTCGTCGGGCGCGACCACGTCCTCGGGCTTGATGCCGGTGACGTGCGTGGGAATGAGGTGGCCCAGCTTCTTCAGCCAGAATTCGGTGAGTTCGGTGAGCACCTGGCCCTTGCCCGGGATGGGGTCGTCGAGAATCACGTCGAAGGCGGAAATGCGGTCGGAAGCGACGATGAGCAGCTTGTCGTCGCCCACGGCGTACATGTCGCGCACCTTGCCGCGGCCCAGCAGCGGCAGGGATTTGATGGTGGATTGGTGCAGGGCGTTGGTCACGGAAAGGCCTATCTGGGAAAGAACGGGCCCCGGCTCACAACGAGCTCGGGGCCGGAATGTGGCAAGGGATTTTAAATCCCTTGCGCGTCGGTTTACTGAACGACCTGGGCCAGCTTGCCGCAGGCGTAGTCCGCGGCCATGTCCGCCAGGGAGACGGCCTTGATCTTGCTGGCGTTGCCGGCGGTGCCGAACTGCTGGTAGCGGGCCACGCACACTGCCTTGGCGGCGGCCTTGGCGGGCTTGAGGTATTCGCGCGGGTCGAACTTGGCGGGGTTTTCGGCGAAGAAACGGCGGATGGCGGCGGTCATGGCCAGGCGGATGTCGGTGTCGATGTTGATCTTGCGCACCCCGTACTTGATGCCTTCCTGAATTTCCTCGACCGGCACGCCGTAGGTTTCCTTCATGTCGCCGCCGAACTGGCGGATCTCGGCCAGCAGCTCCTGCGGCACCGACGACGAGCCGTGCATCACCAGGTGGGTGTTGGGGATGCGCGCGTGGATTTCCTTGATGCGCTGGATCGACAGGATGTCGCCCGTCGGCTTCTTCGAGAACTTGTAGGCGCCGTGCGAGGTGCCGATCGCGATCGCCAGCGCGTCGCACTGGGTCTGCTTGACGAAGTCGGCGGCCTGCTCGACGTCGGTCAGCAGCTGTTCGCGGGTCATGGTGCCCTCGGCGCCGTGGCCGTCTTCCTTGTCGCCCTTCATGGTTTCGAGCGAGCCCAGCACGCCCAGTTCGCCTTCGACGGTGACGCCCAGCTTGTGGGCCATGTCGACCACCTTGCGGGTGACGTCGACGTTGTAGTCGTAGCTGGCGACCGACTTGCCGTCCGACATCAGGGAGCCGTCCATCATCACGCTGGAGAAGCCCAGGTTGATGGCGCCCTGGCACACGTCGGGCGACTGGCCGTGATCCTGGTGCATCACCACGGGGATGTGGGGATACGTCTGGACGGCGGCCTGGATGAGCAGCTTGAGAAAGCCCTCGCCCGCATATTTGCGCGCCCCGGCCGAGGCCTGCATGATCACCGGGCTGTCGGTCTCGGCGGCGGCCTCCATGATGGCCTGGACTTGTTCCAGGTTGTTAACGTTGAAGGCGGGAATGCCGTAGCCGTGTTCGGCCGCATGGTCGAGCAGCTGGCGCATGGAAACGAGGGCCATGGAAGGATCTCCTGGGGCAGTTTTTTAATGGATGGTGAAAGGAATCCGCGATATAGCGCCGATTTTACCGGTCGAAGCGGGAAAGATCTTGTGAGCAGACGTTGCTGGCCGGGGCAGAACCGCCGGCGCGGCGATTTGAGGGGAATTTCCGGCCGATTCCGGGCCTATGGCGCCCGCCCCGCGCCGGCTAGAATCCTCGCCATGGCAAAGATCCCCACTTCTCCCAGCGATGCCCTGCGCCAGGCGGCCGACCGCCTGGCCCTGGCGCGCCGGGCGTTCGAGCGGGGCGAGCGCGGCCTGCGCCAGCTGCGCCGCTCGCGGGTGCCCTTCATCAGCAGCCTGCGCAATACCGGGCTGACCTACATCCAGGCCCGCTCCAAGTACGACACCTGCCTGGACGAGCAGCAGCGCCTGCACCAGCAGACCACCCACGCCCTGCATTACGCCGAGCGGCTGTACGGCGCGCTCTGCGCCCAGCTCGACCTCGAGCAGAAAAAGGCGGCCTAGGAAACGCGGCGCCGGATGACCCACAGCAGCCCGGCCAGCGGGATCGGGCTGAGCTGCACCTTGAACGCCCAATCCGGGAAGAACCACAGCAAGGGCCACAGCGCGACCGCCAGGAGGATTTCCCGATCCAGCGCACGCCACCCCTCGCGCTGGGCCACCAGCGCCAGCCAGGCGATGGGGAAGGCCAGCCAGACCAGGTCGTAGTTGTAGTCGTAGGGGCTGATGAAAAACGTCGCGGTCATCAGCGCGGCCCCGCGCAGCATCCAATCGCCGCTTGCGCGCCAGACCCGCCAGACCACCCATGCCGCCACGGCCGCCGCCGCGGCATGCACGGCATAGGCGAGAGACGCGGCGCCCCCCAGCGAGCGCACCATGACGAAGACCGAGGGTATCTTGGTCCAGTAAAAACGCTCGCCGGCGGCCAGCATGCCCTGCGCGTGCCCCAGTCCGCGCCAGAACGCCCACAGCACATCCGTGCCCAGCACGGCCGTTCCCAGCGCATTGACGGCAAGACCCGTAGCCGCCGCGACGGCGATCGTGCGCCAGGCCCCCGCGGCCACCAGCGCGAGCGGAAACAGCACCGCCAGGTGCGGCTTGATGGAGAGCAGCCCGATCAACACCCCGGACATGACCGGCCGGCGCGGCAGGCACAGCAAGGCGCCGCCCGCCAGCGCGGCCGTCAGAAAGCCGTTCTGGCCGCCGCCGAAATTGATCCATGCGGCGGGAAAGATCGCCAGGCACCACAGGCCCAGTCCCTGCCCCACGGCGCGCCAGAAAGCCAGCACGTACATGGCCAGCGTGGTCGCCATGAATACCCAGAAGGCCACGAAATAAGGCATCAGGGCCAAGTGCAGAATCAGCAGGACGAAGGCGGGCGGATAATTCCAGGGATAGCTGACGTCGGATGCGGGCACGGCGACCTGCTCGGCATGCGTCAGGGCCCGCATGTCGAAGTCGTAGGCCGATGCCGCATGGCCGGACAACGCCAGGTGCGAGACCCCCCAGAACGCGATGAAATCCGAGCCCAGCGGCCGGTGGGTCCCGGCGACCAACCCATCCCGGGAGGTCTTGACGTTCATGATGGCCGCCGCCAGGAAAAACACCAGCATCAGCGTGCCGTAAAGCACGATGCGCTCGCGGGTCAGCCAGTGCCGGCGATCGCGCACGTCGGGCCTGGCTAGGCGCCGCGCCGGGCCGACTTGGGCCGGAAGGCCTGGATCACCTCGGGCCGGGTCTCGGCATACGGGCCGCCGATCAGGTCGATGCAATACGGCACGGCGGCGAAGATGCCGGGCACCTGCACGGCGCCGTCGCCGCCGCGCAGGCCTTCGAGCGTCTCGCGGATGGCCTTGGGCTGGCCCGGCAGATTGATGATGAGCGCCGCATGGCTGGCGGTTTCGCGGATCACCGCCACCTGGCGCGAAAGAATGGCCGTGGGCACGAACTTCAGGCTGATCTGGCGCATCTGCTCGCCGAAGCCCGGCATCTCGCGCGTGCCCGCGGCCAGCGTGGCCTCGGGCGT
Organism: Bordetella sp.; assembly: GCA_036404015.1. Classification (GTDB taxonomy): domain Bacteria; phylum Pseudomonadota; class Gammaproteobacteria; order Burkholderiales; family Burkholderiaceae_B; genus Bordetella. Next base: position 4,340 of record DASWPO010000137.1, on the reverse strand, counting down.
GACGTCGCGCCGCGCCGGGCCGGTGCCGCCCGTGGTCAGCACCAGATCGCAGCCGCAATGGTCGACCAGGTCGATGAGCGCGGCGGTGATGCCGGCCGCGTCATCGGGAATCAGCCGCTCGACGGCCTGCCAGGGCGAGGCCAGCGCCGTGCCCAGCCATGCCTGCAGGGACGGCACGCCCTCGTCGGCGTAGACGCCGGCCGAGGCGCGGTCGGAAACGGACACCAGGCCGACGATGAGCTCGTCGGGGTGGCGGCGCGCGATACGCGCCGAAGCGGAAGCGGTCGTGGGGGTCATGGTGCAATCATAAGGGCTGGCGCCAATAGCCGGGCCCGCGCGGGGCTCTCTATACTGGCCGGCAGCGCGTTTCGCCTGGCCCGCGGGCCGGCGGCACGGGCAACACCTCAGGACACGCACAATATGCTGGACATCATCGACATCGATTTCAAGAACCCCGAACACGGCCGCATCGTGGTCGGCCTGCTCGACGAATACGCCAGCGGCGACATGGGCGGCAACGAGCCCCTGTCCGAATTCAGCCGCGGCAACCTCGTCGCCTCGCTGGCGGCGCGCCCCTGGGCCCATGCGCTGGCGGCCCGCGTCGACGGCCAGCCGGCCGGCCTGGCCATCTACCTGGAAGGCTTTTCCACCTTCGCCTGCAAGCCGCTCCTGAATCTGCACGACTTCATGGTGTCCGAACGCTTCCGAGGCCAGGGCGTCGCGCAGAAGTTGCTCGCCGCCCTCGAAGACCGCGCCCGCGCCATGGGCTGCTGCAAGCTGACGCTGGAAGTGCTGGAAGGCAATATCCCGGCCAGGACGCTCTATCAAAAGATGGGCTTCGAGGGCTACCAGCTGCAGGACGAGCACGGCCGCGCCCTGTTCTGGCAAAAGAAACTCGCGGCTTGAGCCGCGCCAGGAGTCCGCCCATGTCCACCTTTGCCGACGACACCGCCCTGATCGTGGTGGACCTGCAGCCGGACTTCATGCCGGGCGGTCCGCTGGCCTGCCACGAGGGCGACGCCATCGTGGCCGACATCGACGCCCTGCTGCGCGCGCGCCGCTATCGCACCGTGGTGGCCACGCAGGACTGGCATCCGGCCGACCACGTCTCCTTCGCCAGCCGGCATGCCGGCGCCGCGCCGTTCCAGGCCATCACCCTGCACGGCCAGCCGCAAACCCTGTGGCCCGATCATTGCGTGCAAGGCACGCCGGGCGCCGCGCTGCATGGCCAGGTGGACTGGAGCGCCTGCGACCTGATCCTGCGCAAGGGCACGAACCCGCAGGTGGACTCCTACAGCGCCTTCCGTGAAAACCACGGCCCCGGCGGCATCCGCCCCGCCACGGGCCTGGCCGGCTGGCTGCGCGAACGCGGCATCGCCGAAGTCCATGTCTGCGGCCTGGCGCGCGACTACTGCGTGCTCTGGACGGCCCAGGATGCCGCGCAAGCGGGCTTTCGGGTGCGCTTCCTGTGGGACCTCACGCGCCCCGTCTCGCCGGACGGCGACGCGCCGGCCCGCGCGGCGCTGCAGGCCGCCGGGATCGCGCAGGCCTGATCCGCCGGTTTCCCCCTCTCCCAACACCCGGAGGCTTTGCCATGATGACTCGCAACGACGTGACCGAACTGGTCGTCGCCCAGAAGATCGCCAAGAAGCTCAAATGGGAAGACCTGGCCCGCGCCGTCGGCCAGAGCAAGGAATGGACCACGGCCGCCCTGCTCGGCCAGATGACCCTGACCGAGAAGCAGGCCAAGGCGGCCGGCAAGCTGCTCGAGCTGCCCAAGGAGGCCGTCGCGCTGCTGCAGGTGGTGCCCTACAAGGGCTCGCTGCCCACGGCCGTTCCCACCGACCCGCTCATCTACCGTTTCTACGAGCTGGTCAGCGTGTACGGCAGCACCTTCAAGGCCCTGATCCACGAAGAGTTCGGCGACGGCATCATGAGCGCCATCGACTTCAAGATGGATATCTCGCGCGAGGCCGACCCCAAGGGCGACCGCGTGCGGATCATCCTGAGCGGCAAATTCCTGCCCTATAAAACCTATTGATTTATATGAATATTTTTTGATGTTGCGTTGCAACATCCGTTGCGGTGTAATAGGGTAAACACCCGTCGGCTCCGGCCGGCGGAGACGGCCTGCCCAGGCCGACCGCCCATCCCCAGGAGACTGCCATGGCAGCACCCGATTCCCGGTCCGCCACCACGCCGGACCAGCCCCCCTACGCCGATCCCACGCTCAATCCCTGGCTGGCCGCCTGGCAATACGGCGTCGACGCCTGGCAGCGCGGGGTGCTGTTCACCGACGTGATGCGCCAACGCGGCAACCAGTACCGCCAGCACATCGCCAAGAAGGCGCCGAACGTGCTGTCCATGAATTCGGAAGTCGTCCTGGACGGGCGCGGCTTCGAGCGCCCCGTCAACTACGCCCTGCTGCGCATCATCCCGCCCGAAGGCGTGGTCATCGACCCGATCAAGCGCCCCTTCCTGGTGGTGGACCCGCGCGCCGGCCACGGCCCGGGCATCGGCGGCTTCAAGCCCGAAAGCGAGATCGGCGTGGCGATCCGCGCCGGCCACCCCTGCTACTTCGCCAGCTTCCTGCCGCGCCCCACCGCCACGCAGACGGTGGAAGACGTGATGCACGCCGAAGCGCACTTTCTCGAAGAGATCATTGCCCTGCACCCCCAGGCCGAAGGCAAGCCGGTGGTGGTGGCCAACTGCCAGGCCGGCTGGCAGATCATGATGACGGCCGCCATGCGGCCCGAGCTGTTCGGCCCCATCATCATCGCCGGCGCGCCGCTGTCCTACTGGGCCGGCTGGCGCGGCATGAACCCCATGCGCTATTCCGGCGGCCTGCTGGGCGGCAGCTGGATGACCGCGCTGGCCAGCGACCTGGGCAACGGCACCTTCGACGGCGCCTGGCTGGTGCAGAACTTCGAAAGCCTCAACCCGGCCAACACGCTTTGGGACAAGCAGTACAACCTCTACGCCAACATCGACACCGAAACCCAGCGCTACCTGGGCTTCGAGAAATGGTGGGGCGGCCATGTGTACCTGAACGGCCCAGAGATCCAGTACATCGTCGACAACCTCTTTGTCGGCAACCGGCTCGCCACCGCCGGACTGGTGACCTCCGACGGCATCCGCATCGACCTGCGCAACATCCAGTCGCCCATCATCGTGTTCTGCTCCAAGGGCGACAACATCACCCCGCCGCCGCAGGCCCTGGGCTGGATCACCGACCTTTACCAGAACGACGAGGAAATCCAGGCCCACGGCCAGACCATCGTCTATGCCGTGCACGAAAGCATCGGCCACCTGGGCATCTTCGTGTCGGGCAGCGTGGCCCGCAAGGAACACCAGGAGTTCGCCAGCAACATCGACATGATCGACGTGCTGCCTCCCGGCATCTATGAAGCCGAATTCGCCGAACGCACGGCCGACACGCCCAACGCCGAGACCGCCGGCGACTACGTGATGTCGGTCGAGAACCGCACGCTGGACGACGTGCGGACCATCGTCCAGCAGATCCCGGAAGACGACAAGCGCTTTGCCACGGTGTCGCGCATCTCGCAGATCAACCTGGGCCTGTACCGCAGCTTCGTGCAGCCCTGGGTGCGTACCGCGGTCACGCCGCAGTCGGCCGAATGGATGCAGCGCCTGCACCCGCTGCGCCTGCCCTACGAGCTGATCTCCGACCAGAATCCCGCGATCGCGCCGGTGGCCCAGCTGGCCGAGGCCGTGCGCGAACAGCGCGAGCCCGTGCCGGCCGACAATCCCTTCCTCGTCGCGCAGAACATGATGTCGGACTGGATCGAAACCAGCCTGAACAGCTACCAGGAAACGCGTGACGCGGCGGTGGAACGGCTGTTCATGAACCTCTACGGCTCGCCGCTGATGCAGGACTGGGCCGGCCTGGGCGCCAAGGACGGACCGGCGCGCAGGCACCCCGGCATCTCGCCCGAGCACCGCAGCTTCATGGCCAAGCGCAAGACCGAACTGCTGGCGCTGGTGCCGGTCGGCGGCCTGCATCGCGCGGCCATCCGCATGCTGCTGTATGTGATAGGGGCGGACGGCGGGCTGGACGAGCGCAGCTTCGCCGTCATCCGCCGCCTGCGCACCCGGGACGGCCAGGCCATCGCCTCGCTGGAGCGCTTCAAGGAACTGATGCGCGAGCAGACCATGGTGATGCGGCTGGACCCGGCCGGTTCGCTGCGCGCCATGCCCAAGCTGCTGTCCAAGGCCACGCCCGAGGACATCCGCGCCATGCTGGCCTCGATGAAGGAAGTGCTCGACGCCGCGCAGCCCCTGAACGAACGGGCCCGCACCAGCCTGCGCGAGATGGAGCG
>DASWPO010000136.1:0-3332 GCA_036404015.1 Bordetella sp. | reverse complement strand
CCTTAGCTTCTGACGATGCCGCTTTAGCCTTGACGCTGCTTGTGGCGAGGGTCAGTGCAGATGACGCGCACAACTCCGTTGCGGCGTATGACTTTGCAGTTGCGACACATTTTCTTAACCGATGCCGACACTTTCATGATTTCTCCTTGACTACTCAAAACCGGCAGAACGACGTGCGTTCACTCGAGCCGTTCACTTCGCTCTGAACACGATCCGCGCGCGGCTCAGATCGTACGGAGTGAGTTCGACGGTCACCTTGTCGCCAGGCAGGATCCGGATGTAATGCATGCGCATCTTGCCGGAAATATGACCCAGTACTACGTGGCCATTTTCAAGCTTGACGCGAAAAGTCGCGTTGGGAAGGTTCTCGAGAACCTCACCTTGCATCTGAATGACGTCGTCCTTGGACATTATTCTCTGTTTATCGCAACGGCAGGCCCGCACCCTTGAAGTTGGCCTTCTTGAGCAGCGAGTCGTACTGGTGAGACATCATGTAGGCTTGCACCTGAGCCATGAAGTCCATCGTAACAACAACAATAATCAACAAAGACGTACCACCAAAATTAAACGGGACATTCCAGCGCATGACCAGGAACTCGGGCAGCAGGCACACCAGCGTGATGTACAGGCCGCCGGCCAAAGTCAGGCGCATCAGAATCTTGTCGATGTAGCGCGCCGTTTGCTCACCGGGACGGATCCCGGGCACGAAAGCACCGCTCTTCTTCAGGTTGTCTGCCGTTTCGCGGCTGTTGAACACCAGGGCCGTGTAGAAGAAGCAGAAGAAGATGATCGCAACCGAGTACAGGGTGATGTAGAGCGGCTGGCGGGGCTGCAGGGCAGCCGCCAGGTCGCGCAGCCACACCAGCTTGTCGCTGCTGGAGAACCAGCTCGTGATCGTGGCCGGGAACAGGATGATCGACGACGCGAAGATCGGCGGAATCACCCCGGCCATGTTCAGCTTGAGCGGCAGGTGCGAGCTCTGGCCGCCGTACACCTTGTTGCCCACCTGGCGCTTGGCGTAGTTCACCGTGATCTTGCGCTGGCCGCGTTCGACGAACACCACGAAGGCCGTCACCAGCACCACCAGGGCGATGATGAACAGCGCCGACAGCACGGACATCGAGTTGGTGCGCACCAGGTCGAGCAGGCCGGCCAGCGACGTGGGCAAGCCCGCGACGATACCGCCGAAGATCAGGATCGAGATGCCGTTGCCCAGGCCGCGCTCGGTGATCTGCTCGCCCAGCCACATGACGAACATGGTGCCGGTAACCAGCGTGACCACCGTCGTGACGCGGAACACCATGCCCGGATCGATGACCAGGCCGGGCTGCGACTCCAGCGCGACCGAGATGCCCACCGCCTGCACCAGCGCCAGCAGGACCGTGGCGTAGCGGGTGTACTGGGTGATCTTGCGCCGGCCCGCCTCGCCCTCTTTCTTGAGGGCTTCCAGCGAGGGCATCACCACCGACATCAGCTGCATGATGATGGAGGCGGAGATGTACGGCATGATCCCCAGGGCGAACACGGAGAAGCGCGACAGCGCGCCGCCCGAGAACATATTGAACAGGCCGAGGATCCCGCCCTGGTTCTGGCGGAACAAGTCCGACAGCGCATCGGGATTGATGCCCGGAACGGGAATGTGCGTGCCCAGGCGATAGACGATCAGGGCGAGCACCAGGAACACGAGACGGCGCTTGAGATCGCCGTATCGCGTACCGGACTTGCCTGGAGCCTGTGCTTTAGCCACACGTCACCTCTGCTTATTCAGCGATCGAACCGCCGGCCGCTTCGATCACGGCGCGAGCGCCGGCCGTCGCAGCGATACCGCGCAGGACAACCTTGCGCGACAGTTCGCCCGCCTTGATCACCTTGGCATAGCGCACTTGCTGGCCGACCACGCCGGCGGCCTTCAGGGCTTGCACATCGATTTCGTCGATGGGCAGGTCCTGCAGGTCCGTCAGGCGGATCTGGGCGTACAGGTGCTGACCCAGGGGCGTGAAGCCACGCTTGGGCAGGCGACGCTGCAGCGGCATCTGGCCGCCTTCGAAACCAATCTTGTGGAAGCCGCCCGAACGCGACTTCTGACCCTTGTGGCCACGGCCGGCGGTCTTGCCCAGACCCGAACCGATGCCACGGCCGACGCGGCGCTTGGCGTGCTTGCTGCCCAGAGCGGGCGAGAGCGAATTGAGTTGCATGTCCGTTCCTTAGACTTCCGAGACGGAGACGAGATAATCCACTTTGCGAATCATCCCGCGCACCTCGGGGGTGTCGATCAGTACTTTGCTGCTATTGACCTTGCCCAGGCCCAGGCCCTTGATCGTGGCGCGGTGGTCGGCTTTGGTGCCGATCACGGAGCGCACGAGGGTGACTTTGATCTGCTTCTGAGCCATGATTTACCCCAGGATCTCTTCGACGGTCTTGCCGCGCTTGGCAGCAATTTCCGACGGCGTCATGGAAGCGCGCAGGCCGTTGAGCGTGGCGCGAACCATGTTGTAGGGGTTGCTCGAGCCGAGGCTCTTGGCAACCACGTTACGCACGCCCATCACTTCGAAGATGGCGCGCATCGGGCCGCCGGCGATCACGCCGGTACCTTCGGCGGCGGGCGAGATCAGCACCGTCGAGGCGCCGTGCTTGCCGACCACGGTGTGATGCAGCGTGCCGTTCTTCAGGGCAACCTTGAACATGCCGCGGCGAGCCTGTTCCATCGCCTTCTGGACCGAGACCGGCACTTCGCGCGCCTTGCCCTTGCCCATGCCGATGCGGCCGTCGCCGTCGCCGACCACGGTCAGCGCGGCAAAGCTCATGGTGCGACCACCCTTGACGACTTTGCTCACGCGGTTGACCGCGATCATTTTTTCGCGCAGACCGTCGTCGTTTTCTTTCTCGGCGGCGTTCTTGCTTTGTACCTTAGCCATTTGACTGATCCTCGCTTAGAACTTCAGGCCGGCTTCACGGGCGGCGTCGGCCAGGGCCTTGACGCGGCCGTGGTAGCGGAAGCCCGAGCGGTCGAAGGCAACCAGCTCGATGCCGGCGGCCTTGGCCTTCTCGGCAACGCGCTTGCCCACCAATGCGGCAGCGGCGGTGTTGCCGCCCAGGCCGGTCTTGCCGGCCAGTTCGGCGCGCACTTCGGCTTCCAGCGTCGAGGTGCTGACCAGCACACGGTCGCCTTCCGGCGAAATGATGTTGGCGTAGATGTGCTGGTTCTAGCGGAAGACCGAGAGGCGGTGAACGCGCAACTCGTTGATCTTCCGGCGGGTCGGAACCGCACGACGCAAACGGGAAACTTTTTTGTCCATGATTCGTCCTTGCGTGCGCCGTTATTTCTTCTTGGT
>DASWPO010000135.1:0-10354 GCA_036404015.1 Bordetella sp. | reverse complement strand
GTATAAAACAAGGAAATCTCCATGAGCGTTGCAGATATCCGTCAATCCGCCGACAGCCGGATGACCAAGTCGCTGGACACCCTCAAGGCCAATCTGGGCAAGCTGCGCACCGGTCGCGCGCACCCCAGCATCCTGGACCACGTGCACGTCGAGTACTACGGTTCGCCCGTGCCGGTGGGCCAGGTGGCCAACCTGACCCTGGTCGACGCCCGCACGGTCAGCGTGCAGCCCTACGAAAAGTCCATGCTGGCCCCCATCGAGAAAGCCATCCGTGAATCCGACCTGGGCCTGAACCCCATGGCGCTGGGCGACACCATCCGCGTGCCCATGCCCGCGCTCACCGAAGAGCGTCGCCGCGACCTCACCAAGGTGGCGCGCAGCGAAGGCGAGGACGCCAAGGTGGCCGTGCGCAACCTGCGCCGCGAAGCCAACGACGGCCTGAAGAAACTGGTCAAGGACAAGGTCATTTCCGAAGACGAGGAACGCCGGGCCCAGGACGACGTGCAGAAGCTCACCGATCGCTACGTTGCCGACATCGACAAGCTGATCGCCCAGAAAGAAGCCGAAATCATGACGGTGTAGGCGGCGCCCGCCGCAACGCCAGTCCGACTCGACGCGCCCATGGTCATCAGTTCCACCCAGGTCGTACCGGAGGTTTCCGGTGTGCCGCAGCACATCGCCATCATCATGGATGGCAATGGCCGCTGGGCCACGCGCCGGCACCTGCCGCGCACGGCCGGCCACGTCAAGGGCGTGCAGGCCGTGCGCCGCGCCGTCGAGAGCTGCGGCCGCCTGGGCGTGCGCTATCTCACGCTGTTCGCCTTCAGTTCCGAAAACTGGCGGCGTCCGGCCGACGAGGTCTCGCTGCTGATGCGCCTGTTCGTGCGCTCGCTCGAGCGCGAAGTCGGCAAGCTGGAAAAACAGGGTGTGCGCCTGCGCGTGGTGGGCGATCTGTCGCCCTTCGAGCCGCGCCTGCAGGACCTGATCCACCAGGCCGAGGCCCGCACCGAGTGCAACGACAAGCTGTGCCTGTCCATCGCGGCCAACTATGGCGGCCGCTGGGACGTGCTGCAGGCCATGCGCGCCATGCTGCGCGCCAACCCCGGCCTGGCCGGGCATCCCGAGCAAATCGAGGAGACTGCGCTGGCCGAGCATCTCTCCATGTCGTGGGCGCCCGAGCCCGATCTGTTCATCCGCACCGGCGGCGAACAGCGCATTTCCAATTTCATGATCTGGCAGCTCGCCTACACCGAACTGTATTTCACCGATGCCTATTGGCCCGACTTCGACGGGGCCGATCTCGAAGAGGCCATCGCGTGGTACAGCGGGCGCGAGCGCCGTTTTGGCCGAACCAGCGCGCAAGTGCTGGCGACGCGCTGATACCCCCCCACGGACTATCACCACGGACTTTCCTGCGATGTTAGGCCAACGTATCATCACCGCCGTCGTTCTGCTCATCGTCCTCGCCGCCGCCATCGCGGCGCCGCAGCCCGTCTGGATGCTGGCGCTGCTGTCCCTGGCGGCGGCCTGCGCCTGCTGGGAATGGCTGCGCCTGACGCTGCCGGCACGTGTGCCGGCCGCCGTGCCGCGTGTGATCGGCATCGTCGTCTTTGCCTTCCTGCTGGCCCTGTCGTGGGTCTGGAGCGCGCCCACGGGCGGCGTGCTGCCTGAAGAGCTCCTGGCCTTCGGCGTGCTGGTGGTCATCGTCAGCCTGATCTGGTTGATCCCGGCCGTGATCGCCGTGGTGCGCGGCCGCTCCGACGCCCCCCCCGCCAGCGTGGGCTGGTCGGCGTTCGCGGTGCTGGCCACGGTCACGGCCTGGGCCGTGCTGACCGTGATGTATCTGGCCTTCGGGCCGCTGTATGTGCTGACGCTGCTGGCCCTGGTCTGGGCCGCGGACATCTGCGCCTATTTCGGCGGGCGCAAATTCGGCCGCCGCAAGCTGGCGCCCCGCGTGAGCCCGGGCAAGACGGTCGAGGGCGCCCTATCGGGCCTGGTGGGCGCGGTCGTCGTCACCCTGGTCGGCGCCTGGTGGCCGGACACCTTCGGCTACATGCTGGTCGACCGCTGGTCGATCTGGGGCGCTATTCTCATCGCAGCCTTCCTGGGAGCCGTCTCCATCATGGGCGACTTGTTCGAATCGCTGCTCAAGCGCCGCGCCGGCGTCAAGGATTCCAGCGGGCTGCTGCCGGGCCACGGCGGCGTGTACGACCGCCTCGACGCCATTCTGCCGGTCGTGCCGATCGCCTTGCTCGTTTCGGGAGCTCTGTTTTGAACATATCGCAGTCAGGTCGGCCGCAGCGCGTCGTCGTGCTGGGCTCGACGGGTTCCGTAGGACGCAGCACGCTGGACGTCATTGCGCGCCACCCCGAGCGCCTGCAAGTGCATGCCTTGTCGGCGCATAGCCGCATGGAAAGCCTGGCCGAGCAAGCCGCGGCCTGCCGCGCGCCCGTGGTGCTGGTGCCCGACGATGCGGCGCGCGAGCGATTCACGGCGGCCTGGCGCGGCGCGGCCTTGCCCGAGATCCGCGTGGGCGCGCAGGCGCTGGCCGAGACCGCGGCCGAGGCCGGTTGCGACATGGTCATGGCGGCCATCGTCGGGGCGGCCGGACTGCCGTCGGCCCTGGCGGCAGCCCGGGCCGGCAAGCGCGTGCTGCTGGCCAACAAGGAAGCCCTGGTGGCCGCGGGCACGCTGTTCATGCAGGCCGTGCGCGACAGCGGCGCCGAACTCCTGCCCATCGACAGCGAACACAATGCCATCTTCCAGTGCCTGCCGCACCATGGCGCGTCCGGCGGGCGTGCCGGCGCGCCCGCCGAGCCGGCGGCGGGCGTGCGCCGGCTGCTGCTGACGGCCTCGGGCGGGCCGTTCCGCCGCACGGCCCTCGAAGACCTGCAGGACGTCACGCCCGAGCAGGCCTGCGCCCATCCCAACTGGAGCATGGGCCGCAAGATCTCCGTCGATTCGGCCACCATGCTCAACAAGGGCCTGGAGGTGATCGAGGCGCACTGGTTATTCGCCATGCCGCCCGAGCGGATCGACGTGGTGGTGCATCCGCAGAGCGTGGTGCATTCCATGGTCGAGTACGAGGACGGCTCGGTGCTGGCCCAGCTCGGCCAGCCCGACATGCGTACCCCGATTTCCTACGGCCTGGGCTTTCCCGAGCGCCTGGCCAGCGGAGTAGGGGGGCTGGACCTGGCCCGGCTGGGCCGCCTGGATTTCGAGGCGCCCGATTTCACGCGCTTTCCCTGCCTGCGGCTGTCGTTCGAGGCGCTCAAGGCCGGGCAGGACGCCTGCATCGCGCTCAATGCCGCCAACGAAGTGGCCGTGCAGGCCTTTCTCGACGGCCGCCTGCCTTATCCCTGGATCGCCCGCGTCATCGAGGCCACGCTCGAGTGGCAGGCCGGGCAGCCATCTGCTACGCTGGGTTCGCTGCAAGACGTGCTGGCGCAGGACGCCGCGGCACGCGCTTACGCAGGCGATCTGGGGCTGGCCTGAGGTGGTTGCCGCCACCGTGCAGGGCCTTTGCCCGAAACCCGACTAAACTGGTGATACATGCTATTCACCCTGGTTGCCTTTGCCGTTGCGCTGGGCATACTCATCACTTTCCACGAACTCGGCCATTACGGCGTGGCGCGCCTGTGCGGCGTGCGCGTCCTGCGCTTTTCCATCGGGTTCGGCCGGGTGCTCCTGCGCCGTACCGACAGGCACGGCACCGAATGGGCCGTGTCGGCCATTCCGCTGGGCGGCTACGTCAAGATGCAGGACGATCCCCCGGCGGGCGCCTCCAAGGCCGAGGCTGCCCGCGCCTTCAATAAGCAGTCGGTATGGCGCCGCATGGCCATCGTGGCCGCGGGGCCGGTATTCAACCTGGTGCTGGCGGTGGTGTTCTATGCCGCGCTGGACATGGCCGGCGCGCAAGTCCCGGCACCCATCCTGGGCCAGCCCACGGCCGGCAGCCCGGCCGAGCAGGCGGGTTTCCGGCAGGGCGACCGGATCATCGCGGTCGACGGGAAAGCCGTGGAGTCGTGGGACGACGCGCGCTGGGACCTGATCGATGTGCTGTCTTCGGGCGGCAAGTCCGTGCTGGACGTGCAGCCGGCCGAAGGCGGCGCGCTGCAGCGCACGCTGGTGCTGGCCTCAGGCAACCACATGGACCCGGAGCAGGGCGATCCGCTGGCCTGGGCCGGCTTTCACCTGGCGCAGCCGCGCCCGGTCGTGCGCCAGGTCATTGCCGGCAGCGCCGGCGAGGCGGCCGGCCTGCAGGCCGGCGACCTGATCACGGCGGCGGGCGAGCTGGCCGGCCAGCTCGACGCCTCCGCCCTGGTCGGCTATATCCAGCAGCACGCCGGCCAACCGCTGCCCATGACCGTCATGCGCGGCGGCGTGCCGATTTCCCTGCACGTGGTGCCGCATGCCGAGCAGGTCGACGGCCGGCAGGTGGGCCGCATCGGCGTGCAGCTGGGCGGCGACCTGCCCATGGTCACCGTGCGGTACGGCGTGTTCGACAGCGTGGGCCGCGGCGCGCGGCGCACCTGGGACACGGCCTGGCTGACCTTGCGCATGATGGGCCGGATGGTCGTGGGCGACGTGTCCTGGCGCAATATCAGCGGGCCGGTGACGATCGCCGACTATGCCGGCCAGACGGCCCGCATCGGGCTGGCGGCCTATGTGGCGTTCCTGGCGCTGATCAGCATCAGCCTGGGCGTGCTCAACCTGCTGCCCATCCCCATGCTCGATGGCGGCCACCTGCTGTATTACCTGCTGGAAATCGTGCGCGGACGCCCGGTGCCCGATCGCTGGATGGAGATCGGCCAGCGCGCCGGCATGGGTTTATTGGCCTGTTTGATGGGCCTCGCGCTGTTCAATGACTTCGCCCGCCTGTTCACCTAGGCGCGAATCGAATAAAATGCTCCGTTTACCGCCCACCTAAGGATACGTCAGCTTATGTCTTTTCGCCGAATGTTTCAGCGAGTGCTCCAATCGTCGCTGAGGTATTTGCTGACTTCGGTCATCCTTTTCGCACCAACGTGGGCGTTGGCTTTCGAACCTTTCGTCGTCAAGGACATCCGTGTCGAAGGCTTGCAGCGGGTCGACGCCGGCACGGTGTTCGGCTTCATGCCCGTCAAGGTGGGCCAGCGCTTCACGGACGACCAGGCCTCCGAGGCCGTGCGCCGGCTGTACGGCTCCAACTTCTTCAGCGACGTGCAGATCCGCACCGAAGGCGACGTGGTGATCGTGGCCGTGCAGGAACGCCCCACGGTCGCATCGATCACCTTCTCCGGCATGCGCGAGTTCGAGTCCAAGAACATCGTCTCCGCGCTGGCCAAGGTGGGATTTGCCGAAGGCCGCATCTTCGACCAGTCCATGCTCGACCAGGCCGAGAACGAGCTCAAGCAGCAATACCTTAGCAAGGGCAAGTACAGCACCGAGGTCACCGCCACGGTGACGCCGCTGCCGCGCAACCGCGTGGGCATCGCCTTCGACATCTTCGAGGGCGAGGTCGCCAAGATCCGCGAAATCCACTTCGTGGGCAACAAGACCTTCTCCGAGAGCACGCTGCTCGACGAAGTCGACATGACCACGCCGGGCTGGCTTACCTGGTACACCAACACCGATAAATACTCGCGCGAAAAGCTCGAAGGCGACATCGACAAGATCCGTTCCTTCTACCTCAACCGCGGCTATCTGGAGTACTCCAACGATCCGCCGCAGGTCACCATCTCGCCCGATCGCCAGAGCATCTACATCACGGTCACCATCCACGAAGGCGAGCCCTACAAGGTGCGCGACGTCAAGCTGGCCGGCAATCTGCTCGGCCTCGACGACGAAATCAAGAAGATGGTGCAGATCAAGCCGGGCACGGTGTTCAACGCCGAGCAGGCCAACAATTCGGCCAAGGCCATCACCAACTACCTGGGTGAACTGGGCTACGCCTTCGCCAACGTCAACCCCAACCCGCAGCTCGACCGCGAGAAGCACGAGGCCGACCTCACGTTCTACGTCGATCCCAGCCGCCGCGTCTATGTGCGCCGCATCCAGATGGGCGGCAACACGCGCACCCGCGACGAGGTCATCCGCCGCGAAATGCGCCAGCAGGAAGCCGCCTGGTACGACGCGGGCGAAATCCGCACCTCGCGCGACCGCATCGACCGCCTGGGCTACTTCACCGACGTCGACATCAAGACCGATCCCGTCCCGAACTCGCCCGACCAGGTCGACCTCAACGTCAACGTCAAGGAAAAGCCCACCGGCATCATCAACCTGGGCATCGGCTACGGTTCGGCGGACAAGGCCATTTTCTCGGCCGGCATCAGCCAGGACAACATCTTCGGCAGCGGCACCAACATGTCGTTCAACGTCGGCACCAGCGACGTGCAGACCTCGGCCGTGCTCGAGCAGACCGATCCGTACTTCACCAAGGACGGCATCAGCCGCACGGTGTCGCTCTACTACCGCCTGACCCGCCCCTGGGTCGGCGTCACCGGCAACTATGCGGTGCGCACGATCGGCGCGGGCCTGAGCTTCGGCGTGCCCATTACCGAGACCGACCGCATCTTCATGGGCGCGAACCTCGAGCGCAACGACGTCAGCCTGTACTCGGACTCGCCGCAGGCCTACGACGACTTCGTCAACGCCTACGGCCAGAAGACCAATACGGTCATTCTCAACGCGGGCTGGTCCAAGGACACCCGCGACAGCGCGCTGGCGCCGACCCGCGGGTCGTACACCAAGCTGCGCGCCGACGTCGGCACGATGGACCTGAAGTACACCATGTTCTCGGCGCAGCAGCAGTACTTCATCCCGCTCAACCGCTCGTACACCCTGGCCTTCAACGGCCTGGCCAACTACGGCCACAGCTACGGCGGCAATATTTTCCCGGTGATCAAGAACGTCTACGGCGGCGGCCTGGGTTCGGTGCGCGGCTTCGAAAGCTCGTCGCTGGGCCCGCGCGATACGCTCACCGGCGACTATATCGGTGGTCAACGCATGCTGGCCGCCAACATACAGCTGTACCTGCCGTTCCCGGGCGCCAGCCACGACCGCACCCTGCGCTGGTTCCTGTTCCTCGACGGCGGCCAGGTCTCGACCACGGGCAGCCTGACCTGCTCCAGCGGCTCGGCCACGACCCAGGTGGTGGACCCCTGCGGCTGGCGCTATTCCGCCGGTGTCGGCCTGTCGTGGCAGTCGCCGCTGGGCCCGCTGCAATTGTCTTTCGGCCATGCGCTCAACGCCAAGCAGGGCGACAACAAGGAAGCCTTCCAATTCCAGGTGGGCACGGCCTTCTGATCCGTCTTAAAAGGCCATGCCTTCGGGCATGGCACAATACTGCCAATGGCAGGTTCGATTCATGTTTTAGCCGCTCGCGGCACGTACTTCAGGTGAGAGTTTCAATGTCTGACTTTGCACGTATGACCCAATCCCGCATCGTGCGCCGCAGCGCCATGGCCCTGGCCGCTGCGTTGCTGATGGGTTCGGCCGCCCTGGGCACGGCCCAGGCTCAATCGGCCACGGCTCCCTCGCAAGGCACCAAGATCGGTTTCGTCAACACCGAGCGCATCCTGCGCGAATCGGTCCCTGCCAAGGCCGCACAAAGCAAGATCGAGGCCGAATTCAAGTCGCGCGACGCCGATCTGACGCGCCTGTCCAATACCCTGCGCACCAAGGCCGACCAGTTCGAAAAAGACAGCCCCGTGCTGTCCGACTCCGACCGCACCACGCGCCAGCGTGAGCTCTCCAACCTCGACATGGACCTGCAGCGCAAGCGCCGCGAGTTCCAGGAAGACTTCAACCGCCGTCGCAACGAAGAGTTCTCGTCCATCGTCACCAAGGCCAACGATGCCATCAAGCGCATCGCCGAGCAGGAAAACTACGACCTGATCGTCCAGGACGCGGTCACGGTCAATCCGCGCATCGACATCACCGACAAGGTGATTCAAAGCCTGCACTGATCGCATAGCGGTCGTATTTCGGTTTTTTTGCCATGCCGGTTTTGTTGGACCTCGCCCACGCGCCCAGCCTCGACAAACTCCTGGCGGGCGCCAATACGCAGGGCCTGGCATGGCGGATCGAAACGCTGGGCCAGGCCGGGCAGGCCTTGCCCCAGGTTTGCGGCATCGGCACCTTGTCGGGCGCCGGGCCCAACGAAGTCAGCTTTCTCACCAATAAACGCTACCAGTCGCAGCTGCTGGACACCAAGGCGGCCGCCGTCATCGTGCCGGAACAGGCCGTCGAGCTGCTCAAGCCCTATGCGCCGCTGCCCTTTGCGGTGGTGGTCAGCGACCAGCCCTATCTGCTCTACGCCCGCCTGGCGCAGTGGTTCGACCTTGCGCGCCGGCCGCTCGAGCCGTCGGGCGTGCATCCCACCGCCGTGGTGGCGGCTGATGCCCATCTCGAAGAAGGCGTGCGCGTCGGCCCGCATTGCGTGGTCGAATCGGGCGCGCGCATCGGCCGCGGCACCGTGCTGGGGCCGGCTTGCATCATCGGCCAGGGCTCGCAATTGGGGCCGGACTGCCTGCTGCATGCCCGCGTTACGATTTATCACGGCGTGCACGTGGGCGCCCGCGCCATTCTCCATAGCGGCGTGGTGCTGGGCGCCGATGGCTTCGGCTTCGCGCCGGACGCTACCCTGGCCAAGGGGGCCTGGGGCAAGATCCCCCAACTGGGCGGCGTCAGGGTGGGCGACGATGTCGAAATCGGCGCCAATACCACCGTTGACCGCGGCGCCCTCGAGGACACCCTGATTGCCGACGGCGTCAAGCTCGACAACCTGATCATGATCGCCCACAACGTGCGCGTCGGGGCGCATACCGCCATCGCGGGCTGCGTGGCGGTGGCCGGCTCGGCGGTCATCGGCGAGCGCTGCATTATCGGCGGGCATTCGGCGATTGCGGGCCACATCACGCTCGCCGACGACGTGGTGGTGTCGGGCGGGACGGGCATTTTCTCCAGCATCGACAAGCCTGGCCAATACACGGCCGTGTATCCTTACTCCGAACATGCCCAATGGCAGCGAAACGCTGCGGTGGTTCCCCACCTGGCGGATTTGCGCAAGCGCGTGCGGGCGCTGGAAAAGAAAAACGCCGACGACGCGGCGTGACCGCGGCGCAGGCAGCGTGGCCGCATTGCGGCGGCGCAATAAAATTTCGAACTTGTTTTCAGGAAAACTCTCAACATGGAACTCGACATCAAGGGGATTATGGAGCGGTTGCCGCATCGGTATCCGATGCTGCTCGTCGACCGCGTTCTGGAAATGGTGCCGGGCAAGTCCATCGTGGCCATCAAAAACGTCTCGATCAACGAGCCGTTCTTCACCGGCCACTTCCCGCATTTGCCCGTGATGCCGGGCGTGCTCATCATCGAAGCCATGGCGCAGGCCGCGGCCATTTTCTCGTTTACCAACGGCGACGGCGGGACATTCGCCGATTGCAGCAAGACGGCCTACTACCTGGTGGGCGTCGACGGTGCGCGCTTTCGCCGGCCCGTCGTGCCCGGCGACCAGCTGCGCCTGGAGGTCGAGGCCGAACGCCTGAGCCGCAGTATCTGCAAATACAAGGGGCGCGCCCTGGTCGACGGCCAGGAAGTGGCCGAAGCCTCGCTGATGTGCGCCATTCGCAGCCTGGAAAGCTAATGTCCGGAAACATCCATTCTACCGCCCTGGTCGACCCCGCCGCCAAGCTCGACGCTTCGGTGAGCGTGGGCCCCTACAGCATCATCGGGCCCGATGTCACCATCGGCGCCGGCACCGAGATCGGCGCGCACTGCGTGATCGACGGCATCACCACGATCGGCCGCGACAACCGCTTCTACCGCTATTGCTCCATCGGCGGCATGCCGCAGGACAAGAAGTATGCGGGCGAGGCCACCGAGCTCATCATCGGCGACCGCAACACCGTCCGCGAGTTCACCACCTTCAACACCGGCACGGTGCAGGACGGCGGCAAGACCACGGTCGGCAGCGACAACTGGATCATGGCGTACGTGCACATTGCGCACGACTGCCACATCGGCAGCAACACCATCCTGGCCAACTCGGCGCAGTTGGCCGGCCACATCGAAGTGCACGATTGGGCCATCGTCGGCGGCATGACGGGCGTGCACCAGTTCTGCAAGATCGGCGCGCACTGCATGGTGGGCGGCGGCACGACGCTGGTACAGGACATCCCGCCCTTCATGCTGGCCTCGGGCAGCGACGGCCCGTGCCGGCCGGCCGGCATCAACGTCGAGGGCCTCAAGCGGCGCGGCTTCAGCGCGGTCACCATCTCGGCCTTGCGCGAGGCCTACAAGTCGCTCTACCGCCGCGGGCTCACGCTCGACGAGGCGAGCCTGCAGATCCGCGCCCAGCAACAGGCCGAGC
>DASWPO010000134.1:0-4869 GCA_036404015.1 Bordetella sp. | reverse complement strand
CCACGGCAAAACGCGCCGGGCCGGCGACGGCGGTAAGCGTGACGGGTCGGCCGGGCGCAAAGGCCAGCAGGCGGCCGGGCGGGTGATCGATCCCCTCCACCTGGACCGTGCCTTCGGCCAGGTAGGCGGCGCGTTCGACGTGCTCGGCCGACAGCACCACCGAGGCGCCCGGCTCGAGCTTGATGTCGCCGTAGAAGAGCGGCGACTGGGTCTTGACCCCGGAGGTCCGGCCAAAAAGCGAGCCGGCCACCACGCGGGCCCAGACGCCCTCGCCTTCGACCACAGGCTGGGCATCCAGGCCATAGTGGATAAAGCTGGGGTCCATCTCTTCCTTGTCGTGCGGCAGGGCCACCCACATCTGCAGGCCGAAGACGCGCTGGTCGACCCGGCGGGCTTCGGGCGTGGAGCGTTCGGAGTGCACGATGCCGCGGCCGGCGGTCATCCAGTTGACCTCGCCGGGCTCGATGAGCTGGATGCTGCCCAGGCCGTCGCGGTGCAGGATCGATCCGTCGAACAGATAGGTGACGGTTTCCAGGCCGATGTGCGGGTGCGGCCGCACGTCCAGGCCGATGCCGGCGGGAATCACCGCCGGGCCCATTTCGTCGAGGAAGACGAATGGCCCCACCGTGCGTTTCTGCATGGAAGGCAGCGCGCGCCGCACTTCAAAATTGCCGATGTCGCTGGTGCGCGGGATGACGATGGCCTCGACGGCGCTTTCGGGACTGAGTTCGGACATGCCTGTCTCCTGGATGGGCAGCGATGGGCGTCATGCTACCCACATGATACCCATCGCGTCGCTGCGATTTACTTCTCGTTCGAAGGCAGGTCGAACACCAGCACTTCGGCGTCCGCGCCCTCGCCCAGCCGCACCGCGGCGTCGTCGCTGATGGCCAGGGCGTCGCCCTCGTTCAGCTTCTGGCCGTTGACCGTCAGGCTGCCGCGGGCCACGTGGACCCAGGCGTGGCGGCCGCGGGCCAGGGGCAGCGTGTCGGCCTCGGCGCCGTCGAACAGGCCGGCATACAGGCGGACATCCTGGTGGATGACCATCGAGCCGTCGGCGCCGTCGGGCGAAACCAGCTGGCGCAGCCGGCCGCGCTTTTCGTCATTGGAGAATGTCTTCTCTTCGTATTCGGGCGTAATGCCGGCCACATTGGGTTCGATCCAGATCTGCAGCATGTGCGTTTCCTTGTCGGCCTGCGGGTTGAACTCCGAATGCAGCACGCCGCGGCCGGCGCTCATGCGCTGGACATTGCCCGGCTCGATGGTCGAGCCGCTGCCCATGCTGTCCTTGTGGGCGATGGCGCCGTCGAGCACATAGGTGATGATTTCCATGTCGCGATGGCCGTGCGTGCCGAAGCCGCGTCCCGGGGCGATACGGTCGTCATTGATCACGCGCAGCGGGCCAAAACCCATGTGGCCGGGGTCGAAGTAGTTGGCGAACGAAAAGGTGTGATAGCTGTCGAGCCAACCGTGGTTGGCATGGCCGCGCTGATTGGCTGGGCGCAGAGTAAGCATAGTGAGCTCCTTGAATATCGGTGAACGGTTTTGCACGAGAGCCTCTGGTTTGAATCGCTCTTTGTGCTGGCCTGATGAGATGTATTGTGGGCTTTTGGCCCAGGCTTGAGGGCGAACGGATTTGATGAGATCATTCAAATAATTAGAATGATCTTTCGCGGCCTGCCATGCCCCCCGCGGGGCCCGTTTCCACCGGAGATTTCCATGTCGCAGCAGCCCATCACGCCCGAACTGCTTTCCATGGTCGACGCCATCGCCCGCCACGGCAGCTTTGCCCGGGCGGCGCGGGAGCTGGGCAAGGTGCCCTCGGCCGTCACCTATGCCGTGCGCAAGCTGGAAGACGGGCTGGACGTGCTGCTGTTCGACCGCAGCGGCCACCGGGCCCAGCTCACCCAGGCCGGCGAGACCCTGCTGCACGACGGCCGCCACGTGCTGCAATCGCTCGACGACCTGGCCTATCGCGTCAAGCGCGTGGCCACGGGCTGGGAGGTGGAGCTGCGCATCGCCGTCAGCGCGGTGCTGCCCTGGCGGCCCTTCTATGCCCTGATCGAGGCGTTCCGCCAGGTGGGCGCGGGCACCACGCTGCGCTTTTCCGCCGAGGTGCTGAGCGGCACCTGGGATGCCCTGGCCTCAGGCCGGGCCGACCTGGTCATCGGGGCCGACGCGGCGGGCGCGCCGGCCGGCGCCTTCCGTTCGCAGGCCATGGGGCGCACGCAGTTCGGTTTCTGCGTGGCGCCGCACCACCCGCTGGCCGCCCTGTCGGCCCGGCGGGCCCTGACGGCCGAGGACATCGCGGCCCATTGCGCCGTGGTGGTGGCCGATACCTCGCGCGACCTGCCGGCCCGCACGCGCGGGCTGCTCACGCAGCAATCCATGATCATCATGCCGACCATGCAGGACAAGGTCGAGGCGCAGGTGCGCGGGCTGGGTTGCGGCTACCTGCCGCTGACGCTGGCCGCCGCGCACATCGCCCGGGGGCAGCTGGTGATCTGCGCCACCGAAGAAGGCATCGCGCTGGACGAGAACGTGGTGTATGCCTGGCAGGCCAGGCAGCCCGGCGCGGGCCTGGCCTGGTGGCTGGAAAAGCTCAAGTCGCCCAAGCTCTGCGAGCACCTGCTGGGGCTCGCGGACGTCATGCCGTAAGCCGACGCGGCCCTTGCACGGCTAGTGCTGCAGGCTGCCGTCGCGCACATAGCGCGATTCATCCGCTTCGTCCGGAACCGCGCCGGAGGCCTTGACCTGTTCGACGCGGTTGCGCCCCTTGGCCTTGGCCTGGTACAGGGCAAGATTGGCATCGGCCAGCAGGATGTCCAGGGAGTAGCCGGGCGCATGGGCCACCACGATGCCGATGCTGACCGTGGTGCCGATATAACGGGCTCCGCCGCGCGTGACGCGCTGGTCTTCGCATCCCACGCGGATGCGCTCGGCGACCAGGTGGGCCTGGGCTTCGGCCACGCCAGGCAGCAGGCAGGCGAATTCCTGCCCGCCCAGCCGGCCGAAATAGTCGGCGTTGCGCAGCGTGGCGCGCACCGCTTCGCTGAAATTGCGCAATAGCCGGTCGCCGATCTGGTGGCCGTAGTTGTCATTGACGCGCTTGAAGGCGTCCAGGTCCATCAGCAGGATGGCCACGGTTTTCTTCTCGGCCAGCGTGCGCTGGAGCAAGCGGTTGCCGACGTTGAAAAAAGCGCGGCGATTGGCAATGCCGGTCAGCGAGTCGATTTGCGACGCGCGGCGATAGTCGAGCTCAATGCGTTCCTTGGCCATGCTGATGGCCAGGAAGATCAGGGTACAGACGATCAGCAGGAAGCCGAAGTAGACGAACACGATCCAATAGGGCACCTCGGTGGCATGCCCGAGCGGCGGCGGCAGCCTGTTCTGCAGCACGGCGGCGGCCATGTAGGCAATGGCCTTGGCCAGCAGAAAGACCACCGCCGGCCAGCGCGAGACCACTTCGGGATCGCTGCGCCAGGCCTCGTAGCTGCCGGCAATGAGGTAGGCCGCCAGGCTCAGCAGCAAGACAATGACGTGGACGTCGGAGTTCGGGCTCAGCCACCCCAGGCGGCAGGCCACGAGCCAGATCAATATCGGCCCCACCACCAGCTTGCCCAGCACCGGATTGCCCGCGAACTGGCGCAGGCCGCTCCAGATCAGGCCGTAACCCAGCAGGATCAGCGCCCCGGCAAGATCGACGAACAGAAAGCTGGACAAGCTCTCGCGCTCGATCATGAGGAACTCGCCGCTCGACGCGGTGATGCAGCCAGCCCCCCACATCGCGAGCGAAGTGAGGCGCCGGTTCGGCAGCCAGGCGAACAGCAGCAGCCAGCCTGAAACAAAGGTGACAAAGAGGGTGACGACCTGGACGGTCTCGATGTCTAGATGCATGCGCTCCTATCCGCTACTCGTGACAAAAGTAACAATGGTAACGCGCAAACCCTCCGCCCGGGACTTATTCGTCTTCGATACCGAGTTCTCGCAGCTTGCGGGTAATGGTATTGCGGCCGATGCCCAGCCGCGAGGCGGCCTCGACCCGGCGGCCGCGGCTGGCGTCGAGCGCGCTCTGCAGCAGGATTTTCTCGAACTGGCGCGTGAGCGTGGCCATGACGGCCGGCTCGCCGCGCTCCAGCCGCCGCTGCGCGTCGCGCAACAGGGCTTCCTGCCAGGAGCCGGCGCCGCCCTCGCTGGCCGAGGGCGCGACGATGCCGGCCGGCGCGGTGTCGCTCGGCGCCGCCACGGGCCGGAAGAGGCTGCCCGGCGCCGTGCCGCCCTGCTCGATCGCGCGGATTTCGGGCGGCAGGTCGTTGCGGTCGATGGTCTGGCCGGGCGCCATGACGGTGAGCCAATGGCAGAAGTTTTCCAGCTGGCGCACATTGCCGGGGAAGTCGAAGCGCGTGAGCACGGCGATGGCTTCGGGCGTCAGGCGCTTGACGGGCACCCCCAGCGAACGGGCGCTGTTGGTCAGGAAATGGTTGGCCAGCGCCGGAATGTCCTCGATGCGCTCGCGCAACGGCGGCAGGCGCAGGCGGATCACGTTCAGGCGGTGGAACAGGTCTTCGCGGAACAGGCCCTGCTCCACGCGTTGCTCCAGCGGCTGGTGGGTGGCGGCGACGATGCGCACGTCCACGCGCACCGGTTGCGAGCCGCCCACGCGGTAGAAGCTGCCTTCGGCCAGCACGCGCAACAGGCGCGTCTGCAGCTCGATGGGCATGTCGCCGATTTCGTCGAGGAACAGCGTGCCGCCATGGGCCTCCTCGAAGCGGCCGCGGCGCAGCGTGTTGGCGCCGGTGAAGGCGCCGCGTTCGTGGCCGAAGAGTTCGGCCTCGAGCAGGTCGCGCGGGATCGCGGCGGCATTGAGCG
>DASWPO010000133.1:0-5222 GCA_036404015.1 Bordetella sp. | reverse complement strand
CGGTGCGTTCGAACGGCACAAATTGCTGGAAATCCAGCCGCCGCAAGGTGAAAAGTTCGATCCGCACAAGCACCAGGCCATTGCGTCGGTGCCGTCCGAGCAGCCGGCCAATACCGTTTTGCAGACGCTGCAGAAAGGCTACCTGATTTCCGACCGGGTTTTGCGGCCAGCTTTGGTAACCGTCGTGGCGCCGAAATAAGCCGTTTGTGCGCCCTGCCGCGGGCGACTATAAATTGCGGCTATCGCGGGTATTGAAAAAACCTGCTTGCAACCTATTTAGTCATCAAAGAGTTTTCTGATTTTTTCAGGAATAAGGATTATGGGCAAAATCATAGGTATCGATCTCGGAACCACCAACAGCTGCGTGGCTGTAATGGAAGGTACGCAGGTCAAAATCATCGAAAACGCCGAAGGCACCCGCACCACGCCGTCCATCGTCGCCTATATGGAAGACGGTGAAACGCTGGTGGGCGCGCCGGCCAAGCGCCAGGCAGTCACCAACCCCAAGAACACCCTGTACGCCGTCAAGCGCCTGATCGGACGCAAGTTCGACGAAAAAGCGGTACAGAAAGACATCGACCTGATGCCCTATGCCATCGTCAAGAATGACAATGGCGACGCATGGGTGCAGGTGCGCGACCGCAAGCTGGCGCCGCCGCAAGTGTCGGCCGAAGTGCTGCGCAAGATGAAGAAGACGGCTGAAGACTATCTGGGCGAAGAAGTGACCGAAGCGGTCATTACCGTCCCGGCCTACTTCAACGACAGCCAGCGCCAGGCCACCAAGGACGCCGGCCGCATCGCCGGCCTGGAAGTCAAGCGCATCATCAACGAGCCCACCGCGGCCGCGCTGGCCTTCGGCCTGGACAAGGCCGAGAAGGGCGACCGCAAGATCGCCGTCTATGACCTGGGCGGCGGCACCTTCGACGTGTCCATCATCGAAATCGCCGACGTCGACGGCGAGATGCAGTTCGAAGTGCTGTCGACCAACGGCGACACCTTCCTGGGCGGCGAAGACTTCGACCAGCGCATCATCGAATACATCATCACCGAGTTCAAGAAGGAATCGGGCGTCGACCTGTCCAAGGACGTGCTGGCCCTGCAGCGCCTGAAGGAAGCCGCCGAAAAGGCCAAGATCGAGCTGTCCTCGAGCCAGCAGACCGAGATCAACCTGCCGTACATCACGGCCGACGCCTCGGGCCCCAAGCACTTGAACCTGAAGATCACGCGCGCCAAGCTGGAAGCCCTGGTCGAAGAGCTGATCGAGCGCACCATCGAGCCTTGCCGCGTGGCCATCAAGGACGCCGGCGTGAAGGTTTCGGACATCGACGACGTGATCCTGGTCGGCGGCATGACCCGCATGCCCAAGGTGCAGGACAAGGTCAAGGAGTTCTTCGGCCGCGATCCGCGCAAGGACGTGAACCCCGATGAAGCGGTCGCCGCCGGCGCCGCCATCCAGGGCTCCGTGCTGTCGGGCGACCGCAAGGACGTGCTGCTGCTCGACGTCACCCCGCTGTCGCTGGGCATCGAGACCCTGGGCGGCGTGATGACCAAGATGATCCAGAAGAACACCACGATCCCGACGCGTTTCTCGCAAACGTTCTCGACCGCCGACGACAACCAGCCGGCGGTGACGATCAAGGTGTTCCAGGGCGAGCGTGAGATCGCCTCGGGCAACAAGGCCCTGGGCGAGTTCAACCTCGAGGGCATTCCCCCGGCGGCGCGCGGCCTGCCGCAGATCGAGGTCACCTTCGACATCGACGCCAACGGCATCCTGCACGTGTCCGCCAAGGACAAGGGCACCGGCAAGGAAAACAAGATCACCATCAAGGCCAATTCGGGTTTGTCGGAAGACGAGATCCAGCGCATGGTCAAGGACGCCGAAGCCAACGCGGTCGAAGACCACCGCCTGGCCGAGCTGGCCCTGGCCCGCAACCAGGCCGACGGCCTGGTGCACGCCACCCGCAAGTCGTTGACCGAGTATGGCGACAAGCTGGACGCGTCCGAGAAGGAAGCCATCGAGGCGGCCATCAAGGATCTCGAAGAGGTGCTGAAGACGGGCACCAAGGAAGAGATCGATGCCAAGGTCGAGGTGCTGGGCACGGCTTCTCAGAAGCTGGGCGAGAAGATGTATGCCGACGCCCAGGCTCATCAGCAGGCGGCGGCCCAGCAGGCGGCTGACAACGCGAAGCCGGCCGACGACAACGTGGTCGACGCCGACTTCAAGGAAGTCAAGCGCGAGCAGTGATGTAGGGTGGGCGATTTTGCCCACTGCAGCAGCGCCGCCCGGGGCCGTTTCAGGCTGCCGGGCGAGCGTATTTTTGCCGCCGGGCCGCCCCAAGGCAAAAGTCCCCCTCGGGGGCAGCTAGCCGAAGGCGCGGCGTGGGGGCGTTTCCTGTAGCCTGGTTTCTAAAGCACTCATTTCCACCATGGCAAAACGCGATTACTACGAAATTCTCGGCGTGGCCAAGAACGCCACGGACGACGAGCTCAAGAAGGCCTACCGCAAGCTGGCCATGAAGCACCACCCGGACCGCAATCCGGGCAGCAAGGATGCCGAGGAAAAATTCAAGGAGGCCAAGGAGGCCTACGAGATCCTGGGCGACGAACAGAAGCGCGCGGCCTACGATCGCTACGGCCACGCCGGCGTCGACCCCAATGCCGCGGGCATGGGCGCGGCGGGGGCTGGCGGCATGGGCGGCGGTTTTGCCGATGCCTTCGGCGACATCTTCGGCGAGATTTTTGGCGGCGCAGGTGGCGGCGGCCGGCGTGGCGGCGGCGGCGGTCCGCAGGTCTACCGCGGCGGCGACCTGAAGTATGCGCTGGAGATCACGCTCGAGCAGGCCGCCCACGGCTTCGATACCGAAATCCGCGTGCCCAGCTGGGAAAACTGCGACGTCTGCCATGGTTCCGGCGCCAAGCCCGGCACCACGCCCAAGACTTGCCGCACCTGCAACGGTTCGGGCGCGGTGCGCATGCAGCAGGGCTTCTTCAGCGTGCAGCAGACCTGTCCCACCTGCCACGGCACCGGCAAGGAGATCTCCGATCCCTGCACGGCTTGCGAAGGCGTGGGCCGCGTGCGCCGCAACAAGACCCTGCAGGTGAAGATCCCCGCCGGCATCGACGACGGCATGCGCATCCGCTCTTCGGGCAATGGCGAGCCGGGCCTCAACGGCGGGCCGCCGGGCGACCTGTATGTGGAAATCCACATCAAGCAGCACAAGATCTTCCAGCGCGACGGCGACGACCTGCATTGCGAGCTGACCATCCCGTTCACCACGGCGGCGCTGGGCGGCGACCTGCAGGTGCCCACGCTGGGCGGCAAGGCCGAGATCACCATCCCCGAAGGCACCCAGTCGGGCAAGACCTTCCGCCTGCGCGGCAAGGGCATACGCGGGATACGCGCGGCCTACCCGGGCGACCTGTACTGCCATGTGCTGGTGGAGACGCCGGTGCGCCTGAACGACGAGCAGAAGGCCATCCTGCGGCAGTTCGAGACTTCGCTCAACGATGGCGGCGATCGCCATTCGCCGCAGAGCAAGTCGTGGACGGACCGGGTGAAGGAGTTTTTCTCCTGATCCGGTTGGGTTCTTGAGCCCTATCTGGGTTCTTGAGCCGCCGAGTCTGCCCTGCGGAATTCCGATGCTCGCCCCCACCGGGGGTTGCGCTTCGGATCCCTCCGGGGTCCTCGGCTCACAGATCTCAAGCGCTTCCGACAGAGGCCACTGACCAAGCCCTTCGATCGAAGGGCTTATTTCTTGGCGAAGTCTCCCGCCTCGGCCGTGCTGAAGTCCTGGGGCTTCAGGTATTTGCGCACGGCGGCGTTCACCATGTCGGGCGTCAGCGCCTTGATCTTGTCGTCCAGGTCGGCCGAGCGCTGGAAGGTGCGGTTGGTCTGCATGTAGTCCAGCCAGGAGCCGGCCAGTACCTCGTCCTGCGCGCGCGACAGCTTGCGGTAGTTGAGCAGGGCGGCGATGCCGTCGCGGACTTCGTCGGCGGTGAAGCCGTCGCGGACGGCGCGGGCCAGTTCTTCGTTCATGGCCGTCTCGACGCGCGCCTTGTTCTGCGGGGCATAGATGGCATAGATCGACCAGGTGGCCGAGGGCTCGAAGGACGAGACGGCCAGGCTGCTGCGCACGGTGTAGGACAGGCCTTCCTTGTCACGAATACGGGTCCATAGGCGCGAGGTTTCGGACGAGCCCAGCAGGAAATTGGCCAGCGACAGGGCCGGGTAGTCGGGATCGGTGTCTTGCAGGCGCAGGGGCGCGTGCGCCAGGTAGATGGCGTTGGCCTTGTCGGGCGTGTTGATCTCGATGTGCTGCGCGGGAATGTCGCGGTACGGATTGTCCAGGCGCGCATAGGCCGGGGCTTGCCGCCAGCCCTTGAGGCCCTGGGTCAGGGCGGATTGCGTGGCGGCCGGGTCGAAGTCGCCCACGGCCGAGAAAAAGAGGCGGCCGGCGCCGTAGAAGCGGTCGTGCGCCGCGAGCACCTGGTCGCGGGTCAGCGCTTGCAGCGCGGCCAGGGACTCCTCGAAGCTGGGCGTGTAGCGCACGTCGTCGGCCGGCCAGGGGTTGGCCTGGCGGCCCAGGGCGCGCGCCGCCAGGGCGGAAGGCTCGGTCATCGCGCTCTGGATGGAGCCGATGGCCTGGCGCTTGTATTCGGCCAGTTCTGCCTCGGGATAGTCGGCATTGCGCAGCACGTCCAGCATCAGGCCGATGAGCGCGGGCAGGTTGTCGCGGGTAGTGGACAGGCTGAGCACCAGGTCGGTGCCCGAGCCGTCGACCGAGACGTCGGCCTGCAACTGGTCGAGCTTGTCCTCGATGGCCTGGCGCGTCAGCGTGGGCGTGCCTCGCATGATCAGGTCGTCGGCCACGCCGAGCGCGACGCGCTGGCCGCGCAGCGCGGCGGCATCGCCGTATTGCAGCAGCAGCCGCGCCTGCACGCGCTTGCCGCGCGTGGGCTTGGGCAGCAGGGCGAGCTGGATCGGTCCGTTGGGCAGGTCCAGCGTGAAGCGCTGGGTCAGCTGGTCGATATTGTCGGGCGTCGAATCGAAGGCGGGCACGGCGGTGAAATCGGCGCTGCCCTGGTAGCTGTCCAGTACCTGCGCCAGGTCGACGCGGGTGTTGAGCGGCGCGCGCACGGGCTGGGCCGTCGGCAGGTAGCGGCCGGCCGTGCGGTTGTCGCGGATCAGGTAGGTCTCGGACACGCGCTGCACGTCGGCCAGC
>DASWPO010000132.1:0-3521 GCA_036404015.1 Bordetella sp. | reverse complement strand
AGGCCCATGCTGGGCTCGTCCAGCAGCAGCACGTCGGGGTTCAGCATCAGGGCGCGGGCCATGGCGAGCATCTGCTGCTCGCCGCCCGACAGGGTGCCGGCCAGTTGGGTGCGGCGTTCCTGCAAGCGAGGGAACAGCTGGAACATGCGATCGAGGTCGGCGGCCACGTCGCCGCGGGGCCGGCTGCCGGTCAGGCGCGGTAAGGCGCCCATGACCAGGTTGTCGGCCACCGACAGGGTGGCGAACACCCGCCGGGCCTCGGGCGAATGCGCCAGGCCGCGCCGGGCGATGGTGTACGACGGCAGCCCGGCGATCTGCTGGCCGCCCAGGGTGATGCTGCCGGAGTCCGGGCGGATCATGCCGGACAGGGCGCGCAGCGTCGTGGTCTTGCCGGCGCCGTTGCTGCCGATCAGGGTCACGAGCTGGCCTTGCGGCACCGACATGGAAAGGCCGTGCAGCACCTGCACCTTGCCGTAGCCGGCGACGAGGTTGTCCACTTGCAGCATTCAGGCGGCCTCCGCCACGGTGCCGCCGAGATAGGCGGCGATCACCTTCTCGTCCGCCTGCACCGCGGCGGGCGCGCCCTCGGCGATCTTCTGGCCGAAATCCAGCACCGTGACGGTGTCGCATAGGCTCATGACCACATCCATGTGGTGTTCGATCAGGATCAGGGTGATGCCGTGGTCGCGCACCTTGCGGATGATGGCCAGCAGCTCGGCGATGTCGGGGGCGGTGAGGCCGGCGGCCGGTTCGTCGAGCAGCAGCAGGCTGGGATTGAGCGCCAGGGCGCGGGCGATCTCGAGCAGGCGCTGCTTGCCGTAGGGCAGGTTGCGCGCTTCTTCGAGGGCCAGGTTCCGCAGGCCGACGAATTCCAGCAGCGCCAGCGCGCGGGCGCGGGCCGCGTTTTCTTCGCGCCGCCAGCGCGGCGTGCGCAGGGCCACGCCGGCGAAGCCGGTGTGGAAAGTATGGTGCAGGCCGACCAGGATGTTTTCGAGCGCGTTCATCTCGCCGAAAAGCTGCACGTTCTGGAAGGTGCGCGCCACGCCCGACAGGGCGATGCGCGCCGGCGGCAGGCCCACCAGGGAGTTGCCCGAGAAGGTCACGCCTCCTGCAGTGGGCACGTAGATGCCGGTGAGCACGTTCATCATGGTGCTCTTGCCGGAGCCGTTGGGGCCGATCAGGCCGTGTATGGTGCCGCGCTTGACGCGCAGGTCGACTTTGTTGAGCGCCTTCAATCCGCCGAATTGCATCAGCACGCCGTCGACCTTGAGCAGCTCGGCGCCATCGGCGCCCGCGTGCGCGGCGGGCGGCACGGCCTCGGCGGGCGGCAGGCCCGCGTCCAGGTCCGCCGGCGCGGCGCGGCGCGCCGGCAGCAGCTGGCCGCGCACGAAGCCCACGATGCCGTCGGGCAGGTAATACACGACGAAGAGGATCATCACGCCGAAGATGGTCAGGCGCCAGTCGGTGACCGAGTCCAGCCAATACGAGACGGCCGCCAGCAGGAGGGTGCCGGCCATGGGCACGGCCAGGCGGCGGGCGGGCGCCCGGCCGCGCGCGATGGCCAGGGCGCAGCCCGCGTTCACCACGACGGCCACGGCCAGCGCGATCAGGCGGAAGGTGTCGATGTCGTCGAGCATCTTGGGCAGCAGCACGATGATGGCCGCGCCCAGGATGGCGCCGCTGCGCGTCTTGCGCCCGCCCATGATGATGGCCAGCAGGAACAGCACGGTCAGTTCGAAGTTGTAGGTGTTGGGCGAGATGTACTGCTCGGAGTAGGAGTACAGCCCGCCCGCCAGGCCGGCGAAGCCGGCGCTGATGACGAAGGCATAGACTTTGTGCCGGTACACCGAGACGCCCATGCAGTCGGAGGCGATGGGGCTGTCGCGCAGCGCCTCGAACGACCGCCCGAGATGCGACTTGAGCACGCGGTGCACCACGATGAGCGACAGCGCCAGGAGCGCCGAAACCAGCCAGAAGTATTCCTGGCGGTTGAACGGATGGCCCGCGAAATTGGGCCGCGGAATCTTGATGCCCAGGGGGCCGGCCGTGAGAAAGTCCATCTCGTTGATGAGGATCTGGATGATGGTGCCGAAGGCCAGCGTCACCATGGCCAGATAGGGGCCGGTGACGCGCAGCGCGGGCAGGGCCAGCACCGCGCCGAACGCCGCCGCGACGACGATGGCCGAGGGCAGCGAGATCCAGAAAGGCAGGTGCAGCTTGAGGAACAGCACGCCCACCACGTAGGAGCCGATGCCGAACAGGCCGGCGTGGCCCAGGGATACCTGGCCCGTGTAGCCCACCACGATGTCCAGTCCGAAGAGCAGGATGGCATAGATCAGGATGGTTTCGACCAGGTGCAGGTAATAGGTGCCGATGGTCAGGGGGGCTGCGGCCAGGCACAGCACGGCCGCGAGGGCCAGCACGGCGCGCAGGGGTGTCATCGTGGATGTCATGCAGGATGTCCTGTAGGAGGTGTGCCGTCAGACTTTCTTGATGGCGGTCTTGCCGAAGAGGCCGGCGGGCTTGAAGGCCAGCACGAGCAGCAGCAGCACCAGGCCGGGCACATCCTTGTATCCGGTGGAAAGATAAAAGCCCGTGGTGGTTTCGGCGATGCCCAGGATCAGGCCGCCCACCACCACGCCCATGCCGCTGGACAGGCCGCCGATGATGGCCACCGCGAAGGCCTTCAGGCCCAGCACCGCGCCCATGGCGGCGCCGGTGAGCGTGAGCGGCGCCACCAGCACGCCGGCGAAGGCGGCCGTGAGCGAGGACATGGCGTAGGAAAAGGTGACCACCAGGTTGGTGTCGATACCCATCAGGCCGGCCGCGGGGCGGTCGGTGGAGGTGGCCACGAAGGCCTTGCCGTAGATGGACTTGCGGTTGAAGAGCTCGACCAGCAGCATCATGGCCAGCGCGCCGCCCACGACCAGCAGTTCCATGGGCAGCACGTTGGCGCCCAGAAGCTTGATGGGGGCTTCGGGCAGCGGCGAGGGAAAGCGCAGGGCGTCGTGGCCCCAGATGTTTTCGGCCACGTTGCGAAAGATGATGCCCAGCGCGATCGTGGCCATGATCCAGCCGAATTCCGAGCGCGTCTTGAGCGCGGGCTTGACGCCGATGCGTTCGACGAAGGCGCCTTGCAGGAAGCCGAAGGCGCAGGCGATGGGAATCATCACCCAGTAGTTCACGCCCAGGCCCACCAGGGTGAGGCCGACCAGGGCGCCCAGCATCAGGGCTTCGCCCTGGCCGAAGTTCAGCGTGCCCGACGTGGCGAAGGTGAGCTGGTAGCCGAAGGCGATGACCGCGTAGATCATGCCCAGGGCGATGCCGCTGTAGATGAGTTGCAGAAGGATCATCTAGGGTTCCTGTCGCTTGTATGTTGGGTTGTTGGGAAGCGGTTGCGTTCTGGGTCCGTCCATCGGCCGGCGGGGCGACACCCTGGGGGCTTCGCTGTGCCGGGCTCGGGCCCAAGACGACGGGCCCTCGGCCCTTCGGGCTGCCCGTCACAGAGGCGCCCCCAGGGT